>JBGQGH010000055.1:0-20585 GCA_041497315.1 Terriglobia bacterium | reverse complement strand
TCGGAATGGCGCCGCAGGCGGTCGAGCGAGGCGAACATCGTATCGAGCTCGATGCGCACCAGCGTGGTGAAGTTCGAGCTGACTTTGACGTGCCGCTCCAGCCCGGGCAGGAACCCGGCCAGTGTGACCTTCAATGAATATTGCCCGGGGACCAGGTGATCGGTGACAAAGGCGCCGCGCTGGTTCGTCAGTACCTCAATGGGAGCCGCGCCCAGCAGTCCTTCCGCAGTCACCCAGACCGTCGCTCCCATCTGCGGAGTCCCGGCCGGATCCACCACCACACCGGAGATTTTGCCGAAGTTGGGCGGCGCTGCTTGCGCCGCGACTGCGGCCGAAAGGATGGCGGCTGCCATCCACGCCAGGGCCCTTGTTCGTCGAAACATCACGACGTTTCACCTCCCAGGCGAATTGCTGGCCGCGGCTTTGGGGCTGGGGGCCGCGGGTTTTACGGTGAACTCCGCCGAGCGGAGCAAATCTTGATTGGCGAGCTTGTCCTTGATTTGGATCTCGAATTTGTACTTGCCGGGGGCCAGGTTCGCGAGCGCCAGCATTCCCTGAATGGTGATTTGATCGCCGGTCTGGCCGATCTGTTTTCCGGTCTGGTCGTTCTGGTAGACCGGCTGCGCTTCTTTGTCTCGCGTCACGCTGTAGTGGATCGCGGTATCCGATTTGTGCGTCGTCTCATCCACCTTCAGGTTGTACACCTGCAAATAGACGCCCATGTTATCGGCTGTCGTGTATTCGGAATTCATCCGCGGGCGGACCTTGGAATCGCCCAGCACGAATTGTCCCAGCCCGATTTGCTTGGCCGGAACGCGCTCGATCTGGTCGGCCAGAATCAGGCTGCTGGATTCCAGTTTGTCCTCCGCGTAGCGCGGCACGCGCAGCGCCGTATTTATCACGCCGACGTTTCCGCTCTGCACGTCCTTGATCACCAGGTCCAGGCGATAGAGTCCCGGACGCAGCGGAAGCGCCTTCTGATAGATCGAGGAACCCGCCAACGATTGCTGCAGCAGCGAGTCCGGGAAGTCGCGCGAGATCACGTCCTCAAACGTCTGCACCGTGCGGCCGGTAAGCGTGCTGACGCGCCCGAAGAGGTTCATCACCGCCGAGTGCACGTCGTCCTTGGCGTTGAACGTGAGTTGCCGGTTCGGGATCTGCACGGTGATGGGCACCAGCACCGTCTCCGGCGTCACCCGGACGAAATCGGTGCGATAGTCGAAGTGAATTTGGTTCCGGACCAGCCGCGCGGTCACCACCGCTTCCAGATCCTTGAACTTTACCGGCGGCGGCGCCTGCACCTTGGCGTAGAGTTCCAGCCGGTCGAACTGGTTCATCCGGGCAGGTGTCGCGGACTGCGAAGTTCCCAGGTGCGTGCCGTCGCTGCGCGTGAACCGGTCTGTCTTGCTGGCCATCCCCATGGCTTCCATGTCCGTCAGTCCCGCTCCGGGCACGTACAACAGCGCGTCTTTTTCCGACGGGTCCATGGTCAGGTGGTATTCGCCCGTGCCGCTGGGGTCCACGAATTCCAGGTTGACGTCCGTCCCGCAGCATTCCAGATACCGGTAGCGCCAGCGCTCGAACGGATAGGTGGACGTCGAGCCCCCGCCTTCCTCCGACGGCCGCTGATAAGCCCCGCCGCTGGGGTGTGATTCGATTTCGTCCGGCTTGCCCCAGATGATGTAGATGCGCCCACGATCGGTCTTCCAGCCGGGGATCCCGGAGGCATAATGCTCGTTGGCGTAAGCGATCCGGCGGTAGTGCTCTTCCTTGAACTCGTTATCCACGGAGTCGGGGTTCGGGTTGCGCCGGTTCCAGAAGTTTTCGATGAATGACTCGCGCTCTTCGTTGGTCGTAAGCCGCAGGAAGGCGGTGCGTTCCTCGTCCGTGATGATGTAGGCGACGTCTACCTTCAGCCAGTCTTTGTACTGGTCGTCCAGCTCCTTCAGGAGCTTTTTGTTCTGGTTCTTGCGCTCTTTCTCACTCTGCGGAGCCGCCTGCCCGGACTTATCTTTTTTGTCTTGCTTATCTTGCGCGTAGGCGGACGGCGCCAACAGCAGCCCGCCCGAAATCAGGAAACTCAGGAAAACACGAAGAGACCGTACCATGGATACACCTCGCCCCGGCTACCAAACCGGAATTCTATCCCCTGTGCGGAGGCACGTCAATCTATGTTTCCCCCCTTGCTGTTACCCCCACCCCAGTTGGTAGGTTGGAACCGCCCTCCCGCCCGCGGGTTGCCCGGCGCATTGCCGTCTCCGGGTAGCGTCGGCACTCTTGCCGGTGCCGTTTTCCCTTTCACGTTGGCGGCCTGCTCCGGCAGTGCGGAGAGCTCGTCTCCGCCCTCTGCGGTTCGGGGAAGTCTGGAAGGTGCGCGTTATTGAGATTTCGGCGCGCCCGGGGGCGCCGGTGGAGGAGCCAGGGCGATGGAGGTGATGGTGAGGGCGCCGGCGACGGGAGTGGAATCCTTTGCGGGCCGATGGAAATCCTTCACTTCGTTGGTGCGCGGGTCCACCATCTGACCTGCGCGGATCATCGGAGTCGATGCCAATGTGCCAGTGACGGTAACGCGCTGGCCGAGTTCAAGATACGCGGCGGCGGTGTCCTGCGGGTCGAGGATGTAGAGCTGTTTGGTCTTCTCGTCGTACACGGCGTACTTGGCCATGCCTGCAGCGACGTTGCGCTTGGTGGCGGCAATGTGAGTTGCCGTCGCCCCGGTTCGACCTGAAAGTGTGTCGGTGATGAAGCCGGTGGCGGTGACCTGTATTGTAGAGATCTGAAGATTCTGCGCACGCGCGGCGAACATGAACAGCGTCAATGTCGCCGTCAAACGTACCAACAGAATTCGTTTCGTCATTTCCATGCCCTCCCGCTTCTCAGATGCTTGCGCGGCTTGACTCAGGTTTGCCCCTTCATAGCGGGGCAGCCATAGCGTACTCAGGCCAACCGGGCCTCACTCTTCGTGTGACGCAACGATCTTCCAATAAGTGTTAGCAGAACCAGCGCGATAATGGGGTAGCCTGTGACGATCTGAAGGGCAATGCCCATATTGCCCGTCCCGCCCACTGCGGCGATACTCAATCCCACAGCACGCACCGCTGGATTTTGCGATGAGGTTAGCCAAAGGCTCAGCAAAGCAGTTGCGACAAAATAAGCGATCTCTATTCCGAAGAGCCATTTCGACAGTTTGATTCCGCGGCCGTCCCGGCGCCACAGCAGGAGTCCTGACAGCAGCAGCACAAGAAGGCAAACGAGATTGAATGACACAGAGAAGAAGTAGGCGTACCCCTCGAATCGCAGCTCCTGTTGAGTGGCGTAGCTGCGCAGACCGTTGACCACAAGGGCCAAGCCAAAAGCGCCGATTGCCAGATTGATCACTCCTAATAACCTCAATATTTTGCTGGCCCAAGGTTTCATCGCGATATCTCCAACTCTCCTACTGGAGGAACAATAGGAGTAGGTTGTACTTAGCTCCCCTGCCCAAAGATTCCTTTAGTTTTCTGGACGATGACCGCCACAATAAAACTTAGCCTTGCAATCTTGTATGCAGACGTTGTAGTTGGCTTGCACGTTCTCCTGGCAGGTCTTTCCGCCGGGTTCGATTACGCAGTCATGAAGCCAACAGCCTATCTGAACCATGAAGCAGCCAAAAGATCTGACGCCTCGTGCATATTCGCACGCGGCCTTGCACAGAGTGCACTCAATATCCTGTATGGGATCCCAGTTCCAGAACCCGCTCCAGCCGAGACCGCCTCCACCAATAGGATCGATCCCGACGCCTCCCCCGCCGGAACTGGGGCCGACGGGAATTGCATAGATCCAAGACGCGAGACCCATTTGCTGTTGCCGAGCAGCCTCGGACGCTCCCACAAAGCCCCCAACCTGCCCGAAACTGCCGACGATACTGCTGTCCGCCTCGTAGATTAAGGGCTGACAAGACTCAGAGTCAGGACCGGTGTCGCACGGCGCGAGGCCGCGCGGATCTCGACGCACCGTGGGGGCATTCAGGACGTACGCGTAGCGGTTGAGCCGCTGCGGGTTTGAAATCGTTCCGCGCACCGGGTCAGCCATATTGAAGCGGCCGATGCGGGCGGCGTGTTCACGGAAAACGGCGTAATTGAGCTGTCCGGAGCCGGATTCGTCATCTCTTTGGTAGGTGGTGAATTTGCGCTCGACGCTGGGGTCGGCGGTGCCGTTGGAATACCAACTCTCACCGAATGGAAAATGCCCCTGCTGGTTGGAGAGATTGCCGCTATTGTCGGTCGTGAGCCGCGCGGTCAAATGGTCGGCGTGCTGGTAGAGAAGGGTGGAACCCGAATCGGCTGACGCGGTTCCCGGCGTGGTGCCGGAGGAATAGGTGTTTGAGGCGGCATCCTCGAACTCGGAGATGAGCTGCGACCCGGCGTAGATGTCAAAGAAGCGGCTGGCGCCCCAGACCTTGACGATGCGCAGGGAATGGCCGTCGAAAGCGTAAGTGGTAATCGTAGTTCCGTTGGGCTGGTCCATTTCCACCATGCGATTCTCGGCGTCGTACTTGTATTTGTAGAGGTCGTCCTGGGTCAGGTTGCCGTTCGAGTCGTAGGTGAAGTTGGATGAGCCCATAGAGGTGATGCGGTTGGTGCTGGTGCTCACGGTGACGGAGTTCGACGGTCCGGAGCCGGACGTCACGCTCTGGGCGGTGCGGTTGCCGTAGCGGTCGTAGGTCCAGGAAAGTCCCCAGGCCGGATAATTCGTCGAGCCACTCGTGGAAGCGGTGCTCACCCGATGCAAAGAGTCGTACGCGTAAGACGCGGTTCGCCCGGAATCCACATTGTCGGTGATGGTGGTGATCTCTCCATTGTTGCCGCCGTTCTGGGTGTAGCCGTAGGTGAGGCTGAGCAAAGTGGATGCACCGCTCGAATAGCTCAACGAACTCAGTTGCAGGCGTTGAGAGGAGTAGCCGTAGCTCGCGGTCGCGCTATTTCCGTAGGTGAAACCGGTCAAATGGTTGGCCGTATTGTAAGCCGCGCTCGATGCGTAGTACGCGCTGGTGGAATTGTTTTGGACGCTGGCGAGGCGCCCGATGGCGTCGTAATTATTCTTGATGACCTTACCCGAGGGATAGGTCATGGTGACGACCTCACCGGCCAGGTTAAACGTATAGCTGGTCGTATAGGTCACATTATAGACCACCTTCTGGACTTGCGTGGTGCGCCCAAGCTGGTCGTAAGTAAAAGACTCAGTCCCCAGGCCGTCAGTCATCTGCGTCAGCCGGCCATTGTTGTACGACGCTGTGCTCGTGCCATAGGTGTAGCTGACAGACGAAGTGGAGACGGCGCTGGTGCCCGAGACGTTGTAAGAGATTTGGGTGGGGCGGTTCAGGGTCGAATCGTAGGAGTATGTGGTAACAACGCCGCGCGCGTCCGTCCTTTGAGTCAACTTGCTGTAGCTATTGTACTGATAGCTGACCGTGCCCGCCTCAGGAGTGGTTTCCTGGGTCTTCCGGCCCAAATCGTCAAAAGTATAGGTGCGGGTCTGCGAACCCTGGCTGATTTGGGTCAGGTTATTCATGGGGTCGTAAGTGTAGGTAGTGACCAAAGTCAAAGAGTTGCTGTTTGCCGGGTCGGGCTCATCCACCTCTGTCCGATGGCCCAGAGCATCTGATTTCGTCTTCTGCTGTTTTCCCGTCGGGTCTGTGATTGTGGTCGCATTGCCGGAATAGCTGAAGCCGACGTAATTCGAGGAAGACGATCCATCCGCAGGAATGACTTTTGTCACTCGACCGAGCCCGTCGTATTGATTTTGGGTCCAGTATGACGCGCTCGTGCCCGTGAAAGGCAGGCTCGTTTGCGAGACGCGCCCGAGACCGTCAAATTGCGTGTCCACCTTCGAGAAAATGTTGCTGTTGGTGTCGAGGACAGTGACGCGGGTCGCCCGGCCAAAACCATCGGTGGTCGTCATCATCTTGATGCTGGTGGTAGACGTGATCGGCGTCGTAACCGTGCTTGCTGGGCTGGCCGCAGAATCGTCGTAGCTTGTCGAAATGATTGTGGTGTCAGGCCGAGTGAGAAAAGTTTGACGGTTCATGACGTCGTAGTTGTAACTGGCGGTCTGATTGTTCTCGTCCGTGGAACTGGCAAGCAACCCTGTATAGCTATCGTAGGTTGCGCTGGTGGTGAGCGTCGTGCCAGAGCCGCGCACGACGCTGTCCGGCTGGGAATACTGCGTCGTAGAAGAGAAGTTGTACTGCTTCTGAACGCAGCAATCAGCGGCCTCAGTTCGGAGATTGCCAAGCATGTCGTAAGTCTTGGTGTGCGTGATTGACCCGGAAGGCGTGGCTGCGTCCGTGTATTGAGTAACCGTCGTGATGAGGCCGCGATAGGTGAAGCTAGTGCCGTAATTTGTGTCGTCGTGATTCGATGCGCCTGTAGCGCTGGTTAGGGTCGCACCGTCATAGGTGAACTCGGTGCGGGATTTTGCCGTGCCACCACTGTTCTTGGTGATGACGCTGGCGGGCAAGCTAAGGATGTGCCGACTCGTGTAGTTGGAGTTCGTAACGTAGGTGTAGTCCGTTGTGCGAACCAAGGATCCCGTAGTGCCGGAGCCGTAGTCGTACTCGCGAAGTTCGCTGGGATTCCCGTAGGACGTATAGTCGGTTTCCACCTTGGACTGCTGGTTGGTGTCATTCAGAGTTGTCGTTACCCGAGTGGTCCGCGGATTTATGGACGTGCCGTCGTTGCCCCACGTCTTGGCAACGGTCCTGAGCGCGGTTGAGCCGACCTGGGTTTGACTCGGGAGGCCGTCGTCCCATCCACTGGTTTGAAGAAAAGTCGTCGTGGTTGCGACGCTGGCCGGGTCGGTCACCGTGGTTGTATAGGTGCCAAAGGACAATGACCAGGTATTTGTATTCGTGCCGTCGTTGTTTCCGACGCTCGCCGGAGTGGGGGAATCCGTCCAGCCTCCACCCGGAGCCGATTGCCAGGAGATGAGGACTTTACCGCGGAGGGTGGAATTGCTGGATTTGAAGTCGGCTTCGGTCAATTGCCCATAGCCGTTGTAGCTAAACGTCTGCTGCGTGCTATTGGGGTACGTGATTGAGGTCAGCATTTTTGCGCTTGTAGGCGCATTGACGGTGAGCGATGTGGCAAAACTGTAGCTGAGGGTCAGACTGGTATAGCCGAAGCTCCAAGTGCGCGATGCATTTCCAAAGCCGCTCTTGCTGATGCTGGCCAGTGTCCCGTCCCCGTTGTACGAAAAGCTCGTGGTACGGCCCAGAGTATCCACAATGCTTGAAATCTGTTGCCCTGTCCCTGAGTAATTGATGGTGATGTAGTTTCCATTGCGGTCCTTGACCTGCGTCGGAAGGACGTAGCCGCCGGTGCTGCTGAAGGTGATTTGGGTCCCATCCTTCATCCGCAGCACGCCCGTAGAGTCGTTAAAATCGAGGTAGGTGGAATCGATGCTCTCGTAGAGGCCGCTGGTGCTGTTGTACCGCAGATCGTGAATGCTTCCATCCGGCGCAGTGTAGTAGTAGTGGTTGTAGCTGTCCGGGCCGGAATAAACGCCGTCAATCCGGCCAAATCCGAGCCGCCAGCCGGGGGCGGGCCAGCCCTGGTCACCGTTAAAATAAATCGTACTGCCGCTTTTCACCCAGACCTTCGAGTTATAGGAGAGAGTTAGGGCGAGGCCCAAACCTGCGCGTCCGGAAAGAGAAAGAACCGGAACAGAGTAATAAACGTCCTGACTGAACAGATTCGCTTGGGCGGAGCATGCTGCTGGACTCACATAGGCCGCAAGGTTGGTCAGCCCCGTGAAATTCTTGCGCGCCGCCCGGTCGGCATAGGCGGACGCCGTATAGGGCACGCTGCTCGGAGGGCTGAAAGACGCGTAGGCGGTCAGGGCCGCGCAGAGAATGGCGCCGGAAACGGAGATTAAGAAGCGAGGATTCCTCATCGGGAGGCCTTTCATCGCTCACCGCCTGTTCCCGCGCCCGCTGCCGATGGACTGGCGGGAATGCGCCGGAAAAGAGCTGGAGATGACGTGCGACCCGGGTTGCTTAGACTCGAACCAGATGGCGAGGAGAAAAACGAATGAGACCGCAAGAAATCGAGCCGGATGCGTCGGAGAGCTATGGCTGCTGGTGATTCGTCTGACGGTTTTTCAAGCAGGCGGACATCCGGGAATCGAGAAGAGAAACCTGCAAACAGGAAGCGCCTGGGGAACAGAGAGTTGATACAGAGCGGTATGAATATAGACACTTCGACACTTTGACCAGCATTCCCCGCGTGATCCACGGCATACACGGAGTATGTATTCCACTCGCCGCCCATCGCGCCTGTGTGCACTGAGGTCGCGGTGGTATGGCCATTCGGGGAGACGTAATAGGAAAGACCGGTGCCTATATCGGTAGCGGTGTCCCACTGGAGGTCCACGCCGTCAATGGCACAAGGGCCCGACTGTGAGGCGGTGATCCAATATGGCCCATCGGGGGGATAGGTGTCAGGCTCGATGGTGACGATGAGCCGGCCTCCGGGGCCGTAGACATGGTCGCGGACAACTTGAGGTCTTGTCTGAGCGAATGTAATTGAGGTCCAGACGAAAACGGTGAGGAGAAGAAAGGAATGGCGCAAGGCTCGCATCGGCAGCCTCCAGGAGGAGGTATTGCGCGTAACTTAGGGTTTTAACCCCTAAAATGTCAAGTACAATCTTAGTATAAGATTGAGCAGCAATGGAGAGCGGCCGGAGGGGTATCCTCGCCGAAATTGAACTTCGCACGCCCCTTCCCCCTCCGGCCAAACTGCCTTACAATGGTAGTTCGGCGGTTGGATACCGAAAGGATTCTGCCGCAAGGAGCTGTCGAGGGCCGAGGTTTCTCACCCGATTTTCCGCAGCACCAGAGTCCTGATCTCAACGTCGCTGTGGCGGACTAGCTTGGCAAACAGCCGGTCGGAAAGACCATCCCGATGCCCTGGACGAGGGGGACTTTTTCGGCTTTTGCGGTGTCTAACCAACCGGTAAGGCTTGCCCCTGCAAGCGCATAGTATCGGCAGCTAGAGCGGAGAGCAGCAAGGCCGGCACGGAAGAAAGGAAACTTTTCGGCTCGCTGGGTCGTAATAATAGCTGGAGTGGGACGGGCGGGCCTGCACAGGCAGGAAGAGAAGGAATCCAAAGATGAAGACGTGGCAAAAAGTCGGAATCGGGGTCGTTGTGCTCGCGGTGGGGGGCGGGATCGTCCTGTACAGCGTCAAGAAAGCCAATCAGGGCGTGGTCACCGTTCAAACCTCAAAGGTTGGGAAGCAGGACATCACTTCCATCGTGACCGCGTCGGGACAGATTACCCCGCAGACTTACAGCAATGTTCTCGGCGAAGGCATGGGTAAGATCACCGAAATCGTCGTCAAAGAGGGCGACAAAGTGAGAAAGGGCGCCGTCCTGCTGCACCTGGAGAGTGTCCAGCCGGCCGCCGACGTCCAGGCCCAGCAAGCCGCGCTCAATTCCGCGGAGGCTTCCATCAAGTCCGCCGACGCGAGTTACAAAGCCGCACAGTCGGACCTGATCCAACGCCAATCGGAGATGGAGCACGCCAGGCTCGATTGGGAGCGCAGCCAGGGACTTTTCAAGGACGGCTTGATCCCCAAGTCGGATTACGACTCGCGCAAGGCCGCGTATGACAGCGCGACGGCCGCAGTCGCCTCCGCGCAGGCGCGCATCTCGCAACTGCGGGCGGAGATGGACCGGACGCACGCCGGACTGGCGCAGAGCCAGGCCATGCTCAACCGGCAGCGCGACGTCCTGCGCAAGACCACCTACACCGCGCCGATCGACGGCGTGGTCACCTATATCGCGCTGCGCGTCGGCGAAAACGTCGTCCCCGGCATCCAGAATTCTCCGGGCAGCTACCTGATGACCATCTCAGATATGTCCGTGGTCACCGCGGAACTAAAAGTGGACGAGACCGATATCGTCAACATCCAGCGCGGACAGCCGTGCGACGTCACCGTGGACGCCATCCCCGGAAAAACATTCAAGGGACGCGTCACCGAAGTCGGCACGCAAGCCGTGCTGCGCACTTCCGGCCTGGCCACCACGCAGACCACCACCGGCTCGCAGGAAGCCAAAGACTTCAAAGTCGTCGTGACGCTCGATGACCCGCCGCTCAACATCCGGCCGGGACTTTCCGCGACCGCGAAGATTCGCACCGCGGAAAAGAAAAATGTCGTGGCTATCCCGCTGCAAGCCTTGGCCGTCCGCACACGCAAGGAACTCGAGGACGCCGAAAAGCAGCAGCAGAAAAAGAAAGGCGATTCCGGCGTGACCCTCGCGGCCAACAGCACCCCGGCGTCCACCGCGGCGTCTAATGCCAAGAAGGAAAAAGACAAGGAAGAGGTGCAGGGCGTCTTCGTCGTGCGCGCCGGCAAGGCCGTCTTCATTGCCGTCGAGACGGGGATCACCGGTGTGACCGACATTGAAATCACCAAAGGCATTCAGGAAGGCGACGAAATCATCACCGGAAGTTACAAGGCCCTGCGCACCTTGCGGCCGCACGCCGCCGTGAAAGTGGATAACCAGGCGCCCAAAGTAACATCGCAAGACGAGAAGAGTTGAGGCGCGTCTAAGCCGTAAGGAGCCCTTTCGATGCCTGTGGACACAGTGCCCGCGGAGTCGTTTCGCCAGGATCTGATTGACCGCGGCGTGGTGATCAAGACCGAAGCCCTCTGGAAGACTTACGAAATGGGCTCGGAGAAGGTGCACGCATTGCGCGGCGTGGATGTCGAAATTCCGCGCGGCAGCTATGTCGCCATCATGGGCCCTTCCGGCTCCGGCAAATCCACGCTGATGAATTTGATCGGATGCCTGGACAGCCCTTCGAGCGGCAAGTACTGGCTCGCGGGACGCCTGGTCAGCGAACTGGACGACGACGAGCTGGCCTACATCCGCAACAAGGAAATCGGCTTCGTCTTCCAGACCTTCAACCTACTGCCGCGCGCATCCGCGCTGCACAACGTCGAGCTGCCGCTGATCTACAACGGCACGCCCGCAACCGAGCGCACCGAAAAAGCCAAGAAAGCGCTCCAGACCGTGGACCTGAGCGACCGCATGATGTTCAAGCCAAACGAACTCTCCGGCGGACAGCGGCAGCGCGTGGCCATCGCGCGCGCGCTAGTGAATTCACCCTCCATCGTGCTCGCCGACGAGCCCACCGGAAACCTGGACTCCAAGACCGGCGAAGAAATTATGGGCGTGCTGAGCAAGTTACACCAGGAGGGAAACACCATCATCCTGATCACGCACGAGTCGGACATCGCCGCGCACGCCCACCGCATCATCCACATCCGCGACGGCAAAGTAGAATCGGACGAAGCCACGCGCTAGGCGCGACTCCCCCGCAATCTTCGCAGAAGACTCGAAACGCCCCGGAGGTCTCAGTTTCCGGGGCGTTCGCTTTTTGGGGCAGAAACTTTTCACTTGACAGGTAAGCAATCGCTTACGTATTATTCCGCCCCATGACCCCCGCGAAACCCCGACTCGGTCCCCCGCGCCACGACGTCTTCCAGGCCATCGGCGACCCCACCCGGCGCCGCCTGGTGGATCTCCTCGGCCGCGGCGAGCAGCCCGTCAACCGCTTGGCCGGCCGCTTCGCCATGACGCGCCCGGCGATTTCGCAGCATTTGCGCGTATTGCACCAGGCCGGCCTCGTTTCCGTGCGGCGCGTGGGTCGCGAGCGGCGCTACCGCCTGCGCGCCCGGCCCCTGCGCGAAGTTTACGATTGGGTGGCGTACTATGAGCGCTTCTGGACCCGGGGTCTCAAGTCTCTCCGCGAGTTTCTCGACCACGAAGCGGAGAGAGAAAAAAAGCACGACACGTTCAAACGCCGTGAGCCAAAGCCGTAAGCGACGGCCAAAAGGAGGAACAACCATGAACAGCAAATACCTGGCTGTGGGGGCCATTCTGGGCGGAATCCTGCTGTTTCTCTGGGGATTTTTGACGCACGCCGTTTTGCCCGCGCCCATGCGCACCTTTACGAACGAAGAAGCCGTGGTGCAGGCGCTTCGCGCCAACGCGCCCAGCGACGGAGTTTATTACTCTGCGCACGGGATCTTCGCCGCGGTCTCGTTTTCGCCGCCGTACGTCGACCGGGGAGATCACATCGGGCCGTACCTGCTCCGCCAGTTCCTCTCCGATACGCTGGCCGCCGTGCTTCTCGGCTTTCTCGTCGCGGGCCTTCCGGGAACGGTCTTCGGAAAAGCTTGCTGGGCGGCGATCGCCGGGTTCGCGGCCTTCGCCATAAAGGTCGTGCCTTACTGGAATTGGTACGGCTTCTCGCCGTCGTTCATCGGCATGGAAGCCTTTGACATGATCGGCAAATTCTTTCTGGGCGGCCTACTGATGGCATTCCTGGCCAGGAAATTGGCGCCCGCGTTGATCCGCCAATCCTGAGCGGAGACGAAAATGCCTCGCGACCTTCGATTCGAAGCCGTCTACCCGCACCCCATTGAAAAGGTGTGGCGCGCGATCACCGATAGCAAGGCGATCGCGCAATGGCTGATGGAGAATGATTTCGAGCTGCGACTTGGGCACAAATTCATGTTTCGCTCCAAGCCGCAGCCGGGCTGGGACGGCAAATCGTACTGCGAGGTGATTGAACTCGAGCCGCCGCGGCGCCTGGCCTACACCTGGCGCGGCGGCCCGCTCGATACCGTGCTGCGTATTACGCTCGAACCGGTGGCCGAGGGTACGCGGCTCGTGCTTGAACACACCGGCTTCCGCGGATGGAAGGCGCGCATGGTCAGCCGGATTATGGGCAGCGGCTGGAAAGGCATCGTCGCAAACAAGATTCCTTTGGTGCTGTCGCGCATGGAGGGCATGAACGTCACTCCGGGGCCATCGCTGTGCGATGACGGAAAGAAGGGGTGAAAATGGCAGCCGCGGGAAAGAAACAAGACTTTCGCGCGAAGATTGTGAGCCTGGGGCCCAAAGGCGCCTGGAGCTACCTCCAGATTCCCTTCGACGCGGAAAAACTGTGGGGCACCAAAGCGCGGCTTTCCGTGCGCGGCGCCATGAACGGATTCGCCTTCCGCAGCTCGATTTTTCCCGACGGCAAGGGCGGTCACACCATGATGGTCAATAAAGCCATGCAGGCGGGCGCGAAAGCCGGCGCGGGCGAAGCCGTGAAAATGGAGCTTGCGCCGGACGTCGCGCCGCGCACGGTGACAACCCCGACGGATTTGAAAAAAGCGCTGGCCGGAAACAAGGCCACCGCCGCGTTCTTCGGGAAGATCTCTCCCTCGGCGAAAAAAATGTACGTGGATTGGATCACCGGAGCGAAACAAGCCGAAACACGCGCGCGGCGCATCGCCAAAGCCATTGAAATGCTCCGCGCGGGAAAGAAAATGGGGTAGGCAGCATGCGCAAACCAGAAAGAGAACGGTCGTTCGTTTCGCAAAACATCAATGGCCGCGGCTTCCACGTGACCGGCGAGAAATTCGCGCCCATCCGCCGGGCTCTGCTGGCCTCCCTGCCCCGCGGCCCCCGGGGAATCACTTTC
The DNA here is from genome assembly GCA_041497315.1 of Terriglobia bacterium. Lineage (GTDB taxonomy): Bacteria > Acidobacteriota > Terriglobia > Acidiferrales > UBA7541 > JBGQGH01. Next base: position 7,060 of record JBGQGH010000055.1, on the reverse strand, counting down.
GCGGAACTCGTGAAGCGCATCGCCGTGCGCGTGAAGAGAAAGAAGAATCTCTTCCCGCACATCGGTTCGGTGATGTGGTACGCCAAAGTCGTGCAGCTCGATCTCGAAAAGAGCGGCGCGATAGAGCGTATTCCCGGCGCCGCGCCGCTGCGCCTGCGCCTGCGCCGCAAGAAATAATCCCGTCACTCCCACCGCCCCAACCGTCCTGCTGCTTTCTCTTTGCCGCGCCATGCGCCGCGCGGCCCGCGCGGTGGTATATTTCGTCTGATTCAGGAATCCGGCGGAGGTAGGCCATGGCCAGAGTCACCGAGCTCATCGTAAACGGTGCGAGCCGCGCCATCGACGCGGATGCCGAATCGAGCCTGCTGAATGTCCTGCGCGAGCAGCTCGATCTGACCGGCAGCAAGTACGGCTGCGGCGAAGGCCAGTGCGGCGCCTGCACCGTGCTCATCAACGGCCTTCCGCGCAAATCGTGCATCACGCCCGTCGGCGCCGTGGGCAAGAAAGCGGTGACGACGATCGAAGGCCTCGAGAAAAACGGTCAGCTTCATCCCGTGCAGCAGGCCTTTCTCGACGTCGGCGCTTTCCAATGCGCCTACTGCACCTCCGGCATGATCATGACCGGCGTGGCGCTTCTTCAGAGCAATCCGCATCCTTCCGAAGAGGAAGCCGCGCAATTCTTCGATAGCAACATCTGCCGCTGCGGCATTTACTCCCGGATTATTGAAGCCGCTCGCCGCGCGGCGACGCCGGAGAAGGGAGCGGGCCGATGAACACCAACCCGAACGGAGCGCCGGTCCGCAAGCACGAGTGGGAGCCCGAACGCTACGAGTTTTCGGAATCGCCCGTCCACCATTTCGAACTCCAGCGCCGCGACTTCTTCAAAGTGATGGGCGGTGGAATTGTCATCCTGCTCTCGCTGCGCGAAGCGCTGGCGCAACAGGGAGAGTCCGGTGCACGCCCCCAGCGTGGTGGCGAACGTGCGCCGCAGGAGATTGACGCCTGGCTGCACATCGGCGAAGACGGCAAAGTCACGGTCCTCACCGGTAAAGTCGAAATCGGCCAGAACATTCGCACTTCGCTCACGCAGGCCGTGGCCGAAGAACTGAAGGTGCCGCCCGGCTCGATCCGCATGGTGATGGGCGATACCGACCTCACGCCCTTCGACGCGGGCACGTTTGGCAGCCAGACCACGCCGCGAATGAACTTGCAGCTTCGCCGCGCCGGCCGCGCCGCGCGCGACATTCTGATCAGTCTCGCCGCCGCACTGTGGAAGACGGACGCCGCCGGCCTCGTCGCGAAAGACGCCAAGATCACCGACCCGAAAACAGGCCGCGCCATCGAATACGGGAAATTGGTTCAGGGAAAGAAACTCGCGCAATCCATTCCGAGCGAAGACCCGCTCATCCCGCCGAGCGAGTGGACCGTTGCGGGCAAGCCCCTGCCCAAAGTGGACGGACGCGACTTCGTCACCGGGCGCCACCGCTACACCTCGGACATGAAAGCCGAGGGCATGCTCTACGGCAAGATCGTGCGGCCGTCGGCGTTCGGCGCGACGCTCGTTTCCGTGGACACCTCGGCGGCGGAAACCATGCCGGGCGTCAAAGTCGTGCGCGACGGCAGCTTCATCGGCGTGGCCGCGCCGAGCGAAGAACTGGCCGCGCGCGCTGCGGCCGCGATCAAAGCCGAGTGGAAGGCCGAGCCGCAGCCGTCTCACCGTGAAATTTTCGATTACCTGAAAAAGAATCCGCAGGAATCCCGCGGCGGTGGCGAAGGCGGATTCGGCGGCGGGCGCAACGCCACCGGCTCCGTGGAGGATGGGCTCGCAAACGCATTACACAAGAACGAGCAGACTTACACCGTGGCCTACATCGCTCACGCGCCGCTCGAACCGCGCGCGGCGCTGGCGCGGTGGATGCCCGACGGGCGGCTCTACGTCTGGACCGGCACGCAGCGTCCCTTCGCTGTGCGCAGCGAACTGGCGCAGGCGTTCCGCATTCCGGAAGAGCGCGTGCGAGTGCAGATGCCGGACATGGGCTCCGGCTACGGCGGCAAGCACACCGGCGAGTGCGCCATCGAAGCCGCGCGCCTCTCACAATCCGCCGGCAAGCCGGTGAAAGTGGCGTGGACGCGCGAGGAGGAATTCACCTGGGCGTATTTCCGCCCCGCGGGCGTGATCGATATCCGCAGCGGCATCCGTGCCGACGGCACACTCACGGCGTGGGAGTTCCACAACTACAATTCCGGCGCATCGGGAATCAGCACGCCCTACGAAGTCGCCAACCAGAAAATCCAGTTCCATCCCACGCGCTCGCCGCTGCGGCAAGGCTCCTACCGCGGACTCGCCGCCACCGCAAATCACTTCGCGCGCGAAGTGCACATGGACGAACTCGCGCACATGGCGAAGATGGACCCGCTCGACTTCCGCCACAAGAATCTGAAGGACGAACGCCTTCGCGCTGTCCTGGAAGCCGCGGCCAAACAATTCGGCTGGGCAGCGCGGAAGACGATTGCCTGGAGCCGCGGTTTCGGCATGGGCTGCGGCGTCGAGAAGGGCGGCTACGTGGCCACCTGCGCGGAAGTTTCCGTGGATCGCGCCAGCGGAAAAGTGAGAGTCGTGCGCCTGGTGACCGCGTTCGAGTGCGGCGCCATCGTAAATCCCGACGGCCTGCGCAATCAGATCGAGGGCTCGATGGTGCAGGGACTCGGCGGCGCGCTCTTTGAGGCCATCGAATTTGAGAACGGCCGCATCCTCAATCCGAAATTTTCACAGTACCGCGTGCCGCGCTCGAGCGATCTGCCTAAACTCGAAGTCGTGCTCGTAAACCGCACGGACTTGCCGCCCGCCGGCGCCGGCGAGACGCCGATCGTGGGCACCGCTCCCGCGGTAGGCAATGCAATCTTCGAGGCCACGGGAATCCGCCTGCGCTCGCTCCCCATGGTGCCGAACGGTCTCAAGGCCTAGCTAACGCTGTTGGCCCTCCCTCTTGACCACGGCACCTTGCCAGCGTAGCCTCGCGTGGGAATTTCCACACTCTCGCCCTCGCACCCAAATAAAGGAGGCTGCGCATGGTTCCTCTCACTGCACTTTGGCTCCCCATCCTGCTTTCGGCCGTCATCGTTTTCGTGGCCAGCTCCATCACGCACATGCTTCTGACTTACCACCAAAGTGACTATCAGAAACTTCCCGATGAGGACAAGCTCCTCTCTACGCTGCGCGCCGCTGGCCTGAAACCGGGTCTCTATATCTTCCCGCATTGCACCCATAAGGAAATGAAGTCGCCCGCCACGATGGAAAAGCTGAAGCAGGGACCGGTCGGTATGCTGACCGTGCGTCCTAACGGGCCGCCGGCCATGCCGAAATTTCTGGGGCAGTGGTTTGCCTATTGCCTGCTGATCGGCTTCTTCGTCGCCTATCTCACCGGGCGTACGCTAGCGCCCGGCACGCACTATCTGGCTGTGTTTCGCGTCGCGGGCACCGCGGCGTTCCTTGCCTACGGTTTGGGAAACTTGAGCAACGGCATCTGGAAGGGACAGCCGTGGAGCATGACCATCAAGGAATCCCTCGATGGACTCCTTTACGGCCTGCTGACCGCGGGGACGTTCGGCTGGCTCTGGCCGCACTTGCGCTAGTGCTGACCTGAGGCCCGGTGTTCCGCGGAACACCGGGCCTCGGAGCGAAGCAGATTGCGGGCAGGTGGGGTGGTGCTGTGAAATTCCTGAGGCGCTTGACGAGCTTCCTAGGCCCCTTAGCGTGAGTTTCGAATGGCGAGCACGAATTCAGGCGCCGGAATTCTCGTCTACGCTCGATGCCGATGGTGCCGCAGAGTCTGAAGGCCTGGTAGAAACAATCGCTATTTCAGATTGCGCAGGATGCCCGGCTCGATGCCCTTCATCCGGGGATAAACCGCGCCTAGCAGCTTCAAATAAGAACTGATCTTTTTCCCGGAAGCCACCTCGCGTGTGGCCTTCAGTTGCCGGTCGTCCCCGTACTCGCGGAGCTGCGCCTCGCGCGCCTTGATGTCCTCTTCCTGCTTCACGCGCTCCTGCATGGTGAGGGGATGGGAACCCGACATGCTCCGGTTATCTTGCGTTTTCATGATCACTTCGATCTGGCGCATCAGCTCTTTGGTTTCGCGGTCAATTTCCTTGATACGAATGGCCAGCATTTTCTGGTTTTCCTGTTCGTCTTTGTAGGCAAGGTAGAACACGAGGTACGTGATTGCGTCCCTGGCCTGATCCGTGGCCCTGGCGAAATGCTTGTCCACGTCGGCCATCGTGGCTCGGGGATCTACTGCGCGCTCCCGCAACTGCCTCTCCGCATAGTTGCGAGCCCAATTTTTCACGTCGGTCGAGGCCTGCGCATGGAGCGCCTCGCCATACTCCAACGCCTCCGCGGGGATCGACGCATCGGCGACCGTCTGCGCGGGTGGGTTGGGTTTTTGTGTGGCGGGCGCTGCCAGGGGGTCGAATGCAAGCCCGCCGGCAAGGAACAGAACCGATGTCAGCCCAATTGTAAACATGGTCCTTAGATGTAGCTGAGCCACCAGTCCTTACGCTGCTGTTTGACCCTTGCGAACCACGCGCAGGGAAAATATAGAATCACAATCGCCAGCGCCCACATCAGGTAGATGAACGGCAAGTGGTGTCCATAGCCGGGCGGCGCCTGGTTGGCGAAGAACCCGCCGTGGAGCAGCCAATCGGCCGGCTGGTGATAAATCCACGCCGCCACCACCGCCATGGAGTGGATCAGGAACAGATGGCAGATGTAATAGAACATCGGCACGCGGCCGAAAACGAGCGTCCAGCGGCCAATCGCGTTCAGTTTTCCTCCGGCGGTGACGCAATCGAGCGCCGCCAGCACCATCAGCGCCGGCCCCAGCGTCATCAGCAGGAATTGCAGAGACGGCGGATACTTTTGCACGTTCAGGAATGAAATGACGGTGAGCGTGAGGCTCGAGAAGTGCTGCCAGGGGCCGTTGGAAAATGGCAGCCCGGTTGGCTCCCCCACGGGCGGATTGCCGTAAAGACTCATGGCGCGCAGAACGATGAACAGCAGCGTGGCGAACGCGCCGATCAGGAACGTGGTCCGCTGGCGGCGTTCCGGAGAACTTCTTAGCACGCTGCCGAAGGCGTAACCCGCGGCCATTACTCCTACCCAAGGCACCAACGGATATAAGACGAAGAAGAACGCCCCCGTCTGCCCGATGGGAATGCCTCCCGGTACGTGCAGAACCGTCCACAACCACGCGAGTTTTCCGAACTGCGCCGGAGCAATGCGATCGGTGAGGTTGTGCAACGCGATCAAGGCGATGCCGAACGCGCCAATCCACCGCACTGGCATGCGCACGATCAGCGCCATCAGCACCATGCACCAACCAAGTGCCCAAATCACTACCCCGGCGGCGATCCCCAACTGAAACGTCCAGGCGAAGCCGATGAGCGTCAGCTCCAGAAACACGAGCCACAATCCCCGCGTCCAGAAAAACTGCGAAATTTGGGCCACGGTTTTTCCGCGGCCCAGCGCGAGAAACGCTCCGGTGCCGGCCAGAAAGAAAAACGCCGGCGCGCAGAAATGCGTGATCCAGCGCGTGAAAAAAAGCCAGCCGTAGGTCCGCGTCATATCTTCGGGCGCGAACGGGAGGGACGTGAAGAAATCGCGCGTGTGGTCGAGCGCCATGATGACCATGACGATCCCGCGCAGCAAGTCCACGGATACGATGCGGTCGGAGCGCAACAGCGCGGGCACGGCATCGGTGCGCGTGCCGCTCACAAAATCCTCGCTTGTGGTCGATGCCGCAAAATCCCTCGCCTTCGGAACCCCGGAATTGTGGGGGGTTGCCGCGGCAGGTGTCAACAACTCTAGAGCAAATCTATTAGTTTCTCTGGCGGCATTTCGATGTCTTGCAGAATCGCCGCCAGGATTCCGGGACCCAGAGACTCTCCGGAGTGTACAGGCACTGTCGTTGCACGGCCGTCTGGGTGTTTGAGGAAATGATGGCTTCCACGAACTCGAATAACTTGAAAGCCCGCTCGGCGCAGGGCTCGAAGGAGGTCCTTGCCCTTTAAGCGGGGAAGCCGAGTCATACGGAAACTTGCTGGATTCCGACCAATTCGAGGGAATCGGTAGGGCGTCCTTCTACCTCGAGACACAATTCAATGACTTCCCGGACGCGTTTCATCAGCGTGTCGAGATTCTTGGCCTGGGTGTGGCAGCCGTGGAGCGCGGGCACCGTGGCCACGTAGAAGCCGTCCTCGTCCCGTTCGATAACGACAGTGAATTTCCTTTTTGCTTTCACGGAAAACCTCCCGAGCGAGACCAGTTTACCACGATTAAATGCCGTGGAATTGGCACAGCCCTCTCCGGAGAGGCTGTTTGATTTCGGGGCAAGAGCTCACTGTCTAGAAATCAAAATTTCGCCCTGGGGTTGCCTTGGGAAGGGGAATCAGGTTGGGCTCGAGCCAGCTTGCTCGTGCGGCGGGGCTTTCCAGGCGATCTTTCGAGTAGTGCTTCAGAAGCGAGTCTTTGTCGAGTAGGTGGGGGTGGGCCGATACGAATTCAGAGAAGCTGGCCGTGGGGGGAGTTCTTTCGCGGGCCGCGGCGACGAGGCGCGCCCACGCGCGCGTCATGGTGACGTGAAACTTCTCCGGCATGCCGTTGTGCGCCGCGAAACGCCGGATGCTTTCCGCCATCCGTTCGGCCGCTTCCGGTGCGCTCATCCGACCCAGGTAGATCCACGCTAGGCGGATGTGGTCGGCGTGGTGGAACTGCGCGGCAGGCAGCCGGCAACTCTCGAAGGCTTCGACAAACTCTTCGTCGTTCAGGTGCAACGTTCCCACGCCCGTTTCCGGCATGACTCCCCCTCTCTTGCTGGCCGCAAAAACAAAAAGGCCCCGAGTCTCTCGCGAGGCTCGGGGCCCTTGGGTACTTATCCTGGCGGCGACCTACGTTCCCACACAGTTACCCGTGCAGTATCATCGGCCCGGCGGGGCTTAACTTCCGTGTTCGGGATGGGAACGGGTGTGACCCCCGCGGTATGGCCACCAGGAAATTTTGGAG
>JBGQGH010000054.1:0-20590 GCA_041497315.1 Terriglobia bacterium | reverse complement strand
GCAGGTCTTCATCGTTGTGCGCCGGGATGTCGCGCCCGGGGAAATTCTGCTCGATCCAGGAGAGGAACTTCGAGTCCACGGCCATCAAGTCTTCGTAGTGGCCGTGCTTCGGGCAATCCTTGGTCATCCAAATCTGGCCGTCGCGCTCGATGATTTCTGCTTTGATCTCGCCCACCTTTTCGTGGATCAGGTCCTTCCAATCCTTCTCCCCACCCAGGATGGCGGCGCGGGCTTCCTTCACGCAGTCCGGACAGAGTGAGTCGGTCTTCCGCGGGAAGCCAAGCGTCGGCTTGGTCTTTTCCCATGACTTGAGCAGCGGCTTGTCCGACCACTTGGGAGTGAAGGAAGGATTCGGATTGCGCTTATTGAAGAACTGAATCGTGTCGAATGTGATTCCAGCGGTCTTGCAGGTCACGAGGTCAACTGTTTTCCAGGCTCGGGCTCCGAGCGTCATCGGCATGTCTTTGCCCCCAGTTTCAAAGTTTCAAATTCACTTCTGCAGCGTGCGAAAGCCTTGCCTAGAACTATGAAAGCCTATGAACACTTCCACCCTAGCATGGGTAGAGGGATAGTAAGTCGTTGCAGATAGAGCTTCCCCCCACCTCAGCTTGCCCCCTCTCAGCGGCTACGTCCATCCGTAAGCGGTGAGGGGCCGAATTCAGGGGTTGAATGGCGAGATTTTGCACCCAACGGGGAGGCGTCTGGAAGAGGTGCCAAGAACCGATGGGTTACCCTTAAGTGTCACGAATCCGTAGGTTTGCGGGACCTGTCGGGTGCTAGGCCTCTCAGGACTCGTCCAAAACCGGACGCAGGACAGCAATTGCAAAGTGCGCCAGGGCCGCTGCCCCCTCGTCCAACTGGAGCCAGCGCACGGCACAGTGTTTGTCGAGGTACTTGGCCACCTGGGACTCGCTGATCCCGAGGTGGTCGGCAAATTTCGTTCGTAGGGTCTCGGCGCCCCGGGGAGCGCGACGATCTGCCCGCAACTGATTGGCGATACCGATGCGAAGGGTCTGGCAGGCCTCGACGTGGTAGTAGCTCGTCTGGTCGGAGTCGGTGACAAGGAAAACACCGGGGCCTGCGGGCGCCTGGTCGGCATCGTCCATCTTGTAGAGCGGACTGGCCAGCAAACGGCGAAGTTGCGATTCCAGATGAGACATTCGTGAGACGAGAGCCGGGTCTCCAGCACGCCCGCGGACTTGCCAGCCGACCGGGCCTGACGGCGAATCTACGGCAGGAAACCGGTCGGGAATCTCCCGCCCGGCGACCACGCGGCCGGGCATGTCACGGGACGATGGACGCGACGACCGCTGTTCCACGATCGTCGGGATTTCGTGTTCGAACGATCGCCCGGAAGGTCGCTCCTCGGATTGCCGGACGGGTGGAGGCGCGGCGGAAGTTTCCGCTGCGCGCGGCGCGGCTGCTGCGGGTGAGCCCGGTTTGCCTCGACGCCGTCCGCGGCCTCCGCGGTGGCCGCGATGCCGACGGCGTACGGGAACTCCAGCGGGCTGCGCCGCTGCGCCGGACTCAGCCGGAGTGACGGCGGGGGACTCCTCGCTTGGCGGCGTGTAGAGACGCTCGGGGAGCCCTACGTTCGAAACGGGCGTGGCTGCTTCCGCTCCCGATTCGGATTCGGTCACGGCGGGATGCGGACCGGCAGGGGGCGGAAGCGCGGAGGGCGCCGCTGGAATGGGCGCGCCGAGGCGCGTCAATGCTTCTTCAGCCTTCACGCGCCATTGCGGACGGCGAAAGCGTTCGGCAGCAGTGGTGTACCACTGCACCGCCTCGGGGATTTCGCCCGCTTTTTCGCGGAGCTTCGCCAGCTCGAAGGCCACCATGCCGTCGCGCGTGCGCTCGAAGAGTTCGGTGAGATGCGCCGCAGGGTCGGGCGCTGCTTTGGCCTTGCGGATGCGGGCTTGTATCTGTCGCCAATCTGCCATGTGCGGGCATTGTAACAGCGGCCAGCGCAAGCCGCTAGTCAATGATGGGCCACGCTGCGCAGGAAAATGGGACCGGGCAATCCGCGCGAGCACGGTTGCCCGGCGTGGAGCAGAGACGTTATTATCTGTGCTTGTCGGCCGCCGCAACATTATCTCCGGACTTCGTGATCGCCGCTGCATACGTCATCTTCCTCGCAAGCTATATCGTCTTCGCGCTGGGCAAATTCCCCGGGATGAAGATTGACCGCCCGGGTATGGCCATTATCGGCGCGGTGCTGATGGTGGCCTTCGGAGTGGTGCGGCCGGCGGACGCACTGCGGATCATCGATTTCAGCACGATTGTGCTTTTGTTCTCGATGATGCTGCTGGTGGCGTACCTGCACCTGGCAGGATTTTTCGACTGGATCACCGAAGTTGTTATCACACGATTGAAGCCGCATCACCTCCTGCCCACAGTGATTTTCCTGAGCGGCGTACTCTCCGCGTTTTTTGTCAACGACATCATCTGCCTGGTGATGGTGCCCTTTGCGCTGGTTGCGACGCGACGCATGGGCCTGAAACCCGTGCCGTATCTGTTGGCGGTGGCCACGGCTTCGAATATCGGCGGCGTTGCTACAATCACCGGAAATCCGCAGAACATGCTCATCGGCTCATTCTCCGGAATTCGTTACCGCGATTTCATGTGGCATCTGGGGCCGGTGGCGATTGCAGGACTCTTCCTCGATTGGCTGATCCTGTGGCTCGTTTACACACGCAGAGGAGCAAGCCAGCAAACTCCGATCGTGCCCGCCGGAGGAACGCCGGTGGAGCGCGGCGGACTGCTGAAACCCGGAATTGTCGCGCTGCTCGTGCTCGTTGGATTCGTTGCCGGATTCCCGCCCGCGCTTGTAGCCGCCGTGGGAGCCGCCGCGATGCTGATTACGCGGACGCGCGAGCCGCGGCTGGTTTACGACGAAGTGGATTGGGGCTTACTCGTTTTCTTCGTTGGTCTTTTTCTGATCGTAGGCGGCGCGGAAAACGCCGGCCTGACGGAGTGCTTCTTGAGCTTCGGCGCCAACTGGAACCTTCAGCACACGGGCGTGTTCACGCTGGCTGCGGCGTTGCTCTCGAATATTGTGAGCAACGTACCCGCAGTGATGCTCCTGAAATCCATTGTGCCCAGATTTGCAAATCCACACACCGGCTGGCTCGTGCTGGCCATGGCTTCTACGTTAGCGGGCAATCTGACGATCACGGGCTCGGTGGCCAATATCATCGTCGTCGAGCGGGCCCGGACGGAAGCTCCCATCACCTGGGGCGCGTATTTCCGTGTGGGCTTGCCGATTACCGTCGCCACGCTCGCTTTCGGTTGGTTCTGGCTGCGCTGGATTGGCTAGCGGGCCAGCGCAGTTTCCTTCTCGCTTTCACTCCTCACCCTGCGGCAGAATCTGTGCGTGAATGCCGCGGACCGCACGCGATGGGTGGTCAAACGCGCGAAGGCGCTGGGGTTCGACCTCTGCGGCGTAGCGCCGGTTGAAGATTACGAAGAACTCGCGCGACTGCCTGAATGGCTTGCGAGCGGCCACGCCGGGGAGATGCTGTATCTCCACGACATGCGGCGGCGTTCGCCCGCACGAGTGCTCGAAGGCGCGCGCAGCGTCATCGTATGCGCACTGAATTACAATTCGCCGCATCCCTATTCCACAAACACGATACCGGATGCGGAACGAGGATGGATTTCGCGCTACGCGTGGGGCAACGACTACCACGATGTGCTGGGTGAAAAACTCGAAGCGCTCGTCGCCGCGATGCGAAAGGAGTTCCCTGAGCCGTTCGAAGCCCGTGCATATGTGGACACCGGGCCAATCGTCGAACGTGTCGCGGCGAAATACGCGGGCCTCGGCTGGCTAGCGAAGAATACGTGCTTGATCAATCCTGAACTCGGCTCGTGGCTTTTTCTCGGCGTGATTCTGACTACGTTGGAATTTGCGCCATCACTCGGGCCTGCAGAAGTCCCGCCACCGGACCTTTGCGGCAATTGCACGCTTTGCATAGAGGCGTGTCCCACCGGAGCGATTGTCGAGCCGTATGTCCTCGACGCGCGCCGGTGCATTTCGTATTTGACCATCGAGTTGCGCGGGAGTATTCCGGAAGAATTGCGTGAGCCGATGGGTCGGCACGCTTTCGGCTGCGACATTTGCCAGGATGTGTGCCCCTACAATCGGCAAGTCCCTACGACGAGCGAGCCGGCATTTGAACCGCGAGCGCTGGGCAGGCCTGTCGATGCCGCAGAGGCGCAATCGCCCGATAGGCGGACGCCCCCACGAGAACAAACGCTCTTCAATCCTTCGCTCGAGGCACTTGCCTCGCTCGATGAATCGGAGTACCGGGAACTCTTCCGCGGCAGCGCGATCAAGCGCACGAAATGGCAGGGGCTGGTGCGGAATGCCTGCGTCGCGCTTGGCAATTCGGGCATTTCACCGGCAGAACCCGCGTATCTGCGCATTTTCGCTCTGCTCGAACGCCTCGCAGCGTCCGCCGATCGCGTGATTGGCGAGCACGCCCGCTGGGCCAAGGCTAGATTGCAGTCTTGAGGTGGCGAATTGTTAAGACGAAGCCATGCGCCCTCTGAGAATACAGTAGGACGAACCACACCCTAGGGCGTTCCGTCTCGTTTGTCCCGGCCAGGCAACGATCGCACGTAATTGACGAGATGCCAGACGTGCTCATCGGATTCAACCTTGCCGAAGGCGGGCATGCCACTGAGGCGGATTCCGTTCTTCACAATCCAGAATAACTCGCGCTCGGAATAGTTCTGCGTTTCGGGCGAAGCCAAATCGGCGGCCCGCGGATACATCCATCGTCCGGCGTCGGTGAGTGTGCGGCCGTTCAAACCATGGCACGCGGCACACTCGGTACCGAAGAGCTTTTCGCCTTCCGCAACGCTTGAGGGGATATCCTTCGGAGGCAGTGGAATGCCATTACGACTGCTCCTCCGAACGAGGATGTGTTTCGCTTTCGTTGCCAGGTATGTCTCGACCCTGCCAGGCTCGGGCAGTGCGCTCAGGTCAAACAGAAGCGCGGCCGCCAAGCTCCCCAGGGCGATCAGCGCGAACACTCCAATGAGAATACAGGCAAGACGCTTCATGTTTGAGCTCCCGGAAAACATCGGAATCGCCTACTGAGATGAAGAAGGCCGGCGGGGAGCCGGCCTTCAGCTTTGCGATTACTTCGCAGCCTGAATGTCGCTGACGTGAATGGTCTTGGTGGCGGTGTCCAGCGTTCCAGTCACTTTTACCTTCTCGCCGGCGAACTGCTCGGGCTTCTTCTGATCGTCAAGCTGATAGACCGTCTTCTTGGCGGCGTCGTAGAGCACATACTTGCCCCCCATCTTGACGCAAGCCTGGGTACATTCCTTTGCGTCTTTGACGCCTCCTTTCTTCAACATCATGTCGTGCGAACCCATCGCGGAGCACTGGCTGTCCATGATCTCGCCGCGGAAGGTCTGATCCTTCGGAACGGCGAGGCTCACACCCACCAAGACGAGCGATGCGGCAATTCCTAACGCGAGTTTTCTCATAGTTTCCTCCACACCATGGATTTAGATGCAAACGTCGTACGATCCGCCGGACCGGCCGAGATCAGCCTCCGGCCAGTACCTCCTGAAGCCGTGTATAGAGCCGCGCGCTGACAGAGAGGGGCACTTCGAACGGCTCGACATCGAGCACGATCTTCAAGGCTTTCCCGGTGGTATCGAAAACCACACGGCATCGGCGGCAGCGCGCGATGTGCTCCTCCAGCGCCTTCCGGAGCTCAGCGGAGCCATCTCCGTCGATATAGCAGGAGAGATTCTCCAGCACTGATTTGCAGTCCATTGTCGCCATAAAGTTTGCCTACTTTCCAACGGCCCGCATGAGTCGCATGGCCACGGCCGTTCCCATATCCGTCGCCGCATGCGCAATCCGCGTCTTTAAAGTCGGCGGCTGCTGGAACGATGCAGCCAGCGATTCGCGCAGCATGAGGCGCGCGCGCAAGAGGCGGGATTTCAACGCGGGAACGCCGATCCCCAACACTTCAGCAGCCTCCTCGGCGCTCATCTCCTCGACGTCGCGCAAAACAAACGTCTCGCGGTAGATCGGGGGCAGCGCCTGAATTGCCGACTCGACGAGACGCCGAACCTCCTGTTTGCCAAAAAGTTTTTCCGGATCCTCGCGCCAGGGTTCAAACCGGTGCGGAACAATCTGTTCATCCAATCCCCGAGTCTCGTTGAAGGAAACAGAATCCTTTCGCTTCCTCCTCACCTGGAGCGCTTCGTTCACGGCGATGCTCGTCAGCCAGGTGGTAAAGCGTGACTCTTTCCGGAATTGATCCAGATGGCGGAACACTTTGATAAAGGCGTCCTGCGTGGCCTCTTCCGCGTCCTCGCGGTTCCCGGCAACCGCCATCGTCACGCGAAAGACCCTGCGTTCGTGTCTTCGGACCAGAGATTCGAATGCACCCCGGTCGCCCGCCAAGACACGCGTGACCAGCGCTAGATCATCCTCGCCGACGGCGGGAACGCTTTGGAAGTCTTCCTTCATCTCCGAAACATGTGATTAGAGCCTCGCGGAAAAAGATTCAAGCCAGCGAAGAATCTTCACTCGGGAGTCTGAACCCTTTCTCGCTCGGCACCTATCACATGATTGCATTCGAACGAAAAGGAGGGGAAGAGATGAAACCAAACGTTGGAAGAGCCATTCTGGGGGGATTCGCTGGCACTCTGGCGATCACCTTTCTAATGTACATAGGCGCCCCGATGATGGGCCTGCAAAAAATGGATATCGCCGCGATGCTGGGTAGCATGCTCGGCGGCTGGACGATGGGCATGATCATGCATTTCGTCCTCGGCACAATCGTTTTCCCATTGATCTACGTCTACGCGTTGTTTGGGAAGCTGACTGGATCCCCTGCAGTAAAGGGCCTGGTGTGGGGCGCCGCTCTCTGGCTGGCGGCCGGAATCGTTGTGATGCCGATGATGGGAGCCGGCGCGTTCGGCATGAAAATGGGTGGAGTGATGTCCGCGATGGGATCCCTGATGGGCCATCTCACCTATGGAGCGCTTCTCGGATGGATTGGAGGAGAAGCAGAGATGGCAGGGCAATCCAGCGCTGCGGCTGTGTAGGGAGTCCCCAGGCGGGTTGAAGTAGGATGGAGGGCAAGTTGAGGAAGTCCGTTCGCATCACGCACCGGGCGTCAGGGGCAGTACTGGCCGAGGGTCCGCTTGGATGGGGGATCACCCCCTTCGAGGGCAACTACTATGTGTCTAGGGGCTATCTGAGAACGGATCGTTTCAAGCCGAATTACATCCCAGGGGTGTGCCCCTACAAGTTCCTTTACGTCTGGATGGATCTCATCCTTGAAGATGGCAGCAGAGAGAAGAATTTGGGTTGGCTCTATTGGCTGCCCAATCCGCTGCTCCCGTTCATTTGGTTTCGCGTGGCGCTTCCCGGCTCACACCCATCCTTGACCATCGAGCGATTTGAGACTTCAAGAGTGAAGATATAACATCCTTCTGCAGACCGTCGGATTCATCACACTTCTCATCGCAAAACGTTTGACTTCCCTCGAGAATCCATACAGACGACGGGTTGAGAAGTGCTGCCTGGGCAGGTAAGATTGTGTATTCAACGACGGACCAGCCGAATCTGTTTATACTGAGGAGGCTTTCATGGCACAGCAAGCGACTTCACCCAAGGAGGGGCCCGTGGCCCACGAGTTACCCGCACTGCCGTACGCACCCGACGCACTCGAACCGTATATTGACCGCATGACGATGGAAATCCATCATGACAAGCATCACGGCGCTTACGTCACCAACCTGAACAAAGCGCTCGAAGGTCAGTCCAACCTGCAATCACTCTCGCTCGAGGCGCTGCTCGCCGGCCTCGACAAAGTTCCGGAAAATATCCGCGGCGCCGTGCGCAATAACGGCGGCGGGCACTGGAACCATTCGATGTTCTGGAAGATCATGAAAAAAGGCGGCGGAGGCGAGCCGCGCGGACCCATCGCGGACGCCATCAAGTCCGCGTTCGGCTCGTTTGCCGATTTCAAAACGAAATTCGCGCAGGCGGGGATGACGCGCTTCGGCTCCGGCTGGGCCTGGATCTACATCAAGGACGCCAAGCTGATCCTGGAGTCCACACCCAATCAGGACAATCCGATCATGACCGGCGGCAAGCCGGTGATGGGCCTGGACGTCTGGGAACACGCCTACTACCTGAAGTATCAGAACCGCCGCGCGGATTACATCGAAGCGTGGTGGAACGTCGTGAACTGGGACGCCATCAACGCGAACTACGAGGCAGCGAAGAAGTAAGCCGCTCGTCGAAGACAATCGAACAACGAACGAGCCCGTTCCGCCGGTCCGATCCGGCGGGACGGGCTTTTCTCTTGCTGGGCTGTTCTTCGATGTAGAATGCAGTCGCGCCGCGGAACAATTGCGGTGTTCCCTGGAGGAGCGATGACCACCAGCCTGATCGTAGCACTGGGGCTCATTCTGTGGAGTCTGAACGTGAAGTTTCCGGAGGGCGGCGCGGAGTGGGAGCAGATCGTGCTCCGCTTCGTGCACATCGTCGCGGGCTTTATCTGGCTGGGGCTGGGATATTTTTTCAACTTGTGCCGCGGGCCCTTCCTAAAATCGATCGAAGGCCCAAA
Source organism: Terriglobia bacterium (assembly GCA_041497315.1). Classification (GTDB taxonomy): domain Bacteria; phylum Acidobacteriota; class Terriglobia; order Acidiferrales; family UBA7541; genus JBGQGH01. The sequence continues at coordinate 11,978 of JBGQGH010000054.1, read as the reverse complement.
CATGACCAAGTCCATATCCATTCTGCTGCCGAAGGCGCAGTGGTGGATGCGCTGGGCATCGGTGGCGACGTGGCTCGCGGGCTTTCGCTACTTCATGATTCTGGCGAAGACCGACGCGGCGAATGCAGGCTCACCCGCGCTGGCCTGGAAGTGGATCGTAATCTGGTTTGTGTCCTGGCTGATCGCGTTCGGCATCATCATGGCGCTCCTGCGCCCAACGGAAGGGATCCTGAACAACGGCTGGGTGCTCGCAGTTCTGATCGGCTTTATTGTGGTGGCCACTTCGTGGCTCCAGCTTTCTTTGCTGGGCGATCCCGCGGCGAACAATCACATGCTATGCATCAGCGTGGGCGGCGGGCTGGGCACGATCATGTTTTTCGGCATGTGGGGCATCGTGTGGCGGTGCAACAAGCGGGTGATCGCGGCGGCAAAGGCGAACGCGGAACAGGGCACGCCGATGCCGCCCGAGACGCAGCGATTATTGCGGCAGGCCTTCCTGGCCGGGCGGATGCTCTTCTGGCTATCGTTCCCGATGCTCTTTTTCATGGCGGCTTCGGCGCACTTCCCATTTCTCTCAGGCAAATAGAAACGCCGCGATGCGCGCACGATGAGCGGTGGCCCCACCTTCAGGCCGGCGAGGGCGCGCCTCAGCGCGCCACTATGTGGAAAAGGAAGAGAGCACCTGTGTCTGCGTAGATGAAACCAAGCGGTAGCGGATTCCGCGCCACACAATCCTTCTCGAGAAGAGCGCCACGCCGCAGTTCCACGTATAAAGAAATGGCACCAGCGCGGCGAGGAGCGTCCAGGCCCAGCCGAATTGCAACATTTTCGCGCGCCAGGTGGGCAGGATTTCGGTGACGGCGATGAGACGCTGCGCACCGTGCCCGATGGCCAGCAGTGCCACCGCGAATACCAATAAAAGCGTGTGCAATCCGGTTGCTCCCGCAGCCCACGCCCCCAGGGAAATCCAGAGTCCCAGCGACTCCGTGGCGCTATAAAGCCCGTGCGAAAACAGCGCGAGCGCCCAGAGACCGGGCCGATAGACGCGGGTGATGATCATCTGCCGGTTGGTGAATTCGAGCAGGCTCTGAAAAGTTGCGTCGTGCGGCGAGGGCACCAGGCAATCCGGCACGAATTCGATGCGGCGGGCGTTGGATTGAATTGCGCGAGTGAGCGAATAATCGTCGCTGGCCGAGCCGCGCCAGTACTCGAGCCCGCGAACTTGTTCGAATGTCGTGCGCCGGATGGCGGTGCCTCCTCCCCAGCAGAAGTGCGCGCCACCTCTGCCGTGGAGCGTGGCGATGGGGGCGTTCCAGGCCGCGGCCAGCGCGCTCCAGAAGCCGCCACGAGCGGGCAGCAGCCAACGCATGGCCGTCGCCGCGCCGAGCTTCGCGTCGGCGAGCGGAGCGACCAATCGTCCGAGCCAGTGCTTGCCAGGGCAACCGTCAGAATCGGCGAAAACCATTACCTCGAACTGCTCCGGCAATTGCTCAACGGCGACGCGGAGATTATTCACTTTCTCAGAGCAAGCAACCGGCCGCCCGGCAACCACGATGTGCGCCGGCGGCTTGCTCCGCGCGGAAACACGGCGCAGGACGTCGTAGGCCGGATCAATCGTGCTCGCCAGCGTGAAGAAAATCTCGTAGGTGGGGTAATCAAACTCAGTGAGCGCGGTGAGGTTTTGCTCGAGGCCGGGCTCGATGCCCTTCACCGGGCAGATCAGCGCCACGCGCGGCGCAAAGAATCCCGGATGGCGCGCCATCCGCCGCCGGGCCATGCGCAGCCAATCGTAACCCTGCCAGAGCGAGTAAAAGCCCAGGAAGAGCTGCACGAAGAAAAGGATGTAAAAGACGTCGAGCATCGGATGGCCCCACGCGCCGGGCAGCACAGCCGGAAGGCTGTGCTACTGCTGCCACACAGAAAATCTACCGCGAATCGGCGGTGCGCTCGGATTAGAATGGGCGCGCTTGTCCAAGAGAACAAGGAGCCACGCATGAGCACACGCATCGACCCGAGCATGGTGACCACCGCGTTCGAAATTCCCGGCTACCGGATCGTCCGGAATCTGGGCCCGATCTGGGGAATCGTGGTCCGCTCGCGCAGCCTGCTTGGGAATATCGGAGCGGGCCTGCAAACCATTTTCGGCGGCAATATCACGCTCTATACAGAGCTTTGCGAGAAGGCGCGCGAAGACGCGTTCGAACTGATGGAGCAGCACGCGTCCCTGCGCGGCGGAAACGCCGTGATCGGCATGCGCTACGACGCCAACGAGGTGATGCAGGGCGTTACCGAAGTGCTGGCCTACGGCACGGCGGTGCAGGTGGAACGCATTTCGTGATTTTCAGTGGTAAACTCCGGCGCCAGCGACGGAGAGTAGTCCCACCAGACGGTTGCCTCCGTAGGCTTCTCAAGAGACACCAAATTTGCCGTTTAGCCGGCTTGAACCCTGTGGTTCTGGTGAAACCCGCCGATTCGGACTAGAATTTGGCGCATGACTTTCGCCCGAATGAGATGGGATCTCCACCCTCTTTGTCCCTTTCACCTGTCGGTGAAAATGGTTCCAGTTGAAATTTGGTTGAAAGTGATTATTGACGAGTTTTCGAGGCGATCCTACGCTTGTCCCCAACTGCACTGCCTCTATCACTACGATGTTGTCGGCGGTTACTTTACCATTCAAATCGGAAGCGGAATCGATCGGAACATAAGTCTTTGGCAAAAATGTCCTAACGACGGGTTGCCGATGTTCATCGAGCAGTTCGAGCCCCACCAGAGTAAGCGCACGTGGAGATGCGCGCAGTTAGGTTGCACGGGCGGTCGAGTTACGGAGGGGCCGCTAGAACCCGCTACAAGGGCGTCCTAGGTTCCCTGGCAAGGCTGGGCTGTAACGGGACGTGCGAGACTCAGTGACAGGACGGGGGAACTAGGTTACGGACATGTGCTTGCAGGAGCAAAGTAAATGGACACCGTTTGGGTTGGAATCAAACTGTCGTTTGGCTTGGCGCTTGGGTTTGCGCTTCTGTACGTAGTTTTCCGAGTTTTCCGACAGATTCGCGGTTTCTTATTCAATTTGCGTTTTGTTCATGCGGGCTGCACTTATCAAAGCGGCGAGAGACCCGGGGCCCCTTGTGGTTGGGTCACAAGGGACATCTCCAACGATGATTGGGTATTATGGGACGTAGATGGCGCAGTAGCTCTCCGATGCAGCGAGGACGACCCTCCCGGTGCTTCATGGCGTGTTTCAAACGAAACCCTCCGGCAATTCCTAACATTGGCTCGTTCTTACGAAGAGTTTTGGGAGAAGCCTCTCGAAGAGCGTCAAGGAATTGCTGAAAAACGGGGTTGATACCCTACGAAGTGAGGCAACGAAACCCGCCTTTCTATTTCTTGGGCAAGTAATCAGTCGCCTTGCGGGGCATACTTAACCGCGCACAGACATACGCAAACAGGGTCAAAATGAGCCCGCCGCCTATGAACACGGTGCCGACGATTTCAAGTATACCCACGATGCTTCTATGGCCGAGCAGAAGGTAAATCACCACCATTAGCAGAAAGAGGTAGGTCAGCGGTTTGAACATCCCTCGCATGGTAAGAGTGTGGTACAAGAGGCGGCTCTTGGCAACAAATCTCGAGCTGACCCAGTACCTATTGCCTCGGAGGTTGATGGGAACTGAGGTCAGTGCCCGTCGTTGGGCAAGAAGACCCTCTTCGGCGCTGCGGCGTTGGCGGACGACTGAGGCGAGAGCATCCGGTACCGGGCTGCGCTCCCGAGAGTTCTGATACACTGCGCGCCAATCATGAATTGCCCTGCGTGCGGCGGTGAGATTTCGGATGCGGCGCGCTTCTGCCCCTAATGATTGGGTCTTGAGCGGAAGGCAGCGTCAAAGGCTTGCTCGGCGAGCGAATCGAGTTCCTTCAGGAATTTGCCAGCCGCGCGGCGCGCCTTGTCCATCAGGGAAGGATCAAGCAGGAGTGCCGCGCGGTCCACGAACGGCCCTTCAGGCGGCTCGTTCGCGGATCGCATCTTGTCCGAAGAGGGTTGGCGCGCGCCCATCTGCGCGTATAAATCGAGGTCGCGGCGGAATTGCTCGACCTCCTCCGGGCCCCAGTGAAACGCCTTGGCCAGGCATAGAATCGCTTCGTGACGGAACGCTTCCGCCGCGCGGACTTCCGGTCCCTTCAAAACTGGCGGCCGTCGCCGCGTGAGGTGCCTCGGAACCTGCGCCTGGACGCGCGCGAACATGGCCAGGAAGGCTTCGCGCTCGATCGTGCCAAGGAGTTCCCGGCGCGTGGCGGGCTGATTCACCAAGCCTCGGCGATCGAACTCCTTCACATAGCTGTCCACAAACTCTTCGATCAGGCGCCGGTTACCCACGGCCGCCACAAGCCGCGCGGCAAGCTCGCGCGCCTTCGTGGCCATTTGCTTGTTGGTCAAAGCCATCGGTTGTATATTCCGTCCCGCGGCGGCCGCCGGGCCGAAAAGCATATCCTGTTCGATAAAATGCCGCGATACTTTTTCCGGGCTCGCTGATTGTTTTGAACACAAGAGTTGGTTACGGCGAGACAAGACGGCCCGCCCTGATCCCGAAGCCTCGGGACCGGGCGGGCTGTTTTTCTTGAGTTGGTCCTGGATTAATGGATCGGCTGTGCCGCCACGGGTGCAGGCCGCCCCGCGGATTTCGGCTGCGGAGGCGTCACGTGCCCCGAACTGACCGCCGGTGTAAGTGCGATTTCGAGCGCCTGGTCTGCGGTGCGGACGTAATGGACTTTCATGCCTTCGAGCATGTGCGGGAGTAGATCCTCTTTCACGTTCGGCTCGTTATCCGCGGGCAGAATCACTTCGCGGATTCCCGCGCGCTTTGCGCCCAGCACCTTTTCCTTGATACCGCCTACGGGCAACACTACGCCCGAAAGAGAAATCTCGCCGGTCATGGCCACGCGCGGACGCACCTGCCGGTTGCTCAGCAAACTCACCAGCGCCGTGACCATGGCCACGCCTGCCGAAGGGCCGTCTTTCGGCACCGCGCCGGAAGGCACGTGGACGTGGATGTCCTGCTTGCGGAAGAAGTCCGGATCGATGCCGTAACGTTCAGCGTTCGAGCGCACCCAAGTGAGCGCCGCAGTCATGGACTCCTGCATCACTTCGCCCAGGTGGCCGGTCATGGTGAACTGCTTTCCGCCACGCATGCGGCTGGCTTCGATGAAGACGATGTCGCCGCCGACGGGCGTCCATACGAGTCCCACCGAAACGCCGGGCCGGTTGACGCGCTCTTCGACTTCTTTCTCGGTGTGGAATTTCGGCACGCCGAGAAACTCGCGCACGACTTCCGGCGTGACGATGTGCTTTTCCGTCTTGCCTTCGGCGATGCGCCGCGCCTGCTTGCGGATTAGCGTGGCGATTCCCCGTTCCAGATTGCGTACGCCCGCTTCGCGAGTGTAGCTGTGAATGATCTCGCGGAGCCCAGCCTCGGTGAACTCGATTTGCTCGCCCACCTTCAAACCGTGCTCGCTGGCCTGCTTGGGCAATAAGTACTTCGTCGCGATGTGAATCTTTTCTTCCTCGGTGTAGCCGGGAAGCTCGATGACCTCCATGCGGTCGCGCAGCGGCTCCGGAATCGGATCAATCCAGTTGGCTGTGGCGATGAACAGCACCTTGGAAAGATCAAACGGCACGTCAAGATAGTGGTCGCGGAACGCCGCGTTTTGCTCCGGGTCCAGCACTTCCATCAACGCCGCCGAAGGATCGCCGCGGAAGTCGCGGCCCAGTTTGTCCACTTCGTCGAGCATGAAGACAGGGTCGTTGGTTTCCGCGCGCCGAATGCCCTGGATAACCTGGCCGGGCAGCGCGCCGATGTAGGTGCGCCGGTGGCCGCGAATTTCGGCTTCGTCGTGCATCCCACCCAGCGAAATGCGCACAAACTTGCGGCCCAGCGCCCGCGCGATCGATTTTCCGAGTGAAGTTTTCCCCACGCCCGGAGGCCCAAGGAAGCACAGGATCGGGCCCTTCATGGACGGTTGGAGTTTCTTGACCGCCAGATAGTCCAGGATGCGCTCCTTCACCTTCTCCAGGTCGTAGTGATCCTCTTCGAGGATGGCGTGGCCCTTGGCGATGTCGATTTCCTCATTGCCGGAGGACTTTGTCCACGGCAGCGTGGTCATCCAGTCGAGATACGTGCGCGAAACCATGTACTCGGCGGACGCCGGCGTCATTTTTTGCAGCCGCTTCAGCTCGCGCTCGCACTCCTTGCGCGCTTCCGCGGACATGCCGGACTCTTCCACCTTTTTGCGCAGCTCTTCAATCTCGGCCTGCCCGTCGTCCATTTCGCCAAGTTCTTTCTGAATCGCTTTCATCTGCTCGCGCAGGAGGTACTCGCGCTGGTTCTGGTTCACCTGCTCCTGCACCTGTTCCTGAATCTTGTTGCGCAGCTCCAGGACTTCCATTTCCTTGGACAACTCGCGGATCAGCGTGTCCAGCCGTTTGCGCACACTGGAGGTCTCCAACAATTCCTGGCGCAGCAGAGTGGAGAGCGACGGCAAATTGCCGGCGATGAAATCGGCCAGATGGCCCGGGTCTTCGATGCTGAGAGCGACCGTCTGCAGGTCGTCGGAGAGTTGTGGCGAGCGGGAAACAACCTCGCGGAACATTTCCTGCGCATTGCGGAGAAGCGCGGTGAGCTCGGAGTCTCGCGGGCCCAGCTCATCAGGCTGGGGATCGATCCGCGCGCGCATGAACGGGCGGAAGCCAACCATCTCGCCGACGCGGATCCGCTCCAAGCCTTCGAGGAACACAACCATATTGCCGTTGGGCATCTTTACAATTTTGTGGACTTTTGCGGCCGTTCCCACGGAGTGCAAGTCGGTTGCGCTGGGCTCCTCAACGCGCGGATCGAGCTGCGCCACAACGCCAAGAATTTTCGGGTCGCCTTGCAGAGTATTCAGCAGTGCCAGCGAGCTTTCGCGGCCAACCGTCAAGGGAAGAACGGCGCCCGGAAATAGCACGGTGTCGCGCACAGGCAAGATTGACAATTCGTTGGGAATCGGAGTCTGTTTTTCGGTCATTTCTCCCTCGCGATCTGTCCGCCAGAGAACCATGGAACGAGAGCAGATCAAACGCCACTACCTTAGATGCGGGAGTGTTAGAAAGAGATACTACACCCGCACAACATGGAAAGCAATATTCTTTAGCGTTAAGCACTAAGATTTTCCGCAGGCCAGTTCACTACTGTTTCCGCGAGCTAAGTTTTTTACGGACAGTACTTTACATACAGTCCACTCGGTCTGGCTTCTAGTGAAAGGCCCGCGGATGGGAGATTTCATGGGGAACTCAGCGCGATTTGTACGTGCGGATTGAGCCAAGCCTTGGGGAACACGCTTAGCAGTCTGGGGGGGGCACTCCAGGCCAATCTGGCTTTGCCAAGCTAATTTGGTCTGAAGTTCTCCAGGATGTGGGCGAGGGCTGCATCCCGGTCAGAGAGCTTTCCCTCGAGCTGGAGATCCTCGACCGCGCCCAGGATTTGCTTGTAGATGGGGCCCGGCTTGAATCCCAGCGCCTTCAAATCGTCGCCACTGACAAGTCGCGCTGGGCGGACTTGCTCCGGCGGAGTTTCAGCCAGGAAGCGGCGCACGAACTCGTAGGCGTCGAGGCTGCCGTGGCTGGCCAAACAATCGAGCCGGTGCAGCTCCAGATGTTCCTCGAAGCGCGGGAGGCGGACGAAGCGCTTAAGCGTCGAGGCGCGCATCTGGAAAACGTCTTTGAATCGCAGATGATTGGCGACCAGCGCTGCAATCTGTTCGGTGTCCTCGGTCGAAAAGCGAAACCTGCGGCAGATCTCCTGCGCCATGAGCGTGCCCACTTCGACATGCTCGTCGAACCGGATACGGTCATCCGGCCCCGCCGGGGGCGTAAACGTGGGCGGCTTCCCGACGTCGTGCAGGAGGACACCCCAAGCCAGCGTCGGGGAAGCGCCGGCAGAAAGTTTCTCGATCATCATCCGCGTGTGGATCCAGACGTCGCCCTCGGGATGAAACTGCGGCGGCTGCTCCACGCCCAGCATCCGGGCAATTTCCGGCAGGAGGACTGCAAGCAGTCCTGATTCTTCCAGCAATTCGAAACCGCGTCGTGCCGCGCCTTCGGTAAGGATGCGCGTCAATTCGTCGCGCAGACGTTCCGCGGAGACGGCAGCGGCCTGCGGCGCGAGTTTGCGGATGGCGGCGAACGTGCTGGGCTCGATCGTGTAACCGAAGCGCGCGGCGAAGCGCACGCCACGCACCATGCGCAGCTTGTCCTCGGCGAAACGCAACTCTGGCTCCCCAATGGCGCGGATGGTGTGCGCCGCCAGGTCCGCGCGCCCGCCGACGAAATCGAGCACTTCCCCGCTCTCGGGACCCATCAACAGTCCGTTGATGGTGAAGTCGCGCCGACGGACGTCCTCCTCCGGCGTGCGCGAAAATTCCACGCGGTCCGGGTGGCGCCCGTCGGAGTAGCCGATATCGGAGCGAAACGTCGCGACCTCGACTTCGGACTCTCCCTCGCGCACCAGGATTACGCCGAACCGCGCACCAACCGCCGTCGTATCCGGGAACAGTTCCTGCACGCGCTCTGGCAGCGCGTCGGTGCAGACGTCGTAATCCAAAGGCTCGCGCCCGAGCAGCAAATCGCGCACGCATCCGCCGTTGAAGAAGGCTTGGTGGCCCGCGCCGCGCAGGACGCGGCAAATGTGCACGGCAAGTTCGCGCGGAGTCATGGTTGGATTATGCGCCTGCCAATGAGAAGCGCAAAACGCAATGAGAATCACTTGGAAACGCGAGCAGGGCGAACTCCTCTGATGGACGATTTGAATTTGTCTGGGAAGCTACCGTTCTCTACCGCCGTTCGCACAGGGGAACAGTTTCGCCGGGTAGGTGACTCTGAGGGATTTCTTCGCCAGCTCTGCCGGCAGCCGAAGCTCCAGCTTCCAGTTCGTCGGCTCGCGGAGCGGCGCGGCGACCTCGAGGTCCAGCCGGTAGAATTGAATCATCTCAACATAGAGAAGTTGAAGTGAGGTCGCCAGCGCCACGCGCTCTTTTTCGTCGAAATGGAAGCCCCATTCATTTGTCCGGCGGTTCGGGCGCACGCGAAAAATGTGGCCTCCGGAACCCGAGATGGTATCTCGAAAATCAGTAGTTTCGTGTTGGGCTTCAAATTGACTGTCCGTAGTACCTGGACGGATGACGGCGAACTCAAGGTCCCGAATCATCGGCAGGGTGACTGCAAAGACGCGCACACCGTATTGCGCAAGTTCCTTTTGGATTTCAGCAGGTTTCCGTTTGCTGCCCTCCTCGTCACCGTCGGTCACCAAGTACACCACATCTCCGAATTGCGGCTTCTCGATGCGGGTAAGTCCCTGATGAATGACGTCGAAAAGCGCTCCGCGCCGCTCGCCGGGTCCCACCGCCGGAAGTCCTTGGAGCAATTCCCCCAGGCTGCGCGAGCCGAAGGTGACATCTTTCGTGTCGAGGGGACGAAGCATACGTGGAGAACCGGATCCAACGATGTCGAATGAAATCTGTGCGTCCGGAGGACCGTTCTGAACAAAGTGCTGGGCGATTTCCTGGGCCAGGTCCCACTTCCCGGTGGAATTGCTGCGTATGCTCTCGCTCGCATCGAGCAAGACGGCAATCCGCCGGGGACGTTTGTCAACTTAAAGCGCCAGGATCTTCAGCGGTTTGCCGCGCAACTCCGCCCGAAAATTTGACACGCTGAGGCCCGCGACCGGGAACCCCCGCTCGTCGGACACGTTTACCGCGATGAGCGACTGTCGGCAAGCCAGATCTTGGGCGGCGGCTCGTCCAACCAGCAGCAGAGCTGCAAGCGTAAAATGCGCGCAAGTCTTGGAAAGACAAAGCACAGGCCGATACCTTGAGTCTAGTCTTACGATAAGCGAACTTACATGAGTTTCCATCTTTCGACAACCGAAACTACCACATTCGGCGCGCGCCAATCTTCCGGCGCTTAATCATCGCGGGGTTTTTGCAAAGATCCACCGAAGGACACCTTCGAAAAACCGAACCGGTCGCGCAGCTTGTCCGCGGCCTTACTCAACTGCTCGAGCTTCTCGCGCCGCCGCGGATCGAGCAGATCCAATTGCCGGCCCGTGGCCGCGGCCGCCTCGAGCGAGGCCAGTTCCACACCCAGCAGGCGCACCTTTTGCCGACGGTCCCAGTGCTGCTCGAAAAGTAGTTTGCTCGTTGCGAGGATCGTGGCGTCAAAACTGGTCGGTTCCGCGAGCGTCTTGCCCCGCGTGACGGTGCGGAAGCTGGCATATCGAATGGTCACCGTAATTGTGCGCACCAGCAGGCCCGAATCGCGCAGGCGCTTCGCGGCCTTCTGACACAAGTGGCTCAGCATCGCAGCCATCGCCTCGTGGTCGTCGGTGTCTTCACCAAACGTGTGGTTGTGCGAGATGGATTTTGGTTCGGCGTCCACGAAAAACTCGTAAGCGTCTTCGCCGCGTGACTTCCGATAGAGTGCCGTCCCCCACTGGCCGAACGCTTCTTCGAGTTTTTCGAGCGGCAGCGCGGCGAGTTGTCCCACCGTTTCGATTCCCAACGCGCGCAGGCCCACTTCGGTCACTTTGCCAATCCCGGGAATCTTTCGCACACCGAGCGCGGAGAGGAATTCTGTCTCGGCTCCAGCCGGAACCCAGAGCAATCCGCGCGGCTTGGCCTGATCCGACGCGACTTTCGCCACCAGACGCGTGCGGGCCAGTCCCACGGAGCAGGGCAGCGCGGTTTTCTCGCGAATTTCGCTGATCAGTTTGTGCGCAGCGGCAAGCGGCGGGCCGTGGAGCCGTTCGGTGCCAGCGAGATCGAGGTACGCTTCGTCAACAGAGGCCATCTCAACGACGGGCGAATAGCGCGCGAGAATCGTCGCAATCCTATCGCTCCACTGCCCGTACAGTTCGTGCCGGCACTCGAGAAACACCGCGTGCGGGCAGAGGCGTCCCGCCGTTCGCAGCGGCATGGCCGACTGGATGCCGAACTTGCGCGCTTCGTAGCTTGCTGCGGAGACCACGCCGCGCTGATCCGGCTGCCCGCCGACCACCACGGGCTTACCTCGCAGTTCCGGCCGCTCCAGTAGCTCTACCGAAACGTAGAACGCGTCCATGTCAATGTGCAGAATCGCTGCATCTTGTGTAGGGGCGCTGCTTGCTGCGCCCGACGGCGGATCTTGCTTGGCGCGGAATTGGGCCAGCTTCGGCATGACGAGGACTCCGGGCAATTGTACATCCGGGCGGCCCTGCCTATGAGCGGACGGCGGAAATGACGCGGGGAATTGCAGCCAGATCGTTCGTCGCGCGGACGTCGGTCCACTGCGGGGTTTCGAGGAGCGGCTGTACAAAGGCCAGCGAGTTGTAACCCAACTCCAGCACAAGCACACCGCCGGGACGCAGCAGCTTCTCCGCCTGCGCGATGAGAGGTGCGTAGATTTCGATACCCTGCTCACCACCGAAAAGCGCGTGCGCGGGTTCGTGATCCCGCACCTCGCTTTGCAAGCTGGCGGCTTCGCTGCGTGCCACGTAGGGCGGATTGCTGACGATGAGATCAAGAGGAAGTGATTGGGGACTGGTGTCCCGAAGTCTCGGGAGTGACTCGTGGAGAAACCCTTCTAACAGGCTACAGCGAAAGAACTCGATTCGGCGAGAAACGCCGTGCCGCTCGGCGTTTCGTCGAGCCACGGCGAGCGCCGCCTCAGAAATATCCGTCGCGAACACCTCGGCGCCCGGAAGTTCGCGCGCCAGCGCCACGGCCAGGCAGCCCGAGCCCGTGCCGACATCGGCGATTCTGAGACCCTCGCCGCGCACTGTGTCTCGGCTGGGCAGCGGACCGGTGCGCTCGAGCGCCACTTCCACAACGTGCTCGGTCTCCGGTCTTGGAATCAGCACATCCGGCGTGACCTCGAACTCCAAGCCCCAAAATTCCTGCCGCCCGGTAAGGTATTG
>JBGQGH010000053.1:0-20694 GCA_041497315.1 Terriglobia bacterium | reverse complement strand
CCTGCGTGCCCTGGTTTGCAAGGTGGCCGGTGCGCCGCCACGTCAAATGGTTGAACTTAAAGTGGCGGCCGTCCTTCCTCCTCGAAGCGGCGATTTCCAGCCTGGCGCTCTACTGGGTAGTGCCCGCGACTCTGGTGCTGTTCTGGGCCCGGTTCCTGACCCTGCAACAATCGCAGGGAACGATCTTGCACATCGCGCTCGTCCTGGCGGCCGTCTCCGCGTCATACTACTCGCGAAGAATGGTTCGCCGGACGTTCAAAGCCGATCCCCTGCACATTGCGAATTGGAAATCGGCTTTTGCCGGCAGAAATGTCACCGCCGAACTCACCACATTGCTGGCCATTGCTGTTGTTCTCTCGCTGCTGTCGCTGGGAACGATTCTGGGCGCGCCTCACGAAATCAATCGGACTGGCCAGCCCGCCGCTTCGGGCGTCCGCACCTGGGCCGCCGAAATATTCCGGCTGGTTGGCTACAACCCCTTTGCTCAGATGGCCGAGACGGATGTCTCGCAGAAACCTCCCGGCTGGACGGGAGAGGATGCGCAACTCGCCGACGTCGGAGGCGCTCGGCTCAACGGGCTTTCTCTCCGATACGTTCAGGCCTATGGCGCCTTCCTCGCCAGAGCCAATCTCCGACAGGCAGACTTGCGCAATGCTCATCTCTCCGATGCCGATTTGCGCGAGGCCAATCTCCGTCAGGCTGATCTTCGATCCGCCAGACTGGAGCGCGCTAGGTTAAACCGCGCCATCCTGCAAAAAGCAGTCCTGCAGGACGCGAACCTCACCCAGGCTGACCTCCGTGACGCGAATCTATCTTTCGCACATTTTGACGGAGCCGTCTTCCTCGATGCCAAGCTCGAGGGAGCGGTCTTGTACGGGTCGGACTTCAGCCGGGCGTCTTTCCAAAGGGCCGATCTCCAGAAAGCCGACGTGCGCGAAACGATTCTGCAGGGTGCGGATCTGACCATGAGCAACCTTCGCGAGGCCGATTTCACCTCCGCGAAAATGATGGGAGCGAAGCTCCACGAGGCGCAGTTGGTTCGGGCCCTGCTGCTGGAAACTGATTTGCGCAATGCGGATTTGAGCGGAAGCAACCTGCAGGGCGCTCTCCTGCGCGGAGCCGATCTCACCGGCGCCAACTTGCAAGGCGCTGACTTGCGCGGCGCGACGGGACTGAATGCCTGGCAGGTCTGCCGGGCCGCGAATCTGCGCTTCGTTCTGTTGGATGAGGGTCTGCAGCGCGAAGTGGAATCTCAGTGCCCAAATAACCGCTAAAGGTTTGCCGCGCAGCTGTCGTACCGAACCTCCTTAGGTAGAACACACACAAACAATCCGGAAATCAGTTCTCACCATTCCGTTTTCTTCCTGGTGCCTGTCTCCTAACTCGCGTAATGACTTCCAACCCGCTCGGCCATTGCATATACTCTCGCCCGGGAGAAACGAAATATGAGACCTCTGCGAGTGATCCTCATCGCCATTCTAGTTTCGCTGGCGCTGGCCGCGTGCGTGGCGCCAGCCTTCGCGCAGTCCTACGACGAAAAACAATTCTCCGAGATGCGCTGGCGCATGATCGGCCCCTATCGCGGCGGACGCACGCGCGCGGCCGCGGGCGTGCCCAGCCAGCCGAATGTTTTTTACATTGGCGCGGGCAATGGCGGCGTGTGGCGCACCAACGATTACGGCCGCACCTGGACGCCGCTCTTCGACGAGCAGCCCACTGGCTCGATTGGCGCGATTGCCGTGGCGCCCTCGGACCCGAACATCATCTACGTCGGCACGGGTGAGGGCTTGAACCGCCCCGATCTCGCCACCGGCGACGGCATGTACAAGTCCACCGACGCCGGAAAAACGTGGACGCACCTCGGCCTGCGTGACTCGCAGCAGATTCCTTACATCACCGTGGACCCGCGCGATCCGAACCGCCTCTTCGTTGCCGCGCTCGGCCATCCCTACGGCCCCAAGGAAGAGCGCGGCATTTTCCGTTCGACCGACGGCGGCGCAACGTTCGAAAAAGTCCTCTACAAGGACGAAAATACCGGCGGCTCGTTTGTCGAAATCGATCCCGCGAATCCAAACGTCGTTTACGCGAGTTTGTGGGAAGAACGCCAGGGTCCCTGGGAAAATGGCGCGTGGGGCGGCACCGTCGGCGGACTTTTCAAGTCCACCGACGGCGGCAACACCTGGCGGCAGCTCACAAACGGCTTGCCCAACGTGGTGCAGGCCAACGTGGCCATCGCGCCGAGCAATCCGAATCGTCTCTACGCCACGATTGCCGGCGGTCTGGGCCCGCGCCCATCCACGAGCGTCTATCGCTCCGATGATGCCGGCGAAACCTGGGTGCGCACGACCACGGACACGCGTCCCGGCGCGCGCATTGGCGGCGGCGATTTGCCACTTCTCGCCGTGGACCCGAAAAATCCCGACGTTGTTTACGTGGACAGCACCGTCACCTGGAAATCGACCGACGCGGGAAAAACATGGACCGGCCTGCGCGGCGCGCCCGGCGGCGACGATTACCAGCACGTCTGGATCAATCCGAATAATCCCGACATCATTTTGATCGCCAGCGATCAGGGCGCCATCATCAGCGTGAATGGCGGGCAGACGTGGAGTTCGTGGTACACGCAGCCCACGGCGGCGATGTATCACGTCGCGGCGGACAATGCGTTTCCCTATCGCCTCTGCAGCGGGCAGCAGGACAGCGGCTCCGCGTGCGTTTCCAGCCGCGGCAACGACGGCCAGATCACCATGCGCGAGTGGCATCCCATCGGCGTCGAGGAGTACGGCTACGCTGCGCCCGACCCGCTCGATCCCGAAATCGTTTACGGCGGAAAAATCACGCGCTTCGACCGCCGCACCGCGCAGGTGGAAAACATCACGCCGGTGCCGGTGCGTCCGCCGGATTACCGCGCGCTGCGCACGGCGCCGGTGATTTTCTCGCCGAAAGATCAGCACACCCTTTATTTCGCCGCCAACATGCTTTGGAAAACGACCGACGGCGGCAAGAATTGGACCAAAATCAGCGGCGATCTCTCGCGCAAGACGTGGGAAATTCCCGCCAGCGTCGGAAAGTATCGCGACCAGCAAACCGCCAAGCCCACGCAGCGCGGCGTGATTTACGCGCTCGCGCCGTCACCGCTCGACGTCAACCGTATTTGGGCGGGCACCGACGACGGTTTGATTCACGTCACCGCCGACGGCGGCGCGACGTGGAAAGACGTCACTCCGCCGCAACTCACGCCGTTCGCAAAGGTCAGCATCCTTGACGCCGGTCACTTCGACGCGCTGACCGCTTACGCCGCGATCAACACTTTGCGCCTGGACGATCTCCGCCCGCACATCCTGCGCACTCATGACGGCGGAAAAACCTGGACCGAAATCGTGAGCGGCCTGCCCAACGGCGCGCCGATTGATACCGTGCGCGAAGATCCTAAGCACAAGGGCTTGCTCTTCGCCGGCAGCGAGACGCAGGTGTGGGTTTCGTTCGACGACGGCGACCACTGGCATTCGCTGCGCCTGAACATGCCCGCGATTTCGATCCGCGACCTCATCATCAAGGACGACGA
Organism: Terriglobia bacterium; assembly: GCA_041497315.1. GTDB lineage: Bacteria > Acidobacteriota > Terriglobia > Acidiferrales > UBA7541 > JBGQGH01. The sequence goes on along the minus strand of JBGQGH010000053.1, from coordinate 17,129 downwards.
CCTCTGCGTCGGCACGCACGGCCGCGGATTCTGGATTCTCGACGACATCACGCCGCTGCGCCAAATGAAAGCCGACGCCGCCGAGCCCGTCCTCTACAAGCCGCAGACGGCCACGCGCGTCCGCTGGAACATGAACACGGATACGCCGCTGCCCCCGGATGAGTCCGGCGGTCAGAATCCGCCCGACGGCGCGATCATCAACTATTATTTGCCGTCGGCGGCCACCGGCGAAGTTACGCTCGAAATTCGCGACGCCACGGGCAAGCTCGTGCGCCGTTACTCCAGCAACGACCGCGCCGAGCCCGTCGATCCCGCCACACTCGCCGTGCCCACCTACTGGGCGCGAGCGCCGCGCGCGCTCTCCGGCGGCGGGGGAATGCATCGCTGGCTCTGGGACTTGCATTGGACCTCGCTCCAAACGAACCGCAACAACTTGCCGATGCAGGCCATCGCGCACGACACCGCGCCCGCGCCCATCGCGCCGTGGGTGATGACGGGCACCTACACCGTGAAACTCACCGTGGACGGCAAGAGCTATTCGCAGCCGATCAACGTGCGCATGGATCCACGTGTGAAGACGCCGCTGCTCGGACTGCAACAGCAGTTCACCCAATCGAAGCAGCTCTACGACGACGCGGCGGCCAGCGGAAAGGCCGTCGAACACGCCCGCGCCGTGCGCGCGCAGTTTCAAAAACTCAAGGAAGGTTCCGGAACTGGAGCCGTTGCCGATGCCATCGCCGCTTTCGACAAGAAAGTTGAGACTGTCGCCGGCGCGACCGGCGGCCAGGGCGGACCCGGAGGCGGCGGACGCGGCGGAGTCCCCGCCGGAACGGACACGCTCGCCAGCGTGCGCAACGCGATGCTCGCGCTAATGAATCTGCTCCAGGAGGCCGACGTTTCTCCGACCACTCAGGCGACCGCCGCAGTTGCGACTCGCCGCAAGTCCTTGGCCGGCCTCATGGCGCAGTGGAGCGCAATCGAAAAAGTGGATCTGCCGAAACTGAACACTCAACTCAAGCAGGCAAATCTGCCCGAGGTGAAACTTGAGCCGCCGATGTAGCGCCGGTGCGAAGAAGTTCGCTTCTAGTCCAGAATGAACATCCTCATCATTGGTGGGACGCGCTTCGTCGGCTATCAACTCGTCCTGCGCCTGCTCGAAGTGGGCCATCGCGTCACGATCCTCAATCGCGGCGTGACGCGCGACGACCTCGGCGCACGCGTGCAACGTCTCGTCGCCGACCGCACCGATCCGCAACAGTTCGCCCGCGCACTGGGCCAACTCGCGTTCGACGCCGTCGTGGATTTCGCTGCTTACACCGGCGACGACGCGCGCCATGCGGTCGAACTCCTCCGCGGCCGCGCCGGGCATTACATTTTCATCAGCACGGGCCAAGTCTATCTCGTGCGCCAGAATTGTCCGCGGCCCGCGCGGGAATCGGACTACGACGGTACCGTGATGCCCGAGCCTGCGGACACGCACGATCGCGACGAATGGCTCTACGGCGTTCGCAAACGCGCCGCGGAAGATATTCTCGCCGAAGCGTGGCGCGCGAAGAAATTCCCCGCCACGCGCCTTCGCATTCCCATGGTGAATGGCGAGCGCGACTACTATCGCCGCATTGAAGGCTATCTCTGGCGGTTCCTCGATGGCGGGCCGGTCATCCTGCCGCGCGAGGACGCGCGTGTGGCGCGCCATGTGTATGGTAAGGCCGTTGTGCGCGCGATTTCCGGCATACTGGGCGACGCGAATACGTTCGGCCAAGCCTACAACCTCGCGCAGGACGAAACGCCAACGATTCCCGCGCTGATTTCGCTGCTCGGCGAACTCGCCGGCGCTCCCGGACGCGTTCAGCTTCTTCCCGCGGCGAAATTCCGCGATGCCGGCATCGCGCCCGCGCAGATTTCGCCCTTTAACGCCGAGTGGATGTCTTACATCGATCCGGGGAAGGCCAAAAAAGATTTGGGGTTCACGCACGAGCCGCTACGCGACTATCTCGCCGTCATCGTCCGGAGTTTCCTCGAGAATCGTCCGCCCGCGCCGCCAGAAAACTACGCGCACCGCTCCGCCGAGCTCGCCCTTGCCGCCGCGCAAAGCTCCGCCCACACCTCCTAAGCACCAGCGGGAGAAAACCGCACGCTAAATCAGGCGAGAGCTGCCTGCAGCTCGGAGAAGAACCCTTCCGCGGAGACGGGGCGCCGCGCGGCGTCGTACGCAAGCGCGCCCTCAAAAAACTCTTGCAGCGAACCCCGAAACTCCGGAACGTGCAGACCGATGGGAATAAGCTTTGCGGCCGCTCCTGTGCTCAGCCACTCCGCGGGAGACTTCCCATCGAACGGGTGCGCGCCCGCAAGCATCTCGTACGCGACCACGCCGAGAGCCCAGAGATCCCACGTCTGGCTGGCCGCCTCCCCGCGCCACTGTTCCGGCGACATATAGCGTGGCGTGCCGAGCAAGGCCCCAGGAGCGGTATCGGCGGTGAGTTGCTGCGAGGTGGTTGACAAAAACTTCGCGATGCCGAAGTCCAGGACTTTCGTCGTCTCTCCGTGGTTGCCGCTCGCCAAAAAAATATTCTCGGGCTTCAGATCGCGGTGCACCAGCGGACGGCGATGCGCGGCTTCAAGCGCGGCGCAAACACCGCGCAAAATTTCGAGCGTCCGCTGCGCCGAAAAACGCTTCTCGCGATTCATTCCCTCGCGCAGCGTGCAGCCTTGCAGCAGTTCCATCACCAGGAACGCGCGCGTCCCGGCTGCCACGCCGAAATCGTGCACGGTCACCACGTTGGGGTGCGAGAAACTCGCCGCCGCGCGCGCCTCGCGCCGGAATCGCTCCGCTGCTTCCGCGCTGCCCACAAGATCTTCGCGGATTACTTTCACCGCCACGCGGCGCTCGAGTTCCGTGTCCGACGCCGCGTAAACCGTGCCCATGCCGCCTCGGCCGAGTCTGCGCTCAAGCCGGTAACGCGTCTCCAGCAGACGCGGGAGGATCACCGGCACGAGCCGCGCGCCCTCCTGCGCGCACTGCGTCGAACCGCTGTCGTAGCACGTTCCGCACTGCGGACACTCCTCGAACACGTCGCTCCGTGGTGTGCGCGCGTCCGACGGCCTCTCCAGCAGCAGCGCCAGGCTGGATGCAATGGCAATCAGCAAATCTTGGTCTTCGCGCGAGTAAGGCTCCTCCGATTTTTTCACGCCCAGCACCAGCAGCGCTTCGGTGTGTTCCGCCGAACTTGCCACCGGCACGAGCAATTCGATTCGCGCCCGGCGCAAAAAGTCCGTTTCTTCGTGCGGGAGCTGCTGACCCAGCCAGCTTGATCCGGTTTGCGGCATCTCGAGAGGCTTTCCCAGCAGCCGTACCAACGAGACCAATTTGCTCTCCGCGGGCACCGGAGGAATCGTCTGGCCCGCCGGAGCCGCCGCCAGACTCCGATAGTTTGGTTCCCGCGGCTCATGCACCATCAGCGCCACAAATTCGGGATGCAGCGCGGCCTCCACGCGGGCCGCCACGCGCGGCGCGACGCGCTCGAAGCTGCGCGCCTCGCGGACCTCCTCCACCACTTCTCGCAGCAAACGTTGCGCGTCATAGCGCTCGCGGAAGAACCGCCGATCGAGGCCCTCCAGCCAGCTTCCGCGCTTCGTGTAAGCGACCGCCGCCAGCGCGCCCAGCAGCACGTAGACCCATCCCCGCGCGCGCACAATCGCCAGCAGCGGTTGCTGTCCGTGCAGCAGCAGATCGGCCAGAAGCAAAACGCCCAGCGCGGGCACCGCCGTCAGCAATACTCCGCGCGCTAGGGCGTACTGCAAGCCCTGGCGGACGATCAGGCCCAGGTCAAAGACTCTATGGCGTAGAATCGCGTAAGCAAACGAAAGCGGAAACAGCAGATAGAGCACCAACAGCAACGTTGGCAGAGGCGTGCGCCATAGCGCTGCCACGAATGGTCCGCCCCCGATAACGATAATCGTCAGGAATGCCGCGATACTGATCCATCCCACGATCGAGCCGGCCACCAACACGCGCATGCGTCTCCGCTCGTTCGTATCGGTGAGGCGACGGTAATTCAACACCAACACACTCAAGCTCACGAGCAAATACAGGACGCCGACCGTGAATTGAGTGGTTGCGCGAAACTCCTGCATCGGCGAAGTCCACTTCCAGCCATAAATAAAGTCCAGGCTGCGCACGAACCTCGGGATAGCCACAATCAGGGCGGGAATCCAAATCAATCCCCAGATCCAGCGGCGGCGGAAGAGGGGCCGGGGGAATGCCGCGAAGAAAGTGATCTGGATCGCGCCGATCACCGCTTCGCTCGCCATGGTGCTGAAAAGCAACAGCCCCAGAGGCAGGGGTAAGCTCTTTAGGGCGGCCGCTATGCCGGGCACGGGCGGAAAAATCGAGATGGCCGCCGTGGCCAGGAACCAACCACCTATTCGCGCGGACCAGTCGTGCGGCCGCCGAAATGCGATCACAACTCCCAGCGCGAGCGTGACCAGATTTCCCGCGGCCAGGATCCAAAATTCCCCAGCGATAAGCGACCCGGTCCGTCGTTCAAGCGTGATGGTGAATACGAGTCGTTTGCTCTCCCGCTCGATCTCCAGCGGCATCGGCTTTCCAACCTCGAATGTAGTGGTGGCAAAATCCCATTCCACCCGTCGGGTAATCGGAACGTCGTTGACGGCGACGATGCGGTCCCCTGGCCGCAGGCCGGCGCGCTCCCCCAGCCCGCCGGGGATCACCCGCTCCACCGCCACGTCGCTTCGATTCAAATCAATGAAGAATCCGATGGGCCCGGGGCCGGGATAAAAAGAGGATGAGGTATAGATTTGTAGGCCGAAGGTGCCGAGGAACGAAGCGGCTACTACGTACATCCACCAGGGCGCGCGCGAAGACGGCAAAGACATGCCTCCGTTGCTGCGGATCAGAAAACGGCGCGATTATAGCAGGGGAAAATGGATTAGTAAGGTTTGCTGTCGCCCGCGTCGAACATGCCGACGTGATGCGGACTTTCGGTTTTGGAAATGCTCTGCAGCAGGCGCAGGCAGCGGTTCCAGTGCAGAATCGAGTCGTCGTTTCCTTCCGGGCGTATTTTTTCCGCCTCGGCGAAATCGTCCATGGCCTGCTCGAAGAGCACCAGCAGAGTGTGCGGAGGCCGCCCGGCGCGGAGCTGCGCCTTCGCGCGCCGCTCGTTCAGAATCCCCAGATAGTAGAGCCGCTCGTAGGGATTCGTCAGCCGCTCGAAATTACTCTCCGCTTCATTGTAGCGGTCCGTCGTTGCCCCGGTAAACTGGTCGGTGATCGAGAGACCGATCTGCCGCAGCGCAAGCTGATGTTGCGGCTCGATGGCCAGAACGTCCAGGCAGATGGACTCCGCTTCTTCCGGCTGGTTCAGGAAGCGGTAGAGCTCCACTTTCGCCAGCGCCTCCGCGATTCCCGATTTCGAAATCCTTTTCAGTTTGTGCTCCACGGCGTTCCCTCCTCACCTAAAGTTCCAGAGCAGATAGCCGGCTGCAATCGTTCCCAACACGGCGCCGCCGTAGCAGAAGGCCGTGATCACCTCGTTGAGGTGTTTGACCTGAAGTCCATCATAGAGGGTATAGCGGAACCGGTGGGCCCAGTGAAACAGCGGCAGTGAGCACAGCACAAACAGATAGATCCGTGCGAGAGGATGCCGCGCCAGCGCGTGCAATGCCTCGGGGCTCGGCGAAGGCACCCAGCCGAGCGGGAACGCCAGTCCGAACAGGAACAGGTGCACCGGGATCAAATAGGCCGCGACCACCCCCCCGGCGCTAAACGCACTCCAGAGAAACGGCTCCATCAGTCGCTTCGCCATCTACCCTCCCAGGATGATCCGGACCACGATCGCCGAGACTACGGCCCAAGCCAGATAATTCGCCCCCGCGATCAGTAAACCGGGCACGCGCTTGCCCCCCACGCGCAAGTCCATGGCTCGCGGCGTCAGGTTGAACCAGGTGACCGTGTGCAGCACGACAAAGAGTAAGCTCACGGCGTTCAGCGCGAGCAGCAGCGGGCTCCGCATCCACGCCTGCCACTGCGCATAGGCTACGGAGCCTTCGCGGAGACACCGAATCTGCACCAAGGTCACGACGACGAACCAGGCCACAAAGACACTGCTGATTTCCCGCAGGACGAACTTCATGTACGACCAGTTCCACAGCCACCAGTAGGTCGAGACCCGCTTGCGATACCAGCGCGGGTGGAACTCCGTGTATGAGGGCGTGCTTCCTGCTTCGTTCGGCATCACTTCGTTCCCCAGGGCATCAGCAGCGACTTGAACCATTCCTTGGCGGCAGCCAGCTTGTACCGCTGGATGGCGCCGGCCGGATCCACGTTCTTTGGGCACACTTTGGTGCACTCTCCGACAAACGTACAGCCCCACACGCCTTCATGCTGCGAAAGGATATCCATGCGTTCCGATGCTCCCTGGTCGCGGGAATCGAGGTTGTACCGTTGCGCCAGGGCAATCGCGGCCGGCCCCGCGAACAACGGATCGAGCCCGTACACCGGGCATGCCGCGTAGCAGAGCACGCAGTTGATGCACATGCTGTATTGCTTGTAGGCGTCCAGTTGCTCCGGCGTTTGCAGGTATTCGCCTTCCGCGAGCGGCTTTTCCTCCGGGCGGATGATCCACGGCTTCACGCCTTTCAGTTTCCGCATGAAATCGGACATCTCAATCACCAGGTCACGCACGACCGGAAAATACTGAAGCGGCTCAACGCGCACGGGCCCCGGCGCATAACTCGCCAGAAAGGTCGCGCAGGTCAGCTTGGGTTCTCCATTCACCATCATCCCGCAACTTCCGCAGATGCCCATCCGGCACGACCACCGGTAGGCCAGGGATCCATCGAGTGAGTCCTTGATGTAGTTCAGCGCGTCGAGTACCACCCACTCTTTGCGGCAGGGCACATCGAAAGTCTGCACTCCCGGCGACGCATCCCGCTCCGGTGAATACCGCGTCACTTCCAGTTGAATTGTCTCGGCCACGCCGCCCCCTGACTCGTGCTTAAGACGCGCTTTTCCCCTCAGCGCTCTCCTGGCCGTAGACGCGTTCAGCCGGGGGCCAACGCGTGATCACCACCGGCAAATACTCGATGCGCGTTGAGCCGTCGGGCTGGCGGTACGCCAGCGTGTGTTTGAGGAATTTCTCGTCGTCGCGCTTGGGGTAATCCGTGCGCTGGTGCGCCCCGCGAGATTCGGTCCGGCGAAGCGCGCTCTCGACAATCGCCTCAGCCACGTCGATCATGAACCCCAGCTCGAATGCCGCGGTCAGCTCGGTGTTAAAGGTGCGGCTGTGGTCGTCGAGCGACACGTTCGCATAGCGCTCTTGCAACTGTCGCAGTTTTTGCGCCGCCACTTGCAGTGACGTAGCCGTTCGGAAGATTCCCGCCCCCTCCTCGATCGACTTCTGCATTTCTTCGCGGAGGGTCGCGATGCGCTCCCCGCCATTCGTCTTCCGCAGGTATTGTTCCTCGATTCTGCGCTCCTCGTCGAGGATCTGAGCCAGGACGGCGTCCTCGCGGGCGGCAGGTTGACTCGATGCATATTCCGCCGCGGCCCTCCCCGCCCGTGTCCCGAAGACCAGCAGCTCCGGCAGGGAATTCGACCCCAGCCGGTTTGCGCCGTTGATGCTCACGCAAGCCACTTCGCCCGCGGCGTAGAGTCCTGCGAGCGGTGTGGCGCCGTTGATGTCCGTGTGCACGCCGCCCATCATATAGTGCACCACGGGGCGCACGGGGATCAGATCCTTCACCGGGTCGAGGTTCTGATACTTCGTACACAACTCGCGCACAAAGGGGATCTGCGTGTTGATCCGCTTCTCGCCCAGGTGGCGCAGGTCGAGATGCACCACGTCGCCATACGGCCCTTTGATCGTGTTGCCCTTTTCCATCTCTCTCACAAACGCCTGCGAGATCCGGTCGCGCGGGCCAAGCTCCATCGAACGCAGCACCGGCTTGGGCTCGGGCTTCCCGAGATTGTAGTCTTGCAAGTACCGGTAGCCGTTCTTGTTGAGGAGCCAGCCGCCCTCGGAGCGCGCGGCCTCTGTAATCAGGATGCCCGTAAACGGGAGCCCCGTCGGATGGTACTGCACGAATTCCATGTCCTTCAGTGGCGCGCCCGCCCGGTAGGCGAGCGCCATTCCGTCGCCCGTCTTGATGCTCGCATTGGTGGTGAACGGGAAGACGCGCCCGCAGCCGCCGGTGCACAGGATCACGGCCTTGGCGGTGAGGGCCTGGATCTTACCCGACATCAGTTCGAGCGCAACCACACCGCGCACGCGCCCATCGTCCACGAGCAGTTTGGTGACGAACCATTCGTCGTAGCGCATCACCTCAGGGTATTTCAGCGTGGTTTGGAAGAGCGTGTGCAGCATGTGGAAGCCGGTTTTGTCCGCAGCGAACCACGTGCGCATTCTCGTCATGCCCCCGAACGCGCGCACGGCGATGTGTCCGTCAGCCTCGCGGCTCCAAGGACACCCCCAGTGCTCGATCCGCAGCATCTCCTGGGGCGCTTCCCGAACGAATGCCTCCACAGCGTCCTGATCGCACAGCCAGTCGCCGCCCGAAATCGTGTCGTGGGCGTGCTCATCGACTGAGTCGCCGGGCTTGACGACCGCCGCTGCACCGCCCTCAGCCGAGACCGTGTGGCTTCGCATGGGATACACCTTGGAAACCACGGCGACTCTCAGCTTGGGATTGGTCTCGGCGACCGCAATCGCCGCACGGAGCCCGGCACCCCCGCCGCCCACTAACAGAACGTCATGCGTCGCGATGTCCACGTCACCGCCTTGTACACCAATTGCCCCAACGGGCTTAGCCTGCCCAAGCTCGCCACGGAAAGCGCGCTATTGCGATGGCGGGTAAGCTTGGAACATCCGCCATCGGCGCACCGCCTCAATCGAATTGTGCCGTGCGAGAAAGAGCGATCCCGTTGTCGCGCGGCATATTATTCTGCCCCGCGAGGCAAGTCAACGCGGCAACGGGCGGCCCGGAATTTGTGCGGCAGCGCGCACGAATCCTTCGCCCTGGCCGCGAAGCGCAAGGAAGCATATGGCACTGTCTAATCAAGAGGGATCGGCTATTTCTCAAAAGGATGTGCTATCCGATTACGTTTTCGCGTGTATAATGCCGCCGTCGGCGGAGGGGCCGGATCGCCCCGTCGAACCACGCCATGAGACCTCACCACACCGCCAAGCCTTCCCAGCTTCGTGTCGCGTGGCGTCAACTGAATAACACGCCCTGGAGATCGTTTTTCATCCGCCTCCTCCTGATCACGCTGGCCGTTTATCTGGCCGCGTGGACGCACGCTCTCAATGTCGCCGGCATTGATGACTGGCTCGAGCGCTCGCAGCTCGAACGCATGGATTACAGCGTGAATACCGCCCCGCCGGACAAGCTGCGCCTGATCTACATCGAAGAATCCGACACGCTGGAAAACGTGAATGGGACTTTCGCCGACGAAGGCGCGCGGAAGCTCTGGCGACGGCAACACGCCAGGTTGCTTCGCGCACTCGCAGACGCGCCGCGCCTGGTGGCGTTTGACATGGTCTTCGATCCCACGCTCGACCCGGCCGAGTATAAGCAGGCAGACGCCGAGTTCGGCGCGGCGATTCGCGAAGCGCGCACGCGCGTGATCGTCGGCGCGGAAGTGGATGAGAATAGCCGGCCCAAACTCATTGACTCCGTGAAGAACGCAGAGTGGGGACTGGCGCACAGCGGCGGTTTTCGCCTGGAGCGCGGCCAGTCGAAAAGCATGGTCCGGCGGTATGTTTTGGCTCAATCCACTTTGCCAGCCGGCAGCGCCGCCGACCCGCAGCCCGCGATTCCCTCACTCGCCGTGAAGATGCTCCTCACCGACCTGGGCCGTTTGCGCACCGAGCCGAAATCGGTCCAGATGGATCAGGGGAAAAGGGAGCTGATCCTTTTCTCAGGCACCATGGAGGTGAAGCGCATTTCGTGCGACTTCGAACTGGAAAGCCATAGTCCGGGTTCGGCTCCGCGACTGCTGGCCACCCTGCCGCTCCACTACCCGCGCACTCCGGAATTCTCCGAGGAGAAGTACACCCAGGTCCTTCAACGGCTCTCCCGTGCCGCCACCGATTACCGGGACAAAATTGTCTTGATCGGCGCGCAACTCAATAAAGAAGTAGCCGTTTCGACGGGAGGAGAAAAGGTCCTACTCACTCCCGATCCTGACGGGCGATTCGCCTACGGTTATCAGGTCCACGCCAGCGTGTTCAGCGATTTGCTACAGGACACCTACGCGCGCAGGCTGCGCGGCCGCTGGCAATTCCTTGTCTTGCTCTTCCTGGGATTCCTCGCCGGAGTCGGAGGCAAGGTCCTGCCCAAAACAGATGTCGAGGTGGACACCAAGATCTTCGGCACGAAGCCCCTCCCCATCGGGCTGGTGATTCTCTTCGTCATCTTCTTCGCTGTGGTCTGGGTGTTCTATCGGAGCGCTTTTGTGCTTTTCGATCTGGGATACGGCGTACTGGCCGTGGGAATCTCCTACTATCTTTGCGGTCGCGCGCTGGGTGGGCACAGCAGGACGCGCAGCTAAGGAGGTCTTATGTTTTGCCCCAATCGTTCGTCGGCGGCCAAGCGAGTTTTGATTCTGGCAGTGATCCTGTTCCTGGGCGGCGCCGCAACAGTGATGGCCGCGCCACCCGACTCCGCCTGCCCGACTTCCGTGGTTGGCACCGTCACAGGAATTCAGATCGGCTCTGCCGACGTGGGGAGCGCTCCACCCGATCAGATTGTCTTGCTTCGCTCCGGTGCGACGCAGCCCGTGCAGAAGGGCATGCCGCTGTGCGCTGGCGACCACGTCACGGTCCAGGGTGATGCGACTCTGGTGATGTCCCTGGCAGACTCCGCAGACTCTTCGGCCGACATCACTCTCTACGCGTTTGCGTCTGTCGAGCTGACCGATCCGCGTTCCATCTTCGTGCACATCGGAAGAATGTTCGCCACGCTGCGGGGCGGCTTCGAAGCCAGGACCACGCGCGCCCGCCTGGGCGCGAAGGGCACCGAATTTCAACTGGAGGTCACCGCAAAAGGCATTGAAGTCATTCAGCTTGAAGGCGAGCTCGACTTTCAGGCTCTCGACGAAAAACCGGCAAGTACAGCGCCCAAACCGCCTGCAGAGCAAGGGCTGGCTCCCAGTCTTCAATCCAGCTTTCAATCGAAGGAGAAGCGTCCTCCCAAGTCTTCAACCGGGCCGGGGGTAAACCTGCAGCGTTTGAGCCGCCTGGTATTCGTGCCCGGCGGCAAACGACCGCCGCAGGTGTTCGACGCGAATGAGGACACGGTCCGCAAAGTGGTGGATGGGAACGCAAACGCGATTTTCGTGTCGCATCCTTCCGAACCATCCCGAAGCCTGATTCGCAACTTTTCATCGGCTAAACAGCGCGCCGATGCCTACCGTGAAGCCCGTTTCCGTACGATCTGGTCCCCGGAGGATACGCGGTTCTTCCAACTCCTCGGCAATGTGTACGTGGACTGGGCCGAAGCTCAGAAGGCGGTCCGCTCCTACGGCAATGCGGGCAAGGGTGAAGGCTCCAGACGTGATCTGGCGATCTACTACAACAACCTCGGCAACGCCTATCGCCTCGCCGGCCTGCCGAAGGAAGCCGAAGGCTACTTCGCCAGGGCCCTCCGCGAAGATCCCCTGTTCGCATTCCCGTACAACGGAAGGGGCGACGTGGCTCTGGACCTTGCCCAATCGGAATTGGATCGCGGAAATATTTCCCGTGCGCTGGAATATCTGGGACAGGCAGAAGATCTCTACCGAAAATCCACGGACAGGTCGCTTTGGGGCAAAGAAGGCGGGCAGAATCGCGCCATACCGCTCTTCCATCTCGGCGAAGTTGCTCTGCTTCGGGCGCAGATCGCGGCGGACTCGGCGAAAGGGGACGCAGGTAAGTCGCTTCTCGAGGAAGCATCGCGCAACTTCGAGGAGGCTCTCCACGAACTCCCCAACTATCCCTTTGCGCGAGTGGGGCTGGGCCGCACATGGGCCGTGCGCGCGCAAGCCGCGGCGAATTCGAGAAACGCGGACGAGGCCAACCATTATCTGGAGGCCGCCCGCAAGGAATTTCGCGGAGTGATCGAACGCGATCCCTCGTTTGCTTCCGCTCATACCGCCTGGGGCGATTCCTACCGCCAACAAGGTGATTGGAAGACTGCGGCCCAGTATTATCGCCGGGCCACGCAGGCCGACCCGGGGTATCCGCTCGCCTACTACAAGACTGCAGTAGCTTTGCAGAAGTTGGGAGACTCCGCGCTCGCGCGGAACTACTTCTCCGCCTTTTTGAAGACCGAGTCTCCGTTGATGCTCAATGGGAATCGCGCGAAGGAAGCCAAAGACGCCGTTGCCCCGCCGCCGTCGACAAAAAAAAATGAAAGTAAGGGCGACAAAACCGACACGGCCACCGGCACCGTGATGGTCCCGTCGGTCACTGGTGTCTCCGTGGATGAAGCCGAAGACCGCCTGCATCACGCAGGGCTGAAGAAGGGCCGCGTGCGCACCGAGAAATCTGACGCTCCGAATGGTTCGATTATCCGGCAGAAGCCAGCCTCGGGCGCCGAAGTAAAGAGTGACAGCAAAGTGGACCTGTGGCGCTCCACGGGCCCGCTCAGGGAAGTTACCGTTCCCAACGTGGTGGGCATGAAGACGTTTCCGGCTTCGATCGTGCTCGGTCTCTCCGACTTGCGCATGCGCCAACAAGAAACGGAGTCCTCCGTCGAGAAGGGCAAAATCGTGCGCCAGGACCCGCCCGCCGGCGCGAGAGTGATGCAGGAGGCCGAAATTGTGGTCTATGTCTCCTCCGGAGGCGCCGGGGCTCAGGAAGATCTCGTCATCGTGCCCAACGTCGTGGATCACTCCGTGGACCAGGCCAAGGCGATACTCAAGAGCGCAGATTTGGTGTACGAGCTAGGGCCGAGCGACGGGCGGGAAATATTCTCCAATACGGTGCGTCGCCAGGCGCCAGTTGCCGGAACGAAAGTCAAGCGGCGCTCGACGGTAATCGTGTACCTGTTCTAGAGACTCGCCGAACCTTACGACGGCCCGTTATTTTGGCGTGCCGGGCAAGTCAACGCGGCGAGCGACGGTGGCGATTTCGTGCTGCGAGGCGCCTGGCGGGCCCCAGCCAACTTTCAGCACCCCCCATACTCCCTCGGGAGGTGCGTCGAGATTCGGTGGAGTGTGAAGCGGCACACTCCGTTGGAATCGATGGTCACCCGTCGACTGACGACCGCAACGAGAGCATTTTGCGCCTTTCAGGCCCGCCCGCTGATTTTCCAGCTTCTCTCGCCTATCGGCGCCCAGGCATTTTGGACCACAGAACTGCCGGTGATAGTCAAGCGCCCCGGATTTTATTACGAGGAGCCTTCCGCAGCCCGCGCGATTGCACACGCGGCCTCTGACGACAGTTTTCCCCGTCATTTCCTCCGCGCACGACAAGGCGCGGTCCTCCGAAGCAATCACAATGGACATGGGATCTCCTTTGCGCCCCGATGTGGGCGCTTCATGGATGAATTGAAATGGTGTGGAACGAATTCCCAGTTGTAGGGCCGGGCTTTAGCCCGGCCGGTGTTGCGCACAGAAACCCGCCGGCCTAAAGGCCGCCGCTACATGGAGGATTCTTGTTTCTGGGTTGGAAAACAAAACGGCGCGCGAATCAGATGTGATCCGCGCGCCGTCTTCGATAAGAAGGGCTACTTAGTGTGGACGGCCGCTTTGTCCTCCACGGCCACCCGAAGACCCGGATGAAGACCGCGAGGAACCTCCGCCTCCGCGTCCGGCGTCACCTCCGCGCGAGCCGCCACGGCTTCCTTCACCGCCGCGTGGGCTGGCCGAAGCGCCGCCACGAGGACTCGACGACGGCGGCGGCGACATCCGGCCTCCACCGTTGCCACGATCGGGAGGCGAAGATCGTGGCGTCATGATCGGTCGCTGGAGGTCGAGTTGTTGCCGGCCTGAACTTCTCGGCGAATTGAACCCCCCCGAGCGGTCCGCGTTCCGAGGCGAATCGAATTGCGGGGACCTGCCTGTGTCTCGCGGGGCATCGCCAAAGCGCTGCCGGTCGCCCTGTTGGCCGGGAGTGAAGTGCTGCCAGCCGCCTTGCTGAGGATTCGCGGCGGGCTGATTATTCTGCCGCGGAGTTGCAGGCGGTTGCGGATTTCCGCGGCCCTGCCCGCCCTGTTGAGGATTCGCGGACGGTTGGCCATTACCGCGGCCTGCCGGCTGCGATTCAGTTCGTGGGCGGTCGAACCCAGGGCGCTGCGCATCCCGACGTCCCTGCTGCTCGGCGGTGTTCTTGTCACCGAAGCGCTGCCAACGCTGCTGCTGGCCGTTCGCGTCGGGAGTTTGTGGTGTTCCCTGCCCGCCTCGATTCGGCGCGACACTTTGCTGGCCGCCGCCGCGCGTCCGCTCGGCGCCGCTGCCTGCGTTCTGCTGAGCTTGGGATCCGCCACGCCCTGCGGCGTCGTTGCGGCCCTGCGAGTTTTCCATCCGCGCATCGCCGCGCACGCTGCCCGATGCGTTCGGGCCATTCTGGCGAACGACATCGCGCATCTGCGATTCACCGGCCTGGAACGACTCCGGCGATCCACGAGGCGTCGAGCGCGTGAAGAAGCGATCCTGCCCGCCTCGCGTTGGCAGAGACGCGCGGTTGACTTGGCGGTCGCTCGAACGCAAGCTCTCGCGCGTCGGCACCACCGGCACCGCGCCCGCGACCATCTGTCCGCCGCGGAACTGCTCCGCGTTGACGCGCTCGAAATCGCGCCGCACGCCGCCGCGGCCAAATTCGTCCGCGCGCATCGTGGTCACGCTCTCGCGCAGACGCCGGTCGTTAAAGGCCCCATCCAGGTTTGAAAATCTCCGGCCGCTGCCGTTCCACAGCGGATCCCAACGCCGCCCGCCGTGGAAATTATTGATGTTGATGATGTTCACGACGGTGACGTTTCTCCGGAAGCCGCCCCACCACGGAAAGAAGGGATCTCCCGGGCCAATCGGCAGCCAGCCAATCGAGCCGAAGCCGAAGCCCACTCCCACGGAGAAGTGGCGTCCCGAAAATCCGAAGAACGATACGTACGCCGGCGACCAGAACGGACGGTAGGCCGCGTACACCGGCCCGGGCCACCAGCACCATGATCCCTCGTTAACGAACCAGCGGCCGTAGTGATACGGCGCCCAACCCCAGGGCTCGTAAGAAACCCAGGTCCAGCCCCAGTAGGGTTCCCAAACCCAGCGGCCGTCGCGATACGGCGCCCAGCCCGCGCTCTGCGCCGGCACCCAAACGTCGCCGTAGCCGGGAGCGTAGGTCCAATGCCCGTAGGCGTCGAGATCGTTCACGCCGGTGTAGTAGCGGTTCGCGTGACCCCAACTCGCCGCGTCCTGCACCTGACGGTCGCGCTCTTTGTTCCAATCGTCCCAGGAGTCGTTGTGCGGCGCGTCCGCCGTCTGAAATTCAGGAGTGTCGAGTCCGCGCACGGTAATCATCTGCCCCTTGTGGATGCGCGTGCTGCCTTGAGGCGTGGTGATCTCGAGTTCGCCATCGCGAACGATTACTTCGCAGAAGTCGTCAGAGGTGATTTGGATGCGGTAGCGCCCTTCGCGCACGGGATGGATGGCCACGTTCGGCGTATCAATTTCGATGTCGGCTTCGTTACCCTTCAACACCGAGTAGTCCACGATGCCGCGCGCGATCTGCACCTGGATGTGCGTGCGCGTCAGATCGGCAATCTTGGCTTCGGTGCGCTCGTCGAGGCGGAGGTAATTCGCGAAGTCCAACGTCAATTCTAGGCGCGAGCGCGTGCCGGTGGCCACGCGGTCGCCGACGACCAGCGGCGAGTTCAGTACGCCCGCCACCCAGTCGCCCGAATCGCCGCGTTGCGTATTCACGTCGCCGTGGATCATGCTGATGCGCGCGACGCTGGGCTGCGACGCCGGAGATTGTTGCGTCTGCTGCGCCTGCGACTGATCCTGCGCCTGCGCGAAGCTCGTACCCAAGAAACTCAGCGAAAGAATCGCCAACCTAAGAAGCATTTTGTTTTTCATGGCCGACCTCGCTTCTCTCAGCGGGCACGCCTGCTCTCGCGAGTTCCAGCCCGCCACAGCTAAAGAGTGCAGGTGCGGTGCCAGTTGAGAGAGCCCGGCCTGTTCTCGTAACTCCTGTAGATACAGTTTGTTACGGGGCTGCGCCTCGGCGTTCGTCCAGAGAATCCGTTTTCAACTGGCCGCGTTCGGCCAAGGGTGGTGGTTTTCAGCCAGGGTGATTGCGGGTATGACTAAGCTTGACCTTCGGGTTCGTCGGGGACGCCGAGCTTCGAGAGGCGATATCGCAGAGCATTGCGCGAGAGGCCGAGGAGCCGCGCGGCCTGACTCTTGTTTCCGTTGGCGCGGCGCAGGGCTTCGCGAATCATTTCGTCTTCCCACTGTTCGAGCGTCATGCCTTGGGGCAAGAATGCGGAGGCGCCGGCGGATTTTTCGGGACGCGCGACGTCGAGATGGATATCCGCAACGTCGAGCACCGCTCCGTTCGCCAGCGCCACGCCGCGTTCGATGATGTTTTCGAGTTCGCGCACATTTCCCGGCCAGTGAAAATCCGTCAAGAGTTGCATCGCCGCGGGTGTGATTCCGGAAATTTGCTTTGCTGATTCTCCCGCGAACCGCGCGATGAAGTGATCCACCAGGTCGGGGATGTCCTCCTTGTGTTCGCGCAGCGGCGGGATATCAATGGGCACGACGTTCAAACGGTAGTAGAGATCCTCGCGGAAGGTGCCCTGCTCGAGCGCGGCGCGCAGGTTGCGATTCGTGGCCGCGACGAGCCGCACGTCCACCTTGTGCGTTTTTGTGCCGCCCAGCCGCTCGAATTCGCGCTCCTGAAGCACGCGCAACAATTTGGCCTGGATTGCCGGCGGCACGTCGCCGATTTCGTCCAGAAAAATCGTGCCCTTGTCGGCCAACTCGAATTTTCCGGGCTTGCTCGCGTTCGCGCCGGTGAACGCGCCTTTTTCGTAGCCGAAAAGCTCGCTCTCCAGGAGCGTTTCCGGGATGGCGGTGGAATTGATCTTGATGAATGGCCCGGAGGCGCGGCGCGAATTTTCGTGAATGG
>JBGQGH010000052.1:0-20970 GCA_041497315.1 Terriglobia bacterium | reverse complement strand
CGCTGACCAGTTCGCCGATTCCGGAGCTGTCGATGTAATTGACCTCGGCGAGGTTAAGGAGAACGCGCTTTTGACCCTTCTGGGCAATGTCGCGCAGGAGTTCGCGGAGTATGGTGCTGCCGTCGCCGAGGGTGATCCGTCCGCTGACGTCCACAACGGTGGTGCCATCCGCTTCGCGGGGTGTGGCGCGGAAGCTCAAGCGGCGCCTTCCCGGCCCGGCTGGGGCTGCGAACCGGAGCCTGGCGGGCGCGAGGAGGGATAGCGCTTGGCCATGACCAATTCGGCGCCGCCGCGGCGGCCCCGGCGGACGTCGAATTCATCCATGAAGGTTTTCATCAGGAAGATGCCGCGGCCGGAGGTCTTCAGCAGGTTCTCTTCGGCGAGGGGATCGGGGACATCGGCGACATTGAAGCCGCAGCCCTGGTCAAGGACGTGGATGACTAGCTTATCGGGCGTGAGTTCGATGGTGAGATAAATCTTTTTGTCGCGCTGGCTGGCGTTGCCGTACTTGTAGGCGTTGATGACGCCTTCGCGGACGGACATGCCGATCTTGTGGCAATCGTCGTCATCGAAGCCGAGGTTGCCGGCGATGCGTACACAAATGTCTTCGGCCAAGCCGACGCTGTCGAGCAGCGTCTCCAGCGTGACCTCGATGCGCTGAGTTGAGGCGCCCATTCCGCCGTTCGAGGGGGAATCCAAAACGCTGTATGGGTAGCACAGGGACTAAGAGGAAGTCAATCGGACAACTTGCGCGGACCACGTGGACGAGAAGCCGCGGCATCGCCGACGATAAATTACAGATTTGATGTATAAAGGGGAGAAGAACATAGACCGCGCGAAAGGCTTTGGCTGCCATCCGTGCGGGCCGAGCCTTCGAGATCTCAGCAAGAGAGAGAAACTGAATGACCGTCAGAGTGGGCGTGATCGGCTACGGGTACTGGGGACCAAACCTGGTCCGCAACCTCTACGAGACAAACGACGTAGAGGTGACGTGGTGCTGCGACGTGCGTCCAGACCGTCATGAGTTGGTGAAAAAGAGGTATCCGGAGATCCGGGTCACGGAAAACGTGACGGACTTGTTTAAGGACCCAAAACTGAACGCGGTGGTGATCGCCACACCCGTCGCCCTGCACCATACTTTGGCCAAACAGGCGCTGCAGAACGGCAAGTCGGTATTGGTGGAAAAGCCGATGACGCGATCGGTGGCCGAGAGCGAAGAACTGGTGGAGCTGGCGGAGCGGAACGGCCTGGTGCTGATGGTGGATCACACTTTCATCTATACCGGCGCGGTCCGGAAGACGAAGGAGATGATGGACGCTGGGGAACTGGGCGAGCTGTACTACTTCGATTCGGTACGCGTGAACCTGGGCATTTTCCAGCACGACGTGGACGTGATCTGGGACCTGGCGCCGCACGACCTCTCGATCCTGACGCACGTTGTGCAAGAGCGGCCGAAATATGCCTCGGCGGTGGGAGCGGACCACACGGGCGGCGGGTCGGTGGACATGGCGTACGTCACGGTGCAGTTCGAGAGCAGCCTGATCGCGCACTTCCATGTGAACTGGCTCTCACCGGTGAAAGTGCGGCAGATTCTGATCGGCGGGAGCCGGCGGATGCTGGTTTACAACGATATGGAGCCGAGCGAAAAGCTGCGGGTGTATGACCGCGGGGTGAAGGTGACCGCGCAGGAAGGGATCTACCGGACATTGGTGGACTACCGGACGGGCGACATGTGGGCGCCGAAGCTGGAGCTGCGCGAAGCGCTCTCGGCGGAATGCGAGCACTTCGCGGATTGCGTGCGATTCAACAAGGTGCCTCTATCGGACGGCCACGCCGGTCTGCAAGTGGTGCGGTTGCTGGAGGCGGCAAGCAAGTCGCTGGGTTCCGATGGAAAAAAAATGAACGTCTGAAAGCTGCGCGGGGCACACGGCAACTCACGGTCGGCGCTTTTCGAATCGGGGCTCAGGCATTTTCAAGTTTACTTGCGCAAGCCCAATCCAAGGTAAAACAGGGGGCGGAGGATGCTCCACCAGCCGGTGATGGGCCGCACCTTGGTGTATCCCTCCTGGTGGGGAGGATAGATTTTTGTGACGGGAACTTCGACGTGGCGATATCCGAGCTTGATCACTTTGTAGAGGAGGTAGGTTTCAAGCTCGTAGTGGTCGAGCCAGGATTGGCGCCAATCAATTCGCGGGTCGCGCAAGAGGGAGACACGAATGGCGCGGAAGCCGTTGGAGGTTTCCGTCATGCGCTTGCCGGAGGCGAGCCAGAAGAGGAAGGGGTGGACGTAGCGCGTGGCCATGTAGCGAAAAGTGGGCATATTGCCGTAGCCGCCGCCCCTCAGGAAGCGTGAACCCTGCACATAGTCGGCTTCATTGAAGATGATGGGAGCGAGCAGCCGGTGGACTTCGAGAGGATTGTCCTTGTCGTTGCCGGCCTGAATCACCAGAATGTCGTAGCCGTGTTCGAGGACGTACTCGAAAACTCGCTTCATGGCGAAGCCGATTCCCCGGTTGGTGGGATTCCGGAGGATGAGCAGCCCCTCTTCCGAGAGTTTATCAATGGAGCCGTCGGTGGAGCCGTCGTCCATGACCATTAGGTCGTAGGGGCGATCCTTGCGGTGCCGGGAGACTACGCGTTGAATCTTTTCACCTTCGTTGTAGGCGAACGCGACGGCGAGGATTTTCATCTTGGCTTGAGGGGCGAAGCGCGCTGGATGCTGGAGTTCAAGTCGTTTGCTGATCCGGGTTCCGGACATGCCGGAAGCCGGGCCTCGGATAAATCGGAGCACAGTCTAGCCCGACGTTTCACAGTGAACCAGACGCTTCCCGCGCGGATGGCGCGGAACAATCACCAGTTGTCGGCGAATTGATTCGACTCGTTCCATTCGATACCAGCGGATCGAGGGAATTGAACATCGGTTATATCGTTTTTTTTGAAGCGCCGTCCGGAAGTCACTGTCCGCGCGGTGAAAAATCCTGACGAGAAATTAGCGTGAAGCGCGAACCCGAGACAGTAGCCGCAGGTTCGCGCGGTGGTCGAATGGAGAACTGACCGAGATGTTCCTAGCCCCGATTCCCGCTTACATTGTGATCGGCTTCGTGCTGATGGCTCTGCTGATCGCCCGCTTCGGCGGCCGGTGGCTCTCCGCGATCGAGCGATGGTTTGGAGTAGTCGCGCAGCGGAAGGGATTGGCGGTCCTTCTAGTGGGTCTTTTTGCCCTGGCGGGCCGCGCGGCACTGCTTCCGTTTACGGGCGTACCACAGCCTGTCGTCCACGACGAGTTCAGTTACCTGCTGGGCGCGGATACGTTTGCGCACGGGCGGCTGACAAACCCGCCACATCCGATGTGGATTCACTTCGAGAGCTTCCACATCATTTTTCAGCCGACATACTCGTCAATGTATCCGCCCGGGCAGGGCATGGTTCTCGCCGCAGGAAAAGTGTTGGCCGGGCATCCCTGGGTAGGCGTGCTGCTGAGTATGGCGGCGATGTGCGCGGCGCTGTGTTGGATGTTGCAGGGCTGGCTGCCTCCGCAGTGGGCGCTGCTCGGCGGGGTACTGGCCGTGCTGCAGTACGGCCTGGTAGGCTACTGGATCAACAGCTATTGGGGCGGCGCGGTGGCGGGAGTGGGCGGCGCGCTTTTCCTGGGAGCGTGGGGGCGCCTGCGGCGCGGCATTCGATTGCGCCACGCAATCTGGATGGGGCTGGGGCTGGCGATACTGGCCAACAGCCGCCCGTACGAAGGCCTGGTGACGAGCATTCCGGTGGCGATCTGGCTCGCGATATGGCTGGTCAAGAAAAAAGGGGAGTCGCTTCGCGAGGCGCTGACACATGTGGCCGTGCCCCTGGCGCTAGCGGTTGTCGCCGTCGGAGGGTTCACCGCCTACTACAACTGGCGCGTGACGCACAGCCCTTTGGAGATGCCGTATCAACTCGACCTGAAGACTTATTATCCAGAGCCGATGTTCCTGTGGCAGAAACCCGGGCCGTTCCCGGCTTACCACCACGAGGTGATGCTCCAGCACTATCAAGACTGGCTGCTGCCGTTCTATTGGCAGAAGCGAAACTCGTTTGCCGGATTCGTGGAAGCCATCTTTGACCAGAAAGAGTACTGCTTGTTTCTTTTGAGTTGGGGAACCATCGTGCCGTTGATCATGCTCCCGTGGGTCCTGAGGGACCGGCGCGTGAGGCCGCTGGTGATTGTGGGCTGCGCGACAGGAGTGGCCCTGCTCCTGGAAGCATCTCCATTTCTCCCGCATTACGCCGCGCCGGTGCTGGGCGTGTTTCTGGCCGTGGTTCTGCAAGGAATGCGGCACCTGAGGGTGTGGCAGCGGCACCGCCGGCAGTTCGGAAGGACGCTGGTACGGGCGATCGTTGTCTTTTGTTTTCTGTTGGCCGCGACCAACGCGGAAGTGGTGGCTCGCCAGTTGCCGAATGAGGACTCCTGGCACTTTCAGACCGAGCGAGCCGCGGTGGCTGCGCGACTGGCGGAACTTCCCGGGCAACATCTTGTGATTGTGCGGTATTCGCCGACGCATTCAACGCACGACGAGTGGGTGTACAACGACGCGGAGATTGACGCGGCGAAAACCGTGTGGGCGCGAGACATGGGCGCGGCGAAGAATGAAGAATTGCTCCGCTACTTTCCCAAGCGGCGTGTTTGGGTGGTGAAACCGGACGAGGAGCCGGCGAAAATTTCGGAGCATCCCGGCGACGCGCCCCACTAACCGGCAGTAACTTCCCGTGCTGTTGGGTCGCCGAACTCATCACCGTACAAGCGACAATTTGGATAAAAGACGCCCAGGCAGAATGCCTGTGCCACAGGAACTCAGGCCCAGTAGGTACGGTCGAGCGTGCGGTACTGGATGGCTTCGCTCAAGTGCTTGGGTTCGATGTCGGCGGCGGCATCGAGATCGGCGATGGTGCGCGCGACTTTTAGGATGCGGTCGTGTGCGCGGGCGGAAAGCCCAAGGCGAGTGATGGCGTTTTCGAGCAACTTCTCCCCGTCGGCGGAAATCACGCAGTGCTTGCGGATCAAGCGTGTAGGCATCTGCGCGTTGGCGAAGATTTTTTTCTCGGCCTTGAATCGCTCAAGCTGCCGCTCGCGGGCGCGAATCACGCGCTCGCGAACAGTGGCGGAATCTTCAATGACGGCCTCGCTGCGGAGTTCCTTGTACTTCACGGCGGGGACTTCGATGTGAATATCAATACGGTCGAGCAGCGGGCCGGAGATCTTCGAAACATAGCGCTGGATCTGCGGCGGCGAGCAGCGGCATTCACGCGTGGTGTCGCCAAAAAAGCCGCAGGGGCACGGGTTCATGGCCGCCGCGAGCATGAAGCGCGCGGGAAACGTCACCGAAACGGCGGCGCGAGCGATGGTGACGTAGCCTTCCTCGAGCGGCTGGCGCATCACTTCGAGGACGTTGCGCTGGAATTCAGGCAACTCGTCGAGAAACAGCACGCCATGATGGCCGAGCGAAACTTCGCCGGGTCGCGGCACGGCGCCGCCACCGATCAATCCGGCGTCGCTGATGGTGTGGTGCGGCGATCGAAATGGGCGCGTGCCGACGAGGCCGCGGCCGTTTTCCAGCACGCCGGCGACGCTGTGAATGCGCGTGGTCTCGATGGCTTCCTCGAGCGACATCGGCGGGAGGATGGTGGGGATGCGCTTGGCGAGCATGGTTTTTCCGGCGCCGGGCGGGCCGATGAAGATGATGTTGTGACTGCCGGCGCAGGAAACTTCGAGGGCGCGCTTGGCGGCCTGCTGGCCGCGGACGTCGCGCAAGTCCACCGAATACTGCGCGGCTTCGGCGAGCATGGCGCGCGCATCCACGCGGATGGGAGTGAAGGATTCGGGCGAATTGATGAGGTCCACTGCTTGAGGCAGCGACTTCACCGCATAAACGTCCACGCCTTCGACCACAGCGGCTTCGCGGGCATTGGCCTCTGGCACGGCGAGGACTTTGACGCCGCGTTCGCGCGCGGCCAGCGCGGCGGAAAGCGCTCCGCGGACGGGGCGCACGCCGCCGTCGAGAGACAGTTCGCCGAGGAATACAAAACCGTCGAGCGCCTTGCCAAAAAAGGTGCCCAGGCAGCCGAGGATGCCGAGGCCCATCGGCAGATCGAATGCCGAGCCTTCCTTGCGAATGTCCGCTGGAGCGAGATTGATGGTGACGCTCTGCGGCGAGGGAAAATCGAAGCCGCAATTCTTGAGCGCGGCTTTGATGCGCTCGCGGCTTTCTTTCACGGCGATGTCCGGCAGGCCGACGACGTTGAAATCGCCCATGCGGCTGGAGCCCACGTCCACCTCGACCTCAACGAGGTAGGCGTCAATGCCATAGACGGCGGCGCTGAGAGCTTTGAAGAGCATGGGTCGAGGGAAGCCGGTGACGTTGCGGCGGAGAAGATTAACCTAAACTGTACGTTCTTTCCACTGAAATAGAACGCGACGGCCAATCCGGGCGCTGCGCGCCAGCGGGCGTCTCCGCCAAGCGCCTGACGCGCACGCTTTACCGCCGCAAAGCTGCGGCGTATAGTGAGCGCGGCCGGAATAAACGAGATCGCTTCCGCGCCGGAGAGGATTGCCCATGCTGATTGCTCTGGTTGTCCTGGTCGTGCTAGTGCTGCTGGTCATCGGCATCTACAACGGCCTGGTGCGTCTGCGGGTGCAATGCGACAACGCCTGGGCCGACATTGACGTGCAGCTCAAACGGCGCTACGACCTGATCCCCAACCTGGTGGAAACGGTGAAGGGCTACGCGGGCCACGAGCGCGGGACGCTCGAGGCAGTGGTCAACGCGCGCAACCGCGCTATGAGCGCGCAAGGGCCCGCCGCGAAGGGCGAAGCCGAAGGGATGCTGGCCGGGGCGTTGCGGCAAATTTTCGCGCTGGCAGAGGCCTACCCGCAGCTCCGCGCGGTCGAATCCTTCACGCAATTGCAGAAGTCGTTGGCCGACCTCGAGGACACCATCCAGAACGCGCGGCGGTACTACAACGCCGTGGTGCGCGACCTCAACACGAAGATCGCGCAATTCCCTTCCAACATCATCGCGGGCATGTTCAACTTCAAGGCGCGCGAGTTCTTCGAGATCACCGACGCGGCGCAGCGCGAGACGCCGAAGGTCAGCTTCGGCACGCCCAGCGCGTAGCGACGCGAGACGCTTGATGCCTGCAAAGCTCAAGTTGCGCCGCACGGCACGGGGCGCGCTGCTCGCGGTACTCCTGCTGGCCGCGGCGGTTCCCGCGGCGGCGCGGCAGATCAGGATCGAAAGTTTCCGGGCGGAAGTCGTGGTGCTGCCGGACGGCACAATTGACGTCACGGAAACGATCCGCGCGCGCTTCACCGGCCACTGGAACGGCATCTACCGCACGATTCCCGTCGAATACCGCTCGCCGCAGGGCTTTAACTACACGCTGCTGCTCGATCCCACGTCCGTGACTGACGACGCGGGGCGCGCGCTGCGTTACGAATCCTCGCGCGAGCGGCACTATCGTAAATTCAAGATCTACGTTCCCGGAGCGGAAGACGCCACGCGGACGATTGTTTTTCGCTACCGCGTGATTGACGCGCTGCGATTCTTCGAGGACCACGACGAGCTGTACTGGAACATCACCGGCGATGAGTGGGACGTTCCCATCGAGTCCGCCAGCGCGCTGATCGCGCTGCCAAGCGGCGTGACGGGAGTCCGCGCGCTCACATTTACCGGCGGCTACGGCTCGCGCGACCAGGATGCGCAAGTGGACATCCTGGGCAGCGGCGTGGAGATTCGCATGCGCCGCGCGCTTTCTTTCCACGAAGGCTTGACCGCGGTCATCGGGTGGGACAAGGGCTTCGTTCACCCGCCCAGCCCTTCGGCGAAGCTTGGACTGTTTCTGCGCAGCAACTGGCCGCTGGTCATCCCGATGATCACGTTCGCGGCTATGCTCTGGCTCTGGTACACGCGCGGGCGCGACCCGCGCAAGCGCTCGATTGCCGTGCAATTTGAGCCGCCCGAGAAGCTGACGCCCGGCGAGGTCGGCACTTTGGTGGACGACTCCGCCGACATGCGCGACATTACTGCCACGCTGGTGGACCTGGCCGTGCGCGGGTACGTCCTGATCGAGGAAAAACAAAAAGAGCACCTGATGGGGCTGTACTCGAACAAGGAATTCACTTTCCACATGAAGAAGAAGCCCGCGGAGTGGGCGGGACTGAAATCGCACGAGCTGCAACTGCTCGCGGCGCTCTTTTCGAACGGCGCGTTTCCCTCGGTGACCCTGGCCGACCTGCAAAACAAATTCTACAAGAGTCTGCCGGGCATTCGCACGGCGATAATCGATTCGTTGATGGAGCAGCGCTACTACCTCCACCGGCCGGACAACGTGCGCGGCGGATGGATCGCCGGCGGGCTGGTCATCGGACTGCTGCTGTTCCTGGGCGGCACTCTGGTTTCGCGCACCTTGGGCATGCAGTTGCTCCCGTTCGGAATTGCGGCGGTGGCGTCGGGGATCATCATCTGCGCGTTCGGCTGGTTTATGCCCGCGCACACTTCGGAAGGAATACGGGCGCGCGAGGGCGCGCTGGGATTCGAGGATTTTCTCCAGCACGTGGAGTCGGACCGGATGCAGCGGATGGTGAAGACGCCGGAGATGTTCGAGAGATTTCTGCCGTACGCGATGGCGCTGGGCGTCGAGAAAAAGTGGGTGACGGCGTTCGGGGATATCGCCAAGCAGCCGCCCTCATGGTACCAGGGGTCATTCGGCCCGATTTTCTATCCACTCGCTTTCGTGAATGGCCTAAACGTGATGTCCGTGCAGGCAGCCGCTGCGATGGCCTCCGCGCCGCGCAGTTCGGGAGGCTCCGGATTCAGCGGAGGCGGAGGTTTTTCGGGCGGGGGCTTCGGCGGTGGCGGTGGCGGCGGCTTTTAGTTCGTTCTGGCTCGCGGAACAATTCCGCCGTTCCGCTCGCCCGGAGTCCCGCCGGGGTCAGCGGAACCACGGCACCAGTGCGGGAACGCGGCGCGCGTACTCATCGAACTCCGCGCCGAATGCTTCCCGGAGCAGCTTTTCTTCACTGCGGATGCGTATCCTGGCTCCGATCCAAAAGAACACCAGGGCTGCCAGCAGCCCAATCCAGTGACTATTGGCCAGTGCGGTGACCACGAGCATCCCAAGCATCCCGGAATAGATCGGATTCCGAACGATGCGATAAGGCCCTTCGGTGACCAAGCGGTGGCCTTCGACGATGCGCGCCTGGTAACTCCATTGCTTGCCCAGAGTGCGCACGGCCGCCAGCGTCATCCAGACAGAGAGAGCGGCCAGAACAAGCGTCGCGGTGGCGAGAACGAGTTCGAGCGGCCGCGGAAGTGGAACGATCGTCTCTCCGACCGGGCGGCGGATGCTCCACACCAGTCCATAGGCCACACCCTGTAGCCCAATGCCATAGAGCGATGCGCGTTCACGCTTCTGCTCGGCGGCTTTTGGCGGCTTCTTCTGTGCCAGGAAAATGGCGGCGAAGGACATCCACATGGCGATGACGCCGCCGAAAACGCTCCAGTAGATTTGGGTGGAGGTCAAAAAGTGTCTCCCTTCAGAATTCCTTCAGAAACGCTTTCTGGGTCTTGAGCAGGCGATAGCCGAGGGCCTCATAAAACGTGTGTGCCCAAGTGCGAATGACATTCGAACGGAGATACACGGCCCGACACCCGTGCTCGCCCGCCCATTGCTCGGCGCTTTGCATGAGAGCACGTCCCGCGCCTCGGCGGCGATGCGATTCGCTCACCACCAGCCCGATCACCTCGGCGCGCAGGTCCAGGTGGACCAGGTGGCGCTCTCCCACATGCAACCAGCCGATCACTTCCCCTCCGCTGCCAGCGGCGGTGTGACTCCCGGGGAGCTCGGCCACGAAGACCTCACGACGCGGATCGCTGGAGATTCGGCGTAGACGCTCTTGCACCTTTTCGAGCGTCGTTCGCGAACCCAACTGGCCGGAAAGTTCGGCGATGGCCGCGGAATCGCCCAGAGTTGCAGGCCGTCCGAGGACGGTAGCGGATACTGGAGCAGTCATTTCAATCGCAAAAGAGTATCGAAGCCTATCGCAGGACGATACGCCAGACAAGCGGCTACACCGGGCGTTTCCGCGATTTCGCGTGAATGCGTTTTTGTACCGCCGTGCTGGTGAGATCCCGGAGCGCATCTGCCGCGACCCAGCGTGCCGCGGGTGCATCCTTTTCGCGGATCTGCTGCGCGGTTCGAATGGCCAGGCGATTCAGACGGGGATTCCGCTTCCCGATATTTCGCAGCGCCCAGTTGACGGCTTTCTTGACGAAGTTGCGGTCGTCGTTCGCTTCGCGGCGGATGTGCGACAGCAAACGTTCGAATTTTGCGTCGCTCGCCTCTCTGTCGTGAATCGCCAGGTAGGCCATCAGCGCAAAACCCGCGCGCTTGACGTACTGGGGTTTGCGGCGCGTCCATTCGGCCGCCTTTCGCCACGCATATGACGTTTCGCCAAACGGATGCCAGCACGTGCCGTCCACAATGTCCCAAGAGTTGAAATCGCGCGCCCAGCGTTCCATCAGCGCGGGCGTCACTTGCTCGGGATCGGCGATCATCGCGGCCAAATGGCGCGCCTCATGATTGCCGGATTTCCAGATTTCAAGCGCGAGCGCGTGGTTCGTGCCGATGCGTTTCGCGACCTTCCGTAAGACGGGGGTGGGAATGCCGTGCGCATTCCGGACAATCACTCCGAAGCGCACCATCGCCGCGCGGGCGCGGGGATCGGCAAGGCTGCGAAGTTGCCGCAGGATTTTGGCTGCGCTCGCCGGCCGTTGGGGAGGCTTGGCGCGAGCCGGCATCAGAAAAGTTTCTCCGAATCGAGGAGGATAGTCACCGGGCCGTCGTTTACAAGCTCGACGGCCATGTGCGCCTGAAAGACGCCGGTTTCGACGGGCACGCCGAGGGCTCGCAGCGCGCGGGTAAACTCCTCGTAGAGGCGATTGGCCTCCTCGGGCGGCGCGGCACCCAGGTAGCTGGGCCGGCGCTGGCCGCGCGCGTCGCCATAGAGCGTGAATTGGGACACCACGAGTGCGGCACCGCCTGTATCAAGCAGCGAGTAGTTCATTTTGCCTGCTTCGTCGGCAAAGATTCGCAAATTGGCGATCTTTTCGGCGAAGGACGCTGCGGCGGCGTCTGTATCCGCGCGGCCCACGCCCAGGAGAATCACCATCCCCGCGGCGATTTCACCGCTGGCGCGCTCTTCAAGCGATACGCGCGCGCGCGTGACGCGCTGGACGACGGCTCGCACTGCAATTGCCCTCCCTGCGAAATCGAGGTTCGACTTGCGCGGACGATTCTACTCCAGCCGGAGGCGAGGAAAGGTATTCTCAGGGGGACAAATCTGTGCTAGAAGATGTTCGCGCACCAGGGGCGCACACCGCCTTGAAAATCGCACTGATTGGGACGCACGGCGTTGGCAAGACCACACTGGCCTACGAGATTTGCTCCCTCCTGAAGAAAGCGGACCACAACGTCGAACTCGTCACCGAAGTGGCGCGCCGCTCGCCCTTTCCGGTGAACGAGGCCACAACGCTGGAGAGCCAGCTCTGGATCCTGCACGTGCAGATTGCATCGGAACTGGACGCGGCGGCGCACGCTCCGCACGTCATCTGCGATCGCTCCGCGCTCGATAATTACTGCTACCTGGTGAACAAGTTCGGCCGCCAGCAACAATTGGAACAATGGCTGGCGTGGTGGATGAACAGCTATTCCCTGCTGATCGGCGTGCCGCCGCTCGCCGACGGCATTCAGCCGGACGGCTTCCGCTCCGAAAACCTGGAGTTCCAGCAGCGCATCCACGACCGGCTGGAAGAATTGCTGGATGAGCCGCCGTTCCAGAAATTGTTCGACCGCGTCCTGTGGCTCGACCGGCGCGAACGGCGCGTCTGGGGCGAGCTGATTTTTGCCGCGATGGCTCCGCGCCTGCGGCCCAATGAAAAAGTCCAGACCGCCGCGGCGCACTGAGATCCCTCCCATCCATTCTGAATGGTCGTTGCGAGGAATCCTTCCTCAACTCTGGCGTTTCAATCGGCGGGGCGCCGGCTGGCAGCGCGGGCAGAAATAGCTGCTGCGTCCCGCGACGATGACCCTCCGGATTTTCACGGCACAGCGCGCGCAAGGCTTCCCTTCCCTTTGATAGACACGATGCCTTTGCTGGTACGTGCCGGGGCGGCCTTCGGCATCGAGGTAATCGGAAATCGAAGAGCCGTGGAGTTCGATGGCCGCGCGCAAAATTCTCTGGATGGCGCGATAAAGCTGTTTCACCTGTTGCGGTAAGAGTTTCGCCGCGTGCCGCGCGGGATGGATCCCCGCGCGCCACAAACTCTCGTCTGCGTAGATGTTGCCCAGACCGCGAAGAACGTGCTGATCGAGGAGCAGCGCCTTGATCATCGCGCGGCGTCCGGCGAGGAGCGCACGAAACTCGGCTTCGCTGGCGGCGAGCGGGTCCTGGCCCAGGCGTTTCGGCAGAGCGTCACCAAGCGGTTGGTGAACCAAGCGCATGCGGCCGAACCGGCGGATGTCGGTGTAGCGCAACTCGCGGCCGTCATCGAGAGCGAGAAACACGTGCGTGTGCGGCGCGATGGATTCCTCCGGGCGGCGCGCGACGATCTGTCCGGTCATGCCGAGGTGAATGGCGAGGTAGAAGACGCGGCTGGATCCGTTCCCCGCTTCGAGCTGGACGGAGATGAACTTGCCGTAGCGTTCGACGGCTGCGATGCGCGTGCCGGGAAGAATCGCGGCCAGTGCGGCGGGATCTTCGATGAAGTCGGTCTTACCGAGCCGCACGCCGGTGATGCGGCGTCCCAGGACGGCGGCGCGCAATCCACGAACGACAGTCTCGACTTCGGGGAGCTCAGGCATCGCTCCCCGAAGTTATCACACCCTGCGATGCCGCCGAAGCCGCCGGTTAGTTCCCGGTGCCGCTCCCCGCGCCCGCAGTAGCGCCGAACCCAGGAGCGCTGATGGAGAGGGTATCCACCTTCGGAGCGTACTTCTTGACGACGGTGCCGACTTCGCTGGCCTTGCCGATCACGACGAAAACCAGGTTGTCGAGCGGGAAATACTGCTGGATGACGAGCTTGGCGTCGGCCAGGGTCATGGCGTCGATCTTGCTGTAGAAAGTGTTGATCTCTTCGTCGCCGAGCCCGTAGAACCGCAGCGTGGCAATCAGATTGGCCAGCTGGTCCGAAGTCTCAATCGAGGGTGGGAACTGCCCTTTGATGTAAGCCTTTGCGGATTTCAGTTCCTCTTCCGTAAGCCCCTTCTCATGCAAACGCTTGAGTTGCTCGAGCGCGAGATCAATGCAGCGCTCGGTGGTGGCGTTGGGCGTAAACGAAGTGATGGCGAAGCCGCCGCGCGCGAGCCGGCGATCGAAAAACGAGCTGGCGCCGTACGTGAGGCCGTTCTTGATGCGCAGCTCGGTGCTCAACCACGAAGTGAAGCGGCCGCCGAAGAGCGTGTTCACGACTTGAATCCCCACGCGGTCCGGATTCGTACGCGAGATGCCGACATTGCCGATCCAAAAGAACGATTGCGTGGAATCGGGCTTGTCCACGAGCAGCAGCCGCTTCCCCGTCGCCGGGGCTGCGTCGGGGACATGCGAGGGCGCGGAGGCTTTGGCGGGCCAGGCCGAGAACCGGTCGGTGAGGATCTTCTCCATCTCCGCAGTCTGGAAATCGCCGACGACAGCCAGGATGGTATTTCCCGGCACGTAGTTGGCCTCGTAAAACTTGGCAATGTCGTCGCGCATGATGGCCGCGAGCGAAATCTCATCTCCCCCCGCGGGACGCGCATAGGGGTGCTTCCCGAACAGGTAGGCGGAGTAATACTGCCCGATCACGGCCTGGGGCTGGTCTTTGGCGGACTTGATTCCATCCAGGCGCTGCTTGAGCAGCTTGGTCGTTTCGTCGGGCGCAAACGATGGGTTCATCATCACGTCGGTTAGTAGGTCCAGACCCTTGGCTAGGTCTTTCTTGACGAATTCGGCGAAGATGCTGGATGAATCCGCCCCCGCGCCGGCGCCGAGCTGCCCGCCGATGAAGTCAAGCTCTGCGGAGATCTGGTCGGCCGTGCGCGTCTTCGTGCCCTTGCGCAACAACCCGGCCGTCACAGAGGCGATGCCTTCCTTGCCCGCGGGATCCGCCACGCCGCCTGCCCCAACTATGGCACTAAAGCTGATCAGGGGCACTTCGTGCTGCTCCATCAGGAGGAGGGTCAGTCCATTCTTGAGCTTCACCGATTTGTAAGGCGGCAGCTTCAGCTCGCCCGTGGTCTGCGCGGCGGCGGGAAGCGCGAGCCCCGCGAGCAATAACAAAATCCTGAAGATTCTCGATGTTTGATTCATGGTTAGGTCCTCGCGCCTATTTTTTCTCCTGCGGCTTTTGCGCAGGGGCTTCGGGAATTAGAGTGGCCACGGTGCGGTTCTTTTCGTTGAAGTACTGCCGCGCCATGCGCTGGACGTCTTCCTTGCTGACCTTTGCGTACTCGGCCGCGGCGTTGAATAGCTTGTGGTAATCCCCGAGGAAGACTTCGTACGTGCCGATCACGTTGGACTTGCCGCTGATGGTCTTCATCTGACGGTAGTACTCGGCGGTGCGGATGTTCTTGGCCTTTTCGAGCTCCTGATCGGTGATGCCGCCGCTCTGCAGCCGGGTAATCTCGTCGTACAGCGCCTGTTCCACTTTGGCCGGATCCACACCCGCGCGCGGGCGGATGTTGAACTCAAAGAGAGTGGGATCGAAGGACCAGTCCCACCCGCCGCCCACAAACAGCGCGAGCTGATCTTTGTCCACCAGGCGCTGGTAGAGGCGGGAGCTCTGGCCGGTGAATAGAATTGTTTCCAGAATCTGCAGGGGATAAAACTCCGGCGAATTGGTCTGCGGCACGTGATAGGCGACCTGGAGGATGGGGAGCTGTCCGAACTTGCGGACGACGACGCGGCGCTCGCCCATTTGTTCGGGTTCCTGGGTGGTGACCTTCGGCGGCGGATCGTGCGAGGGGATGGGTTCGAGATATTTTTCCGCGAGCGCGACAATTTCTTCAAAACTGACGTCGCCGCTGATGACCATGGTCGCGTTCGATGGCGAATAGCCCATGCGGAAATGATTTTGGAGGTCTTCCATCTTCCAGTTCACGATATCCACGTCCCAACCCAAGACTGGCCACTGGTAGGGATGCGCGGTGTAGGCGGTGGCCCAGAGCTGTTCGTTTAAGACGCCGAAATTGTTGTTGTCCACGCTGAGCTTGCGCTCGTTGCGCACGACGTTGCGCTCAGATTCGATGATCTTCGGGTCGAAGGAAAGATCGCGGATGCGGTCAGCCTCTTCGTCGAAAATCAGTTCGAGCGCACTTCGCGGGAACCAGTCCTGATAGACGGTCACATTCTGGGTGGTATAGGCGTTGTTGGAGCCGCCGTTGGCTTCCATCGCCCGGTCGAACTCTCCAAAACCATATTTCTTGGCGCCGTTGAACATCATGTGCTCGAAGAAATGGGAGAGCCCGGTGGTGCCCGGCCGCTCGTTGCGCGAGCCGATGCGATAAAACGTGTACAAGGCCACGTTGGGGATGGAATGGTCCTCCTGCACGAGAATTTTTATCCCGTTTTTGAGCGTATGAGTTTTGACCTCAAATGATTGCGCGCGCCCCGCCGGCGCCAAAAGTGCCGCAAAGACACACCCCAACGCAATCCGGCGACAACTTCTAATCAATCTCATGCTGCCTCCCTGGTGACTCACGGCGAACACCCCTTCGCCGCAGTGCGATACTCCGCGGAAACATGCTAGTCCATCCTATTGGACGAGACAACCCTGAAAACGTTTCTGGCTAGGGCAGAATCGCGAAGACCCGGCAGGGGCCGCCGGAGCCGCCCTCGAGCTTAATCGGCGCGACCACGAGAAACGCGCCCGCTTCCGGCAGCGCGCTCAGATCGGCGAGATTCTCCACGTGATAGAGACCGGCGCCATGCGAAAGCTGATGCACTTGAAACTTCCGCGAGGGGCCGTAGTCCACGCTGAGGGTGTCAATGGTCAGGCCGCTCACCTTGCGCTGGATCAAGCGCACAACCGCGTCGGTCGAGTAGCCGGGAAAGTGCATCACGCCCTTCGCGTCAGTGTTGCGGTACTTTTGCACGTCGGGCCAGCGCGAAGACCATCCGGTGCGAAGCACGATGATCGCGCCGGGCGGGATTTTGCCGTGTTCTTTCTCCCAGCGGGCGATGCGATCGAGCGTGAGTTGGTAGTCCGCGTTCTGCGCGGCCTCATCGCGGACGTCGATCACCACGGCCGGACCGAAGAAACGTTCCGGCGGGATCTTGTCCACCGGCGTTTTTCCAGGCGGAAAATGAATCGGCGCATCCATGTGGGTGCCGTAGTGTTCAAGCATCGAAAAGCTGCGCGTGAAGTAGCCGTCCTTGGCCACCGTGGCGTTCGACTTCGCTTCGAAGGGATGTTCGTCGCCGGGCCACGGTACTTCCTTGTCGCTGACGGCGTAAGCGAGGTCCACGACGCGCGTTTGACCGGATGGAATCCCGCTCAACCACTCGCGGGACACTTCGGCCTTGGCGGGAGACTTCGTGGCCTGCTTAGCGGGCGCTTTTTTCGTCTGTCCCATGGCGACACCGGTCAGGAGTAGCGCAACCAGGCACCCGAGCACTCGTTGGTACATGGTTCAGCCTCCGGCAAGAGAATTTTCGACGGACTATGTTATTTGATTCCGCGGCGGAAAGGGTGCGATTTTCGCGTTGCCGCGCTCGATCACGGCAGAGGCATGCCGGGCGAGGCTACGATCCCGGCCATGCGGAGGATTTCCTGATAATCCTCGTCCGTGAGCGGCGAAATAATCAGCCGGACGTTTTTCAGGAACTTCACTTTGCGCAGAGCGCGGTTGGCGCGCAGTTCCGCGAGCGGCACCTGGCGCGGCAGGCGCTCCATCGCGCGCAGGTCGGCCACCAGATGCTTGGCGTCCGGATCATTCGGATCGGGATAAGGATCGCGCGTCACTTCCGCGAGCGCGTAGAGCGCGCGCTCCGGGGCGCTGTGATAGCAGAGGACGCGGTCGCCGCGGCGCACCTGCTTGAGCTGCCGCTGCGCGTCGGCGCGGTTGCCCGAACCTCGCCACATCTCTTTTCCCTTCACGAAGAGCGTGTCCCAGTGGTAGTAGTGCGGAACTACAGAGAAGAGCCAGTGCTGGCGCTTAGGCGCGGCACGCGTCATCCAGAAGTCCTCTCAAATCGTCTTGCTCCAGTGGCAGACGAGGCGGGCAGGCCCGGGGTTCCCGCTCTCGGAGCTGAAGGCCGCGCGCACTATACACGGGACGTACTTCTAAGTGAAAGGAAATCTTAGAGTTGGTGGGATTGGCGTGGCACTGGAAGCTGCGGCTATTTGAGCCTATCACCGAGTACTGCCGTAGTCTAACTATCTATTTTTCACTTGTTTATAAGGGCTGCAATCGGCTTGAGAGCACCTAGCCCAGATCCACGAAGATGTCTTCCCCGCGAACCTCGACAGGGTAACATTCTACGCCGACCGCAGGATTCGCGGTGACCTTGCCGGTGGTGACGTCGTACTGCCAGCCGTGCCACGGGCAGGTGACCACTTTGCCGGCGAGTTCGCCCTCGCCGAGCGGGCCGCCGCGGTGCAGGCAAGTGTTATTGATGGCGTGGAATTTGCCTTCCACGTTCGCGAGCGCGATGGCTTTGTTGCCGTCCACCTGGAATTCGCGAATCGTCCCCGCGGGGATTTCGTCTTTCTTAGCGGCGCGCACAAAGGCCATTCGGCACTCCTGAAAAACGAAAATAGAAATTTGAAAATAGAAACTCGGCAGAAACCGGCAAAACTCGATTTTCGAGTTTCGATTTTCCGTCTCTTAGCGCGGCTCGAGCGTCTGCGCCACCATCACGCCGCGCTTGAAATCGTCCACCATCGCGGGGCGGAGGCGCACTTCCGTGGGCTTCTTCGCCAGCGTCATCTGGTCAATTTTGTCCTGGAGCTTCAGCAGCGCGTAAAACAGCCCCTCGGGCCGCGGCGGGCAGCCGATCACGTACACGTCCACGGGCACAATCTTGTCCACGCCTTGCAGGACCGAGTAAGTGTTGAACGGGCCGCCCACGCTCGAGCACGCGCCCATGGAGATGCACCACTTGGGGTCCGGCATCTGGTCCCACACGCGCTTCAGCACCGGCGACATTTTCAGCGTGACCGTGCCGGCCACAATCATGAGGTCCGCCTGGCGCGGCGAAGGGCGAAAGACTTCCGCGCCGAACCGCGCGATATCGAACCGCGAGGTGGTGGAGGCGATCATCTCGATGGCGCAGCAGGCCAGGCCGAACGTCAGCGGCCAGATCGCGCTCTTGCGCGCCCAGTTGAAGACGTAGTCCACCGACGTGATCATGAAGTTTTTTTCGAACCGGTTGTCGAGAACTCCCATGCGCCCCCTCATCCTCACGAAGTGGAGCGGAACACGACAGTATATCCATGGCGCGCCGCGCGAGTCAAAGGGATGTACTCAGTGACCCAAGATTATTCGCTAACGTTGCGCGCAGCCGCCGGCGCGAGGAATCTAGAATCGAGAGACGAAGAAGAAGCCGCCGCCGGCGGCGATGGCATCCTCGATGAGAGCGATCACGATGTCCGGCACCTTCAACGCTTTCACGAGGCGGGTCCGCACCTCGTAGCCGCCCAAAGTGCCCACCACTCCCCCGAGCGCGCCGACAATGGCTCCGACAACCGCGGACTGGTTTGCACTGATGCAGAGGCAGGCTCCGCAGAGCCCGCCCATCACGATGCGGGCGCCGAACGGGCCGGGCGTCTTGCGGCTCGGCGTAGTCGGGCGCTTGTCATTGACCAATTCGGCGAGGGCGAACACGGTGATGATGTAGGGCGTCACCGCGAAGCCCAGAAAAGCCAGCCAGGAATTCTGCAGATTCAACCAGCCCAGCCGGGCAGCCCAACTGGTGACGGCGGGAGCCGTCATGGCGCGAAGGCCCGCGAACGCTCCGATCGCAAATGCGAGGATGAGAACCGTGGTTGAGCTCATGCGGCCTCCAGAGTGCTCGTTTCTATCATGCCTGCCCTCGTTACAGGATTCGAAAATCTGTGATCTTGGGTTCGCGGTCGAAGGGCTTTGCGCCATGGACGAGGAGCGCGCCGATCTCGCGGAAGGCGCGCAACTCGGCGGCGTTGCGGAACCACCGGCCGGTGTACACGTCGGGCGCAGGCGTGGGATCGGGGATGCAGCGATGCTGCACCTCGGTAAAGCCGGCGTCGTGCATCAGCGCGGCCCATTCTTCGGCGGCGAGCAAATTCGCGGGGATGGCAAGTTTTTCCGCCCACTGATGGCAATAAGGGTTGTCGCGGTAGTAGTTGATCAGAATCCAGAGCGAGCCGCCTTCGCGCAGCACGCGGAAAAGTTCGGCGAATCCTTTCGCGGGGTCGGGCCAGTAGTAGGCCGACTCGACGGAAATGGCGCGCGTGAAGAAGCTCGCCTCCCAGGGGATTGCATCAGCGCTGCCCACGACGAACATGGTGTTTTCGAGCGCCACTTGCGCGCGGCGAGCGCGGCGAATCATTTCGTCGGAGACGTCCACGCCGACCACGCGGCCATCGGGCACGCGCTCGGCCAGCAGACGCGAGAGCCAGCCCGCACCGCAGCCCATATCGAGGATGTTGTCGTCCGGCTCGATCCGCATCAGGTCGAGGACCGGCAGAGTGATGGGGAGGTGGTCCTCTTCCATGGCTTCGCCCTTGCCGGCTTCGGCCCAACGGTTGAATTCTTCGCGAAGTGCGTCGTTGCTCCCAGGCTCTTCCATGGATGCGCACAGATTAACACTGATGAAAGATTTCGACACAGAGGACACGGAGAACACAAAGAAAGAGGAGCAAAAGGGGCGCAAGATATTGCGCCCCTTCAAGAAAGAAACGCGCGGCCGCTAGAACGAGGTTTCGTCGGCCGAGGGGCCGTACATCCCGGGCACCGGCACATTGTTGAGGCGCAGATAGACCGTCAACTGTGCGCGGTGATGGATGAGGTGATTCATCACGAAGCTGCGCATGACGGCGACGCGCGGCATGCTGAGAATCGGCTTGCCGCCGGAGAGCAGGCTCCAGGGCTTCATCCAATGCGCGTCGTCGGTGGCGCCGACGAGCGCGGCCCGGCCGGAGGCGCGGTTCTTCTCGAAGAACTCGAGCAGCTCCTTCGAGGATTTCGGCGGCGGAGGCGGCTCCATCGGCTTGCCTTCCGGTGCGATGTCCAGGGCGTCAAGCGTCACTGTTTCTTTCACCCAGCCGGGGATGTTGGCGACGTGGCCTGCGAGCCAGATCATCGAGCCGGACTTGGGGTGCGGCTTCCAGCCAAATTTGTCTTCCGGAACGCGCTCAAGCGCCTTGCGCGTGCTTTCCATTTCGTGATCGAACTCGGAGAGAAAAGCTTGATTGATGGGCATCGGTTAGCTCCTTGGTTGTGAAGTCTTTCGAGAACGGGGCGTTAGTTTCGCTTTTTATTCGCCCTCTGTCAAGTGCGCCGTTTGTCGAATCGCGACGCGTTAATGCCCTTCCACTTTCGCCAGCAACTGCACGAAGCGCTGCTCGCGGTCGGCCTGCGTCTGGCCCGCGTAAGCTTCGGCAACCTGAGTGACGTTCATGGAGCAGAATTTCGGGCCGCACATGGAGCAGAACTTGGCTTCCTTGTAGAAATCGTCGGGCAGAGTTTCATCGTGCATGGCGCGCGCGGTATCGGGGTCGAGCGAAAGCTCGAACTGTTTGTTCCAATCGAAAAGGAAGCGCGCGTAGCTGAGCGCATCGTCGCGGTCGCGCGCGCCGGGACGGTGGCGCGCCACATCGGCGGCATGCGCGGCGATCTTGTACGCGATCACGCCCTGCTTCACGTCATCGGCGTTGGGCAGGCCCAGGTGCTCCTTCGGCGTAACGTAGCACAGCATCG
>JBGQGH010000051.1:0-21039 GCA_041497315.1 Terriglobia bacterium | reverse complement strand
GCGCGCACTCGCCGAGGCATACACGCCCGCGGAAAATTTCGGAAGCGCATTTGGCAAGTTGATGGCGCGCCTGCTCGCGAAAGAGGGACTGATCCTTCTCGATCCGCTCGACGCGCGTCTGCATCGGCTTTCGATTCCCATCTATCTCCGCGCCATTGAAGAGCACCCAGAGCTTACCCGGGACCTCCTGGCGCGCTCAAAGCGGCTTGAACAAGCCCGGTATCACGTTCAGGTGAAGGTGACTGAGTCGAGTACCTTGCTCTTCCTCAGCGTCAGCGGTCAGAGGTTTCCAATTCGCCGACGCAACAACGGATTCGTCGCGGGAGACACGCAGTTTACGCAGGAGGACCTCACCCGCACGGTGCGCGAACATCCGGAAGACTTCAGCGCGAACGCCCTGCTTCGTCCCGTGCTGCAGGATGCGCTTCTGCCGACTGCCGCGATCATCGCCGGGCCAGCGGAGATCGCATATCTCGCCCAATCGGAAGTCCTCTATCGCCGACTCCTTGGCCGAATGCCCGCCGTTCTCCCGCGAGCCGGTTTTACCCTCGTCGAGCCGGGCATTGCGCGCCTGCTCAAGAAATATGGCCTCGACCTGCGTGACCTTTTCCGTGGCCGCCAGCGATTGCGCGCCACGATGGAACGGCAATTCCTGTCTCGCGCGTTGTCGAAGCGATTTGATGCCGGGGAGAAGTCTCTCCGTCGCTCTCTGGCCGGCCTGCGCAAGCCGCTCGCTAAGTTGGACCGCACGCTGATTGGCTCCCTCGACACCGCGGAGCGAAAGATGCTCTATCAGTTGGATCACTTGCGCGGCAAAGCCGCCCGTGCGGAAAACTTCCGCAACGGTGTCCTCGATTCCCACGAGCGCCTGCTCATCGATGCGCTGTATCCTCACCACGGGCTACAGGAACGATCTTTGTGTTTTCTTCCTTTTCTGGCCAGGTACGGCCCCGACCTCCTCGACGATCTTTCCCAGCGCGTCACGATGGGAAACACGGAACACCATGTCATGTACCTCTAGAGAATTGCCCGCCCGGGCCCTATAGATTTCCATGCTAGAATCTGTGCAGCGCCCTGGCTCTGATCAATTCTTGGAGGAATCCAGATGAAAATGAGTCCCGGTAAATTGAAGGGCTTGCAGGCTGTCTCGAATGACCGCGGCGTGATCGCCGCTGCCGCCATGGACCAGCGCGGCTCGCTCCGGAGCGCTATCGCCAAGGACAAGGGAATTGACAAGAAAGCGGTCACCAACGAGATGATGTCAGAGTTCAAGGTCGCTGTAACGCGAATCCTGACGCCCTACGCGAGCGCAATCCTCCTCGATCCGGAATACGGCCTGGGCGCAGCCAAGCAGCGCTCCCGGAACGCCGGCCTTCTCCTCGCCTACGAAAACAGCGGGTACGACAACACGCGTCCCGGCCGCCTGCCGGACCTGCTCGACAACTATTCGGTGCGCCGTATCAAAGCCGCCGGCGCGGACTGCGTCAAAATCCTTCTTTATTACACGCCCTTCGATCCGCCGCCCATCAATGACGCCAAACACGCCTGGGTCGAACGCATCGGCTCGGAGTGCGCCGCTGAAGACATGCCGTTCTTCCTGGAGTTTGTCGGCTACGAAGAGGGCGTGGACGAGAAGGGAATTGAGTTCGCCCGCAAGAAGCCCGAGTGCGTCATCAAAAGCATGGAGGAGTTCAGCATGCCGCAGTACGGCGTGGACATCATGAAGGTCGAAGTTCCCATCAATATGGCTTTCGTCAAAGGAGCGCGCGCCTGCAAGGGTGATTCAGTTTATTCCCGCGACGAGGCCAAGGAACACTTCCGCAAAGCCGCCGGTGTGGCCAAGAAGCCGTTCATCTACCTCTCCGCGGGCGTCAGCAACGAAACCTATAACGAAGCTCTCGAGCTGGCCGCTGAAGCTGGCGTGAATTTCTCCGGCGTCCTCTGCGGCCGTGCCACGTGGAAAGAAGGCATCCCGGTTTACGCCAAGCAGGGTGTCAAGGCCCTCGAGGATTGGCTCGCCGACCAGGGAGTGAAAAACATTCAGAATGTGAATGAGCGGATCAAAGCTGCGAAACCCTGGTTCGCGTTCTACGGTGCCGCTTCCGCTGCCGGGCTTGCCTAGGCTTCTGCACCAAAGGGAGTCTTCCATTTCTTGCAGGGGCGTCGCTCGCCACGTCCCTGCTTTTCCTCGATTTTACGGATAACTCTACGGCATCACCCCATTTGAAGTATCCTTACAGAGCGCGATGTCCCTCGGAATCTACATCCAGGTGCCTTTCTGCCAGACCAAGTGCACCTACTGCAACTTTCACACCGGCGTCTTCTCCAGAGCACTCTACACGCCGTACGTGGACGCCGTTTGCCGAGAAATCGCCGAACACCGCTCCCTCCTTGTAGCGGCGGGCTTTAACCCGGCGGATTCTTACGAGGCGAGGGTCGACACTGTCTACCTCGGCGGCGGCACCCCTAGTCTCTTGGATCCCTCTGCGCTCGCTGAACTCCTGAACACATTGCGCGCCAGCTTTGATTGCGAGTGGCAAGAAGTCACTCTCGAGGCCGATCCCGAAACGATCACTCCAGAGAAAGCCGCGGCTTGGCTAGCCGCCGGAATCAATCGCGTCAGCATGGGCGTTCAATCTTTCAACGATGAGGAACTCAAGTCTGCCGGCCGCATGCATCGGCGCGCGGACATCTTCGCCGCCACGCTAATCTTGCGCGAAGCTGGTTTTCGCAACATCAGCTTCGATCTCATCGCCGGCCTCCCCCGGCAAACCGCGGTGACCTGGGAAGAGGCGCTGGACCGCCTCCTGGAAATTCGACCCGAGCACGTCTCGATATATCTCATGGAGATTGACGAGGGCAGCCACCTGGGCAAAGAAGTCCTCGCTGGCGGCGCCCGCTATAGTGCCGCGCTCTTGCCGGATGACGATTCCATGGCTGCGTTCTACGAAAGTGCCTGTGAACGGCTCACGCTCGCGGGTTATGATCACTACGAAATCTCGAACTGGGGTTTGCCGGGCCTTCGTTCACGACACAATTTGAAATACTGGCGGCGGGAGCCCTATCTCGGCTTCGGCGCTGGCGCGCATTCCTTCAACGGCCGCGAACGATGGGCCAACGCCCACGATCCCGCCGCCTACATCTCTGCACTCCAAAATGGCCGTTTACCCACTGAGCAGCGGGAGGTAGTCTCGGAGCGTCAGGCGCTCGAAGAAGAGTTCTTCCTCGGCTTGCGGCAACTCGATGGCATCGATCTCGCGCAAATCGAAAAGCGTTACACTACATTCCTGCCGGAACAGGCCAGCCTGCGCTTGCGGCTGAAAGCCCTGGAACAGGCGGGATTGGTCGAGATCGACGGCGCGCGCATTCGCCTGGCGCCTTCGCGACTCACTGTCGCCAACGAAGTGTTTGTCGAATTGATGGCCTGAGTGGCATCAATACTCTTGGGGGTGGAGGCCAACCATGTCTTCGGTAATCGCCACGAAAACCAACGCTGATCCTGACGCCGTCGCTGCCGTCGAGGCCGCCATCGATCTCCGCAGCGACACCGTCACCAAGCCTACTCCCGAGATGCGCCGCGCCATGGCCGAGGCCGAAGTGGGCGACGACGTTTACGCCGAAGACCCTACCGTGAACCGTTTGCAGCAGCGCGCAGCGGAGATTTTCCAGCGCGAAGCCGCGATCTTTGTTCCGTCCGGCTCAATGGGAAACCTTATCGCCATCAAGCACTGGACCCGGCATGGCAACGAAGTCATCTGTGAAACGCGCGGCCACATCAATCAATACGAAATGGCTTCCATGTCCGCGATCGCCGGCTGCCTGCCGCGCACGACCACCGCGCCCGAAGGCATCCTCAGTTGGGAGCTCGTCGAGTCTCTCATCCAGCCGAA
This sequence comes from Terriglobia bacterium, assembly GCA_041497315.1. GTDB lineage: Bacteria > Acidobacteriota > Terriglobia > Acidiferrales > UBA7541 > JBGQGH01. The sequence continues at coordinate 17,149 of JBGQGH010000051.1, read as the reverse complement.
GATCTACTACCGCGCGCAAACTGCGCTCGTCGCCCTCGAAAACACTCACAACATGGCCGGCGGTTCCATCTATCCGCAGAAAGTCGCCGACGAAATCTGTGACAAGGCGCACGCCGCTGGCTTGCCCGTTCATCTCGATGGCGCGCGAATCTTCAATGCCGCAGTTGCGCTCGGCAAAAACGTTGCGGACATCACCAGGAAATTCGACTCCGTGATGTTTTGTCTCTCCAAGGGGCTCGGCGCGCCGGTCGGCTCCATGCTCGTTGGCTCGCGCGAGTTCATTGACCAGGCGCGCGTCACGCGCAAGATGCTCGGCGGCGGCATGCGCCAGGCGGGCGTCCTGGCGGCTGCAGGGCTGATCGCGCTCGAGAAATCCCCCGCACGGTTACATCTCGATCACGAGAACGCTCGCTACCTGGCCGAGGGTCTCTCCCGGATTAAGGGAATCACGGTTGACCCTAAGAAGATCCAGACAAATATAGTGATCTTCTCCGTCGAAGAATCAGCCCGCACGGCCGCCGAGATCTGCGCGGAACTCGGCAAACGCAGAATCCTCGCGGGACCCACGGGCAAGTTCGCCATCCGCATGGTTACCCACTGCGACGTGGACCGTGCCGGGATCGACAATGCGCTCGCCGCCTTCGGCGCAATTCTCGGGCGATAATCTGCGAAACACCTGGCGTGGCTCGACCCCATCAATCGCCTGCCCTATGGTATAAATAATCGCCCGGCTGCTTGAGTTTCTTGCTGCGCGCAGATTGCGGCGCAGTCGCCATCGGGCACAGACGAAGGGAGCGGTAAACGACTCGTGGATTTTTCCCTCACAGAAGAACAGCAGCAGCTTCGCCGCGGCGTCCGTGAATTCGCCGAATCGGAAATCCTGCCCCACGTGATGGAATGGGATGAAGCCTCCCATTTTCCAATTGAAATCGTTCCCAAGATTGCTGAGATGGGTTTGCTCGGCGTCATTTTCCCAGAAAAATACGGCGGGGCAGACCTCGGCTACATCGAATACGCCATCGCCATCGAAGAACTCGCCCGCGTCGACGGATCCATTGGACTGAGTGTCGCCGCGCACAATTCGCTCTGTACGAATCACATCTACAAATTTGGCAGCGAGGAGCAGCGCGAGAAATACGTGGTGCCCCTCGCACAGGGGAAGAAGCTGGGCTGCTGGTCGCTTACGGAACCGGGAGCGGGCTCTGACGCCGGGGGCACGCGCACTACCGCCGTACGGAAAGATCACGGCTGGGTCCTCAATGGTGCGAAAACCTTTACGACCAACGGCCATCACGCCGAGGTTTGCGTGGCCATGGCCGTCACCGATCCTTCTAAGGGATCGCACGGCATCTCCGCCTTCATCCTGGAAAAGGGGATGCCCGGCTTCCGCCCCGGCAAGAAGGAGAACAAACTGGGGATGCGTGCGAGCGACACCTCCGAAGTGGTCTTCAACGATTGCTTCGTGCCATCCGAGAATCTGCTCGGCTCCGAAGGCGAAGGCTTCATCAACAGCCTTCAAGTGCTCGACGGCGGGCGCATTTCCATCGCGGCGCTGGGAGTCGGGATGGCTCAAGGCGCGTACGAAGCATCTGTGCGCTACGCCAAGCAGCGCAAGCAATTTGGCAAGGCCATCAGCGAGTTCCAGGCTATTCAATTCAAGCTCGCCGACATGGCCACAGAAATCGAAGCCGCCCGCCTGCTCGTCTATCACGCTGCGTGGGTCGCGGACCAGAAGGGCCCCCGGTTCACGAAAGAATCCAGCATGGCCAAGCTCTACGCCAGCGAAGTGGCCGTGCGCGTCGCCAACGAAGCCGTGCAGGTACATGGCGGCTACGGCTTCATCAAAGACTATCCGGCCGAGAAGTTTTATCGCGACGTCAAACTGTGCACCATTGGCGAAGGCACCAGTGAAATTCAGCGGTTGGTGATTGCCCGGCAAATTCTGGGAAAGAAGTAGAATCCCGCCTGCGAAATTCTGTGGAGCTGCTATCCATTTGTCGGAGGGGATCACAGTTGTCATGACCTCGGACGTGAACAACTGGGCCGATCAAATCCGCGCCGGCGAGGTCCGCGCCATCTCGCGCGCCATCACCGCCATCGAAAATAATCAGCCGGAGGCCGAACAACTTCTCCGCGCGGTTTTCCCGTTTACCGGCCAGGCTTTTCTTGTCGGTCTGACTGGCGCTCCCGGGACTGGGAAGAGTACCCTCGTCGATCGCCTGGCCGCGCACTACCGTAAACAACAGCAAACTATCGGAATCATCGCCGTCGATCCAACCAGTGCTTTCACCGGCGGCGCAATTCTCGGCGACCGCATCCGCATGCAGGGTCACGCCACCGATGCGGGAATCTACATCCGCTCCATGGCCACGCGTGGCTTCTTGGGAGGACTTGCCCGGTCCACGTCCGAAGTAGCTCTTCTACTTGATGCCGCAGGCAAGCGCATTGTTCTGATCGAGACTGTCGGCGTCGGCCAAGACGAAATTGACATCGTGCGCCTGGCCGATTGCACGGTCGTAGTCCTGATGCCCGGCATGGGCGACGACATTCAGAACATGAAAGCCGGCCTGATGGAGATTGGCGACATTTTCGTCGTCAACAAATCCGATCGCGAGGGCGCTGACCGCCTCGAGCAGCAACTCCACGCCATGTTGGAGCTGGTCCCTGAACGCGACGCCTGGAAGCCGCCCGTCGTCCGCACGATCGCGACGGACAACAAGGGAATTGACACGCTCGCGAGTGCAATCGAAGACTTCCGCAAGAACTCTCTCGCGCACAGTGGCAGCCAGACCCGGAAGGCCACGCACTGGAAGCAGCGCCTACTGGAACTCCTCGAATCGCGCCTCCTCGAGCGCGTCCTCGGCGGCGCCGGCGGGGAAGCAGCACTCGACGAACTTGCCGGCGAAGTCGCCGCACGTCGCCTCGATCCCTTTTCTGCAGTCAGCGAACTCCTCAAGCGCGCAGGCATCAAATGAAACTTGGCGATCTCGAGTTCCATCTTCTGACCGACGGGCATTTCCGCCTCGACGGTGGCGCGATGTTTGGCGTCATCCCGCGTCCCTTGTGGGAGCGCAAGATGCCCCCCGACGAGCGCAATCGCATTACGCTGGCCATGAACTCGCTCCTAATCCGCGTGGTCGGGAAGTGGATCCTGGTTGAAACCGGCGCCGGCGACAAGTGGGACGCCAAACGCCGCGACATTTTCGCCTTCGACGGCCCGCCAAGGCTACTGGACAAGCTGATCGCGCGCGGCGTGAGGCCCGAACAGATCGATTTGGTGATCAATACTCACCTGCATTTCGATCACTGCGGCTGGAACACGCGCCTCGCGAACGGCAAGCTCGTTCCCACTTTTCCCAATGCACGCTATGTCGTCCAGCGCGGCGAACTCGAGCACGCCAAACATCCGACCGAGCGCGACCGTGCCAGCTATCTCGCCGAGAATCTCGTGCCCATCGAGGAATCGGGCCAATGGTGGCTACTGGATGGCGATCGCGAGATTGTCCCCGGCGTGGAAGTCATCCGCACCCCCGGCCACACGAAGGACATCCAGTGCGTGCGTCTCACTGGCGGCGGCAAGACAGCATTTTTCTTCGTCGACCTGGTTCCGACAACCGCGCATCTGCCGTTTCCCTGGATCATGGCCTACGATCTGTATCCGATGACGACGCTCGAAACCAAAAAGAAATGGATTCCTGAAGTGGCTCACGGAGGGTGGCTCGCAATCTTTGGGCACGATTCGCAAACTCCTGCAGCGTACCTGCGCGAGGGCGATGGCGCTATTGTTGCCGAGCCCGTGAATCTTGATTAGTCTCAATCAGGATCGAACATCGAACCAATTCGACGGGAGACCGCTGCAATGGTGAAGAAGAAGTCGTCAGGCGCGCGCGGGCGCAACAAAGAAACGGTCCGCATCGGAATCATCGGCGGCAGCGGGCTCTACTCCATGCCTGGCTTGACCGATGTCCGCCAGCACCGCATTCGCACTCCATTCGGCGATCCCTCCGATGCGCTCGTTGTCGGCACGCTGGAAGGCCAGCGCGTTGCCTTCCTCGCCCGGCACGGCCGCAGACATCGCCTCCTGCCGTCCGAAATCAATTTCCGCGCCAACATTTTCGCCATGAAACTGCTCGGCGTGGAACGCATCATCTCCATCAGCGCCGTCGGCTCGCTCAAAGAAGATCTGGCGCCTGGCGAATTCCTGATTCCCGATCAGTTTTACGATCGCACGCGCCTCCGCATCGCCACATTCTTTGGCGGAGGCATTGTCGTTCATGTCTCGTTCGACAAACCCGTCTGCCCGCAACTCTCGAGCGTGCTCGCAGACTCCTGCGATCGCGCCGGCGTTCCCGTGCATCGCGGCGGCACCTACGTCTGCATCGAAGGTCCGCAGTTTTCCACGCTCGCCGAGGCGCACGTTCACCGCCAGCTTCGCTTCGACGTCATCGGCATGACTAACGTGACGGAAGCCAAGCTCGCGCGCGAGGCGGAGATTTGTTATGCCACCGCCGCCATGATCACCGATTACGATTGCTGGCACCCGGATCACGATTCGGTCACGGTCGCCGACATCATCGCCACACTCAACCGCAACGCCGAAAGCGCGCAGAGCATGATCAAGCACGCCGTTCGCGCGATGCCTGCTGCCCGCGCTTGCAAGTGTGGCGCAGCGCTTGCCCACGCCATCGTCACCGATCGCGCGGTTATTCCTACGGCCACGCGGAAGCGCCTTGCGCCTCTTGTTGGCAAGTACCTTGGTTAGGAGATCCTGAATGTCACTTTTGGTTGTGGGCTCGGTTGCGTTCGATGCACTGGAGACGCCCTTCGGCAAAGTCGACCGCACGCTCGGGGGAGCGGCGACCTATTTCAGTGTAGCCGCGAGCTTTTTCACGCATGTAAATCTGGTCGGCGTCGTTGGTGATGACTTTACCCCACGGGATGAGTCCATCTTCAAAGGCCGCCACATTGATACGCGCGGCCTCGAGCGCGCCTCGGGCAAAACATTTTTCTGGGCCGGCCGATACAGCGAAGATCTCAACGACCGCACCACGCTTGCGACCGACCTAAACGTCTTCGCGAGCTTTGATCCCAAACTCCCCGAGTCCTACCGCGATTCCACGCACATTTTTCTCGCCAATATCGATCCCACGCTTCAAAAGTCCGTTCTGACGCAGGTCCGGCGCCCTCCCAAGCTCGTCGCCCTCGATACCATGAACTATTGGATCGAGCGCACTCCGGCGGAATTGCGCGAGATCCTTCGCCATACGCAAATCCTGATGATTAACGACTCGGAAACTCGTCAGCTTTCGAGCGAGCACAATCTGCTCCGTGCCGCTCGTCACATCTTTTCTCTCGGACCCCGGACGCTCGTTATCAAACTCGGCGAGCATGGCGCCATGATGGTTCACAAGAATTCAATCTTTTGCGTCCCTGCATTCCCCCTTGAGGAAATCCACGATCCCACTGGCGCGGGCGATGCTTTCGCTGGTGGCTTCATGGGTTATCTCGCTTCCCAGAAAGGGATCAACGACGCCTCTCTGCGCCGCGCCATGGTTTTCGGCAGCGTTTTGGGCAGCTTCACTGTGGAACGCTTCGGGCTCGACCGCCTGAGCAAGCTCACTCGCAAAGAGATTCAAGCCCGCGCGCGCCATTTTCACAAGCTCACGCAATTCACTCTCTAGTTGCTGCGGGTACTCGAAGCTATTCCTCGCTACCGGCTTCCTTGCGCCCCCTGTAGTAGAATCCCCTCGATTCCCAGAGGGGGTGCTCCATGGACTTCGGTCCATCCGGTGTGATCCTCCTGCGGCTTCTGCTCGCCGCAGGGCTCGGCGGCGTGGTCGGCCTCGAACGCGAACTCCGCCGCAAGCCCGCCGGTTTGCGCACCAGCATGTTCATTTGTCTCGGTTCCGCCCTCTTCACTTTCCTCTCGGGCGAAATCGCCCGCCGCTTCGGCGACCCCAGCGGCACACGCATCGTTTCGAATCTGATCCCCGGCATTGGCTTTCTAGGGGCCGGTGCAATTCTCCGCGAACGCGGCTCGGTGACGGGCCTCACCACGGCGGCTACGATTTTCGTTCTTGCAGGTGTGGGTATGGCCGTCGGTGCGGGAGTGATCATGATCGCGGTCGTCACCACGGCGGTCACGCTTTTCGTTTTGATCCCTCTCGGTTGGCTGGAGGATCGCCTCAGCCTGAAACAGCGGCTGCTGACGTTTCGATTGACCACTCCGGATGTGCAAGAAGCGATGAGTCGGCTTCAACCCGTGTTGGAGGAAATGAAAATCCTGATGCAGCACTTTCAGGCACTGCCGGTTAACGGAAGTTCCGTCCTCGAGTTTGAGGCTGAAGTCAGTCACGCACAACAAATGCGTCTCACCAGCCGCTTGATGGGCTTTGGCTGGAAGTATGAAGTCTTTCCGGCGCGTCCGCATGAATGAGAGCCTCGCCGCTGCGGCATCTTCCTCCGCCACCTTCGACCCTCCTGCAATGAGGTAACTTTGTCAGTGCAATGGCTCAGGCGCCTCATTGGCGCGTTCTAGCCGCGTTGTATACTCATCCTCGCCCGTGAATCGAACACCTCTCAAGCCGCCCGCCCTCCTTCCCGGATCGAGAGTTGCCGTCATCTCGCCCGCGAGTGCGGCGGATGCCGAAAGTCTTCATTGCGGATGCGAGGAACTGAGGAGACTTGGCTATGTCCCCGAGCACAAGACCCTTGACCCGAGCCCGGTTTCCTATTTCGCATCGACTCTGGACGCCAATCGCGATGCCTTCCTCGAGGCGGTGCAGGACGACAGTGTCCGAGGAATCTTTTGTGCTCGCGGGGGCTACGGCTCCACTTATCTGCTAGACGTGATCGAGCCCGGGCTTTTGCGTCCCCCAAAGGTACTGCTGGGCTTTAGCGACGTCACGTCTCTGCAAACGTTTCTTTGGCAGAACCAGGGTTGGGTTACTTTCTACGGCCCCATGGTCGCCACGGGATTCCATGCCGGAGCTGGGAGTCCGGGTGGCTATGACTTTGACTCATTCAATCAGGCTGTCACAGAGACCACGGATAGCTGGACTGTGAATTTGCAAGCCGAGATGATTGTGCCTGGCGATGCGACCGGAGTAATCCTCGGCGGTTGCCTGACACTCATCCAAACAACGCTGGGGACTCCCTGGGAACTCGATACCGCCAATTCAATTCTCTTGCTCGAAGATCGCGCCATGAAGCCTTACCTGGTGGATCGCGTTCTGACGCACCTCCTGCAAGCTGGCAAATTCGAAGGAGTGCGCGGGTTTGTTCTGGGAGAATTTCCGGAGTGCGAGCCTCCGCAATCCGGCGGCCCCACGGTTCATGATGTGTGCACGCGCATTCTCGGCGCGCTCGACGTTCCCGTTGTCTGGGGAGCACCCATTGGTCACACTCGCCGCCCCATGCTCACAGTTCCCCTTGGAGTTTCCGGGCAACTCCACGCCTCGGGCCGGTCCCGCCTGCAAATCCTGGAGCCCGCGGTCGCCGAGCCCATCCGGAAATGAACTCCATCGAGCACATTCATCTGATCGGCATCGGCGGGGCGGCGATGGCCCCGCTGGCAGGCATGCTGAAGGAGCGCGGTTACCACGTCACCGGCTCCGATACGGGCGTATACCCGCCCGCCTCGACTCTCCTCGAATCGCTCGACATCCCATGGCACGATGGCTTCAGCGAAGAAAACCTCAGCCCCTCGCCGGACCTTGTCGTGATTGGCAACGCAATATCCCGTGGCAACCCGGAAGTCGAAGCCGTGCTCGACCAGAAAGTTCCTTACCGCTCCCTCCCCGAAGTGCTGAAAGAATTCTTCTTGCCTGGTCATGACTCGATTGTCGTCACAGGCACGCACGGGAAGACGACCACCACCGCGATGCTCGCCTGGATCTTTCACGTCGCTGGACACCGGCCGAACTTCCTCGTCGGTGGAGTCGCCGAGAACTTTGGCAGGAGCTACGGTCTGGGTGGCGGGAAGGAATTCATCGTCGAAGGCGATGAATACGATTCCGCTTTTTTCGACAAGGGCCCGAAGTTCCTCCACTATATGCCCGACTTGCTCGTCATCACCTCACTGGAATTCGATCACGCGGACATCTATCCCGATCTCGCCGCGATCGAGCTGCAATTTCGCCGTCTCGTAAACCTCGTACCCCGGCGCGGCCTCATCGTCGCCTGGGGAGAGAGCACGGCTGTGATGGGGTGCCTGGCAAATGCTCTTTGTCCCGTCGAAACCTACGGAGTCAGCGGCGACACGGATTGGCAGGCGGGCGACATCCAAGTCGTGGAAGGCGCCACGCATTTCCGCGCCGCGCGGCGGGGAAGGGAAGAGGCTCGCGTCCTTTCACCTCTCGCTGGACGCCACAATGTCTTGAACGCCCTCGCAGCTATCGCCATCGCGCGCAGTCGCGACATCGAGCGCTCGGCCATTGAAGAAGCGCTCGCGACGTTTCGCAGTGTGCGTCGCCGCCTCGAAGTCAGGGGCGAAGCCGCAGGGGTGACGATTGTTGACGATTTCGCCCACCATCCCACCGCTATCGCCTTCACCATCGATGCCGCGCGCATGCGCTGGCCGGGCCGCCGCGTTTGGGCCGCTTTTGAGCCACGCTCGAATACCATGCGCCGCAGAATCTTCGAGCGTGAACTGGCCGCGGCCCTCGCTCGCGCCGATGGCGTCCTGCTCGGGCCTGTCAATCGCCCGCATCTGCTCGCCGATTCAGAGCGTCTCTCGCCGGAGCGTGTGGTGAAGGAATTGCGCGACTCCGGGAAGCCGGCATACGCATTCTCCTCCGCCGCGGATATCGCGGAGTGTCTTGCGGGAGAAATGTGCTCCGGTGACATCGTCCTCGTCATGTCCAACGGCAGTTTCGATAATCTGTGTGGAAAACTTCTCGATAAGCTCCGTCTGCGCGAGTCCGTCCCCCAGGGAGCGAAGCGATGAGCCGGCCTTCTCGTTTTCTGCGGTTATCATTGATCCTCCTGCCAGTCGTAGTTTTGTTTGTCCCGCTGCCTGTTCGCGCCACCATCCGCTATGAAGTTTCCCTTGCGCAGCCGGAACAACGCCTCTTTCACGTCCGCATGACAATTCCCGACGTGCACAAGGAAGTCGTCGTCCAGATGGCCGCCTGGGACGCCCTCTATCAAGTGCGCGATTTCGCCGCGCATGTTCAGGCTCTCCACGCGCTCGGCGACGACGGCAAGCCTGTCCCTGCCAGCAAGCTCGACAAACAAACCTGGCGCATCAGCGGACAAGGCACCGTGATTCTCGAGTACGCCAGCTACTGGGATGAGCAAGGACCTTTTGCCTCCCAGTTAAATTCCGCCCACGCATTCATCAATCTCGCCATGATTCTGTTTTACGTCCCGGAGCGCCACAACGAAGACACGCGAGTCGCCTTCGAAAACTTGCCCAGCTCGTGGCGCGTCGCGGTGGAGTTGCCCCCGGCACAGGACGGCGCAGGTCCCGCATTCATTGCGGCAAGCTTCGACGCGATGGTTGACGCGCCGGTGGAGATCGGCAACTTTGATGAATTCCGTCTGGAGGGAATCAATCCACCTGTCCGCGTCGTCGTCCACGGCGCCAATTGGGATCGCAACCGCCTTCACGAAATTCTCCGCCGGATCGTCACCTACGAGACCCAATTGATGGGCGGCGCCCCATACGCCGAATATCTGTTCATCATTCATATCGGCCTCGATTCGGCCAGCAACGGCGGTGGCATGGAACATGCAAATGGCACGGCCATCTCCGTCAGCGAGTTTGGCGAGCTGCCCGGCATCGCCGCCCACGAATTCTTCCATCTATGGAACGTCAAGCGCATCCGCCCGCAATCCCTCGAACCCCTGGACCGCACCCGCGAGCAATACACACGGTCGCTCTGGTTCGCCGAAGGCTTCACCAACACCTATGGGAACTACGCGCTGGTTCGTTCGGGTCTCTGGAGTTCCCGGCAGTTCTTCAATGACCTTGCCGGCGCAATTACCGAACTCGAAGCGCGGCCCGCTCGCCCCTGGCAAAGTGCTGAACAGTCCAGCCTGGACGCCTGGTTCGAAAAGTACGCTTTCTATCGTCGCCCCGATTTCAGCATCTCGTACTACAACAAGGGCCAATTACTCGGCGTACTGCTCGACATCCTTATCCGCGATGCCAACGATAACCACGGCAGCCTTGACGACGTCCTGCGCGAAATGAATGACAAATTCGCGCGCCGCGGTCGTTTCTATCGCGACACCGACGACATCCGCGCTGCCGCCGAGCACGTCGCCGGACGCGGCCTGGGCGATTTTTTCTCCCGCTATGTATCTGGCACGGAGGAATTGCCCTTCGCGGACGTCCTCGCACTCGCTGGACTGAGTGTCCGCTCCCCCATGAACACACGCTCTGAACGGGAGGTTTTTTATCAGGTTCTACCCATGTCCAACCCAACATCCAAACAACAGCGCATCCTCGACGGAATCCTTCGCGGCACTACGGACGGGCCGCGGCCTTAGTATGCTGCGCGCCGCAATTGCCTGCGTCTTCCTCGCGATCTACTCTCTGCTGATCGGGCCGCCTTTGATTCTATACGCCGTCATCACCGGCCATGTCGATCCGCTCTACCGCCTCGGCCTGGGTGGCGTGATGTTCGTCGTCCGCATGGTGGGCGTGCATGTAGCCGTGTCCGGCGTGGAGAATATCCCACCCGGCGTTTGCCTCTTCATGGCCAACCACACCAGCAACGCCGACGCTCCCGCGGTCGTTGGCGCGATCCCGCGCCGCATCGCCGTGCTCGTCAAGGAATCCCTCTTCCGCATCCCCATTGTCGGTCAGGCGTTTCGCGCGGCGCGATTTGTTCCCGTGAACCGCTCAAATCGCGAAGCCGCAATTGCCAGTGTGGATCGAGCCGTGAAGTTTCTGAAGGAAGGAATTTCGTTCCTGGTCTATCCCGAAGGCACGCGCAGCCCCGACGGCCACTTGCTCCCGTTCAAGAAGGGCGCTTTTGTGATGGCCATCAAGTCCGGCGCACCGATTGTCCCCATCGCGTGCGCCGGGGCACATCGCGTGATTCGAAGAAAGGAATGGAGCATTCACCCGGGCGTCATCTCTGTCACATTCCTCCCGCTCGTTGACTCCTCTCGGTACACAATCGAGCAGCGTGACCAACTCGTAGCACGCGTCCATAACGCCATCGCCGCTGCGCTTCCGTCCGATCAGAAACCAACCCAGGATCCACTGTAGGGGCGCAGCATGCTGCGCCCGAACGTTCGCGAGAGTGTGCAGATCATTCTGGCGATTTGAAAGACTCAAGCCAGATGCACGGGCGAGCGCCTCGTCAACATCTGCAAGATCAGGTATGGAGCGGCAGCCGCGAAAAGATGCTTGAGTGTGTGGCCGCTGATCAAGTGCAGCAGCGAGAAGATCTGGGCGTCGAACGCCTCGCAGAGCTTGGCCGCAATGTAAAGTCCCAGGGCACCGGGTATCGCCGCCACGTGGGTATAGCGGGCAGGGAAAAACCAGACGATCAACAGAATCATCACGACCGGAAATAACTGCACGGACAGATACGCGCGAAGATCACCTCGACCGAGAGTTTCGGTCCACCACCAGTAGAACACGCTCCCGGCGCCCACGAAGATCAGCGGAATAAGCAGTCTGCGCCCGGCCGTCGGACTGATTCGTTCTCCGACGATACCCGCCAGGAGGCCCATTATCGAAACAGCAATCGGAAGGCGATCCCAGACGAGACGTGCATCGCTTGGCTGGAGGTGATACCAGCCGGAGCCCAGCGCTGTAACGAACACCCCGGCGAAGAACACCGCGTAAGGCCAGCGTTCTCGGGGGTCGAGAAAAAGATCGCGCCTGGCTCGCGGGCGGATTGCTGCCAATCCCATCCATCCGACTACGAGAAAGGGCAGATTGGACAACACATCGAGGCCACGGGGAACTCCCAGGAATGTTCGCTGGTCTGCAAACGCATGATAGCTCTCCGGCTGAGGGATCCGGGGCACGAAAGCAAATCCGGCTGCAGCTGCGGCGGTCGCGCCGAGGATCAACAAGATTCGCAGCTGCTTCCCGGTGTTCGAACTCATTAGCCCTCGTAAGCGACCTGGAGGCGAATCGATCTCAAACTCTGGCTTTCAGCCGTTCGACCTCCGCGCGAAGCTCGCGAACCGTCTTCAGCAACTCCGGCAGATGATGGAGCGCGGCCACTTCTTTGAGCCAGGATTTATTCTCAATCGCGGGATAACCAGAATAAACAGCTCCCGCAGGGACATCGTTCGGAACTCCGCTTTGCGAGGTGATGATGGTGCCGTCCCCAATCTTCAGATGTCCTGCTGAGCCGACCTGCCCAGTAAGAATGCACTTGTTACCCACCTGCGTGGAACCCGCAAGGCCCACTTGACCGCAGAGCAGGGTGTCTTCACCTACCTTGCAGCCGTGGCCTACGATCGCCAGGCCATCAATCTTCGTCCCTCGCCCTACGTACGTCTCACCCACCGTCGCTCGATCCACGCAGGCGTTTGCCTGAATTTCAACATCGTCCTCGATCACCGTGGTGCCTGATTGCCGCATCTTGTACCATCGCCCGTCCGCCTGTCGCGCAAAGCCGAAACCGTCCGCCCCCACCACCGCGCCGTTTTGAAGAGTCACGCGGTTGCCAATCCGGCAACCCTCGCGCACCACGGTCTGCGAATGGGCAAGGAAGTCGTCCCCAATCCGCGCGCCTCGGTAAATGGTCACAAGGCTGTGCAAGACCGCCTTGCGTCCGATCGTCACGTCCTCGTCCACAAAGCAATACGGCCCGATCGATGCTCCTTCGCCGATCTTTGCGCTCTCGGCCACAATCGCCGTCGGATGAATTCCCGGGGCGGGCTTCGGCGCCTCGTAGAAAAACTCAATCGCCCGCGCGAAGTCGAGGTACGCATTCTCCGACCATAAAAGTGCGAGCGCGCGTGCCCCTTGCGCCCGATCGAGCTTCACGCCGGGCCCCAGCAGGATCGCCGATGCGCCAGTCGCCTCCGCCGCTCGCCGGTAACGGGGGTTTGAGAGAAAAGTGAGCTGCCCCAGCCCGGCCTCTTCCACTCCGGCCACACCGAAAATATCAATTCCGGCGTCCCCTTCGAGTTTACTGCCCAGCCGATCAGCGATCTCACCAAGTTTCATCGCAGAATCTCCTTCACGTAGCGCTGCTGTTCTTTCGCGCAGGTCGTCGCCCATCTTTCACGACTCCCAACTCTACAACAATCCACCGCTTGCCTGTTGTCCGTTTGAATTTCTGCGCAGAAGGGAAGTGACTACTAACTGAAGAGTTTCGGTTGGGCTTCGGCGGGCGCCGCAGGTTTTCGCCGCGCGATTCCCACAACGCCGAGAACGGTCATCTCCGCCAGCGCCGTGCGCGGGATGAACATCCGCAGCGTCGAGCCGTGCAGGTCGGGCGGAGTAATTTGCACTCCATGGTCCAGCAGTGAGAGCAAGTCATTTGGCACGACGCCTTCGATCACTTCTTCGTCGCGAAACTTCAGCCTCACCCACAATCCGTCGAGTTTCGGCCGGCTCAGGAACGCCTTTCGCTCCGGTTCGAAATTCTCCGTAAATTCCCTTACGAAATAAATCGCCCTGACATTCTTGACCGGAATCTCATCGTGTTCGCCCGTCGGCGTGAGCAGGTCGAGCGACTCCCCTTCGGCCAGAGTGGATGGATTGAGAAAGCCGCGGTGCTCGGTGCGGTCGAGGAGTACGACCACGACCTTCTTGTGCGTGGAAGCTGGGGTTCGATTTTTCACAAAATGAAGGTCGGGCGCCTGGGTATTGCGAGCATCGCAAAACTATGTTATGTTATGCCCTCTCGGCTTGTCAAGTGGTTAATTTTCAGTGGTTTAGGCGGGAGCCGCCGTTTGACCGAGAAAAAGCAGATCCTCAAATCTGCCTCCATCATCACCCTGGTTACTATCGCTAGCCGAGTCCTCGGCTACGTCCGCGACCAGCGACTCACCTTCCTGCTGGGCACGGGTCCTCTGGCCGATGCCTTCATCCTCGCCTACCGCATCCCCAATCTCCTCCGCCGCCTGGTCGGCGAAGGCTCCATGACCGCCTCGTTCATCCCCGTCTTCACCGGCTACATGGCGGGAAAATCCAAAGACGAACTTTGGGAATTCGCCAATCGGCTCTTTTGGACACTCGCCTTGGTATTGGCTGTGATCACTGTCTTCGGCATGGTCTTTTCTTCGGAAGCCGTACGCCTCTTCACGGTGATGGGCAAGAGCACCACGGACTGGGATCAGGCCGTCTTCCTGAACCGCATTATCTTTCCATATCTGTTTTTCATCGGTCTCTCCGCGCTGGCCATGGCCATCCTCAACTGCTATCACATCTTCGGCCTCCCTGCCGCCACTCCCATTCTGCTCAATATCGCCATCATCATTTTCTCCATCGGAGCGGTCTGGCGGCACTTCGATAATCCCGCGGAGGCCCTCGCCGTCGGCGTCCTTGTTGGCGGCGTCTTGCAATTCCTGATCCAGGTGCCGCTGCTCGTCCGGCAGGGAATGCGTTTCAACTTCGGCATCTCCTTTGCTCATCCCGGCGTGCGCGCCGTGGGACGCCTGATGGTGCCGGGATTTTTTGGCATCGGCGTGGCTCAGATCAATTTCCTCGTGGACACGGTTTTCTTGACCTCCACGCGCATGCACCTTCGGGTGGGAGATGGCGCACTCACTTCACACTACGTCGCCGATCGCGTCATGGAACTCGTCCTCGGCGGCTATGCCATCGCTGTGGCCACGGCGATCTTGCCCATGATGTCCCATCAGGCCGCGGCGCGTGATTTCAGCGCGCTGAAGAAAACTTTCGGCTTCGCTCTTCGCATCGTTTCTTACATCACCATTCCCGCGGCGGTCGGCATGGTCATCCTCCGCGAGCCCATCATCCACGTCCTGTTCGAGCACGGCCGATTCGTGGCTGCCTCCACGCGGCTCACAGCCCGCGCTCTGCTCTATTATTCTCTCGGCTTGCCCGCCTTTGCCGCGGTGAAGCTGATTGTCCCGGCCTTCTACTCGACGCAAGACACGAAAACACCGGTCCGCGTAGCCGCCTATGCTTTTCTGTTGAACGTGGCCCTGAACTTCGCGTTTCAAGGCATTTTCTATTTTTTTGTGAAGCTTCAAAATGGCGGCCCCGCCCTCGCCACTTCCATCTCGGGCTATTTCAATTTCCTGATGCTGTTCATCATCTTCCGGCTCCGCTACGGCCGGCTGGGCACCGGTGAACTCTTGGGCTCCCTCAGCAAAGTGATTGCCTGCTCCGCCATCATGGGTGGGGCATGCTGGATTGGCCTGCGCGTTTCCAATTTCTCAAACCACCCGCACTTCCTCACCCAGCTCCTCATCTTCTCGGCCCTCCTCGTCGGCGCGACGGTGCTCTACATCGGCTTGACTTGGATCATGCGCTGTCCCGAAGTGGAAGAGGTCTATGGAATCGCTGTGCGGCGCGAAGCAAGCGCCCCCGCGATGATGGAATAACCGATGCAAGCCACCCTGCAAACGTTCTTGGACCACTTGAGGGTCGAGCGCGGCCTGGCCAAAAACACCATCGACGCCTACACGCTCGACCTCGGCAAGTTCTCCGCCTTCGTTGAAAAGCGAGGACGTAAACTGAATGACATCCGGCGCGACGATATCGTCGACTTTCTTGCCAGCCTCTATCACCGGAAACTGGACAGCCGCTCCGTGGCGCGTCACCTTGTTACTCTGCGCAATTTCTTCCGCTTTGCACTCCGCGAAGCCATGATCAAGAACGATCCGACTCTCAATATGGAATCGCCGAAATTGCGCAAGTCTCTTCCGCACTTCCTGCGATTCGAAGAAGTGGACCGCCTGCTCGTCCTGCCGGACACCAGCAAACCTCTCGGCAAGCGCGACCGCGCCATGCTCGAAGTTCTCTACTCCAGCGGTCTCCGCGTCTCCGAACTCGCCAACCTGCGCGTCGCCGATATGCAGATGGAGATGGGCTGCCTCCGCTGCATCGGCAAGGGGGATAAGGAGCGCTTGGTGCCCGTCGGACGCCGCGCCCTCACCGCCGTGCAGGATTATCTTAGGAACTCGCGGCCCGTCCTGCTCCGCATGCGCAAGAATGCGCCTGCGTTGCCTTTCCTGTTCGTCAACCGCCTGGGCGGAAAGCTGACGCGCGTTGGGATTTGGAAAATCATTGCCGGCTACGGCCGGCGCGCTGGGCTTCGGGCGCGTTTGACTCCGCACAAGCTGCGCCACAGCTTTGCCACCCATTTGCTCGAGCGGGGCGCCGACCTTCGCTCCGTGCAATTGATGTTGGGCCACGCTGACATTTCGACGACGCAGATCTATACGCACGTCGTCGAAGAACGCTTGAAATACATTTACAAGGCGCACCACCCGCGGGCATGAGATCTTGAGAAATTCCCTGCGGCGGGCCTGGCTACACAAACCGAGCATGACGCTAAGAACGGGGCTCCTGCCCCTGAAGGACGACAGACCACATGCCTGACTACATGTATTTACTCGAAAGCCGGCTTTCCGTGGAACAACGCGCCGCTCTGGCGCGCACCCAGGAGTTGGCCGTCGCCGCTGGCGCCAACATCTATCTCACCGGCGGCGCGGTGCGCGACCTTATCTCCGGTATGCCTATCCGCGATCTCGATTTCACCATCGAAGGCAACCCCAGTCGCCTTGCCCGCGACCTCGAAAAAGCTGGCGCCCAAATCGTGGACGAGGATGAGCGCCTGCGTCACGTCGAACTCGTGCTCCCCGGCGATCTGGACGCCAGTATTGCCGCCGCGCGCGATGACCTCTACGCCCGCCCTGGCACCCGCCCTGAGATCCGCTGGGCCACCATCATGGAAGATCTCCGGCGGCGCGATTTCTCCATGAACGCGATCTCCATTTCGCTCAACCCGGCGTCCCGCGGACTTCTGCTCGACCCCACCAATGGTCTCGCCGATCTCGAAAAGCAGGAAGTTCGCGCTCTCTCCATCCACAGCTTCACCAATCAGCCCGTGCGCATGATGCGCCTCGTGCGTTATTGCGCTCGCATGGGCTTCAAGATGGAGTCGCGTACCGCTGACTGGTTCGCGCTGGCCAAAGACCGCGAACTGCATGAAGCCATCTCCCCTGAGGACGTGGGTGCCGAGCTTCG
>JBGQGH010000050.1:0-21112 GCA_041497315.1 Terriglobia bacterium | reverse complement strand
CTGGAAACCGATGCGTCGCTGGTTGAGATCAATCCTTGCGTGCTCACCGGCGACGGCCGTTTGGTGGCGCTCGACGCTAAGATGACCTTTGATGACAACGCGCTCTATCGCCACAAGGAAATCCGCGAGTTGCGCGACCTCGATGAAGAAGAGCCGCTCGAAGTGGAAGCCTCCAAGTACGGCCTGAACTACATCAAGCTCGACGGAACGGTGGGCTGCATGGTCAACGGCGCGGGGCTGGCCATGTCCACCATGGACATCATCAAGCTCGCCGGCGGCAGCCCGGCGAACTTTCTCGACGTCGGCGGCGGCGCCAGCGCCGAGCAGGTGAAAAACGCCTTCAAGATCCTGCTCAGCGACGCTCACGTGCGCGGCGTGTTCATCAACATCTTCGGCGGCATCCTGCGCTGCGACGTTCTGGCCACCGGCGTTGTGAACGCCGCTCGCGAGCTGCGATTGAAAGTGCCCGTGGTCGTGCGCATGGAGGGCACCAACGTCGAGCAGGGCCGGCAGATTCTTCGCGAGAGCGGACTCAACTTCACGATCGCGGACGGAATGAAAGACGGCGCGGAAAAAGCAGTCAAGCTGGCCGGAGGCTCGCGATGAGCGTCCTGGTTGATCAGAATACGCGCGTCATCGTCCAGGGGTTTACAGGCAGGGAGGGCACGTTTCACGCGTCACAATGCATTGAGTACGGCACGAAGATCGTTGGTGGCGTGACTCCGGGCAAAGGTGGTACCACGCACCTTGCCCGGCCGGTGTTCAACACTGTCTTCGAAGCAGCGCGCGCCACCGGCGCTACCGCATCGGTCGTCTTCGTCCCGCCGCCGTTTGCGGCCGACGCGATCCTCGAAGCCACAGACGCAGGCTTGCCGCTGGTGATCTGCATCACGGAAGGCATACCCACGCTCGACATGGTGCGCGTCGCCGCCGCACTCCAAGGTGGCCGCACGCGTCTGATCGGACCGAACTGTCCCGGCATCATCTCGCCGGGGAAATGCAAAATCGGCATCATGCCCGGTGGGATTCACAAGCAGGGCAACGTCGGCGTAGTTAGCCGCAGCGGCACGCTGACGTACGAAGCGGTGGACCAGTTGACGCGGCTCGGCATCGGCCAGTCCACCTGCATCGGCATCGGCGGCGACCCGATCATCGGCACGAACTTCCTCGACGCGATTCGCCTGTTCAACGACGATCCCGAAACTCATGCCATCGTGATGATCGGCGAAATCGGCGGCAACGCCGAAGAAACCGCCGCCGCATACATCAAATCGAATGTGAAAAAGCCCGTGGTGGGATTCGTCGCGGGGCAGACCGCGCCGCCGGGCCGCCGCATGGGTCACGCCGGAGCGATCATCAGCGGCGGGCAGGGCACTGCGAAAGAAAAATACGCCGCGATGGCCGCAGCCGGAATTCACACCGTGCAAAGCCCCGCGGAAATCGGGCACACGCTCGCCGCGGCCATCGGCAAAGCAGCAGCGAACTAAAAGGAGAGACGCGTGGCGATCGAACGAACTCTTGCAATCATCAAGCCGGACGCGGTAGGCCGCGGCCTGCAAGGCGAAATCCTGTCGCGCATCCACAAGGCAGGATTCAAAATCGTTGCTGTGAAAACGCTGCGGCTCAGCTTAGGCGAGGCCGAAGGATTCTACGCTGTGCACAAGGGCAAACCATTCTTCCCGGAACTCACGGCCTTCATGAGCTCCGGCAAAGCCGTGGTGCTGGCGCTCGAAGCCGAAGGCGCCATCCTCAAATGGCGCGAAACGATGGGCGCCACCGACCCTGCCAAGGCCGCTCCGGGCACAATCCGCCGCGACCTCGGCACCAGCATCGGCAACAATTGCACGCATGGTTCGGACGCGCCCGATACGGCGGCATTCGAGCTGGGCTACTTCTTCGCCGGCTACGAACTGCTCTAATTCCGAAGCGACACTCGCCACTCCAATTTCCCCACAAGCGTGTAGAATGCGCGTGATGGACCCGGTGCGCGAAGCCGGCAAGCTCTTGCTGATTCTGGGCGTGGTGTTGGCGGTCGTGGGCGGCGTGCTGTGGTTCGGCGGGAGATTGCCGTTTCGCCTGGGCCGTTTACCGGGCGACATCGTATGGCGCGGCGAGCGCGGCTCGTTTTATTTTCCGATTGTGACCTGCCTGGCGTTGAGCGCAATCTTGTCGCTGCTGTTCTGGCTTGTCCGCCAGTTCCGGCGATGAGCGAAGTCTGACCCGTGGCGCAATTCACATTCAATCTCGTGCCCGAGCGAAAGACCTGGACGGTCAGCGAGCTGACCGCGCGCATTCGCGATTTGCTGGCCGCGCAATTCGCGAACTTCTGGGTGGAAGGCGAAGTCTCGAACTACCACGAAGCGCAATCGGGCCACCTGTATTTCACTTTGAAGGACGCGAAATCGCAGGTGCGCTGCGTCTGTTTCCGCCAGCAGGTGCGCCTGCTCAAGTTTCGTCCCGAAGACGGGCTGCACGTTATCGTGCGCGGCTCGATCGGCGTGTACGAACCGCGCGGCGAGTATCAAATCTATGTCGAGCACATCGAGCCGGTCGGCGTCGGCGCGCTGCAGCTTGCCTTCGAGCAGTTGAAGAAGCGCCTGGAGGCCGAAGGGCTCTTCGACGCGGCGCGAAAAAAGCCGCTCCCCGTGCTGCCGCGGCGCATTGGCCTGGTGACTTCGCCGCGCGGCGCCGCCGTGCGCGACGTCGTGCGCATCCTTCGCCGCCGCTTTCCCAACGTTCATCTGATTCTCTATCCCGTGCGTGTGCAGGGCGAAGGCGCTGCCGCGGAAATCATCAAGGCCATCAAATTTTTCAATTCCAGTGCGATGGTGGACGTCCTGATTCTCGCGCGCGGCGGCGGCTCGCTCGAAGACCTCTGGGCGTTCAATGAAGAGACGCTCGCTCGCGCCATCGCCGCTTCGGAAATCCCGATTATCTCGGGCGTCGGCCACGAAACGGATTTCACCATCGCCGATTTTGTCGCCGACGTGCGCGCTTCCACGCCCTCGGCTGCGGCGGAACTCGTCGTAAATACGCGCCAGGAATTCGATCGCCACGTCGCCGAACTTTTGCAGAAAATGGTCCACGAAATCCGCTACCTAATCTCCGAGGAGCGCCACCGCCTGCGCGATCTGCTCAGCCATCCGGGTTGGAGGCGCCTCGAAGAGCAGTTGCGCCAGTATCGCCAGCAGTCCGATGAATTCACCAGCCGCCTGGGCCTGGCTCTGCAAGCGCGGCTCGAAAAACTGCATCGGCGGTTCACGGTGGCGCAGACGCGCATCGCCGCATTCGATTTGCGCGCGCGGATCGCGGCGCAACGCGTGCGCATCGAGCAGCGCTCGACGGATCTAGGCGTCCGCATCGAGCGCTTCCTGGTGGCCAAGCGCAAGCGACTCGAACGCGTGGCGCTGCAACTCGAGGAGCGTAGCCCGCTGCGCGTCCTCGAGCGTGGCTACGCCATCGTCTACGACGCCGCCGGGAATGTCCTCCGCTCGGTGGAGAACGTTGCTCTCGGCGATGAGATAGCCGTACAGCTCGCCCGCGGCCGCCTCGGGGCCGAAATCAAGCGCAAAGAGCCCGCTAAGTCCTGATTTTCCATCGGCCGCGCCCGCGCCGACGAGGAAAAACACCCTAAAACCGGTCGGGGACTTCAAACCTCGCTCATTTAAGATGGAGTGTGAAGCGGAACACTCCGTCTAAAATCGAGGCAGCACGCGGGCATCTGGGGGAGTAGCAGGGAGCCCGGGATCGATCCGCAAATCAGCTCCCATTGCGAAATCCGAGGTAGGCAAATCCGCGTAAGTCCTTTTTTTGCAGGTTAATCGTCCGAACTGCTGGCCACCTTCAGGACGGCGAGAAACGCTTCCTGCGGGATATCCACGCGGCCGACGCGCTTCATGCGCTTCTTGCCTTCCTTCTGTTTCTCCAGAAGCTTGCGCTTGCGCGTGATGTCGCCGCCGTAGCACTTGGCCAGCACGTTCTTGCGCATGGGCGCGACGGTTTCGCGCGCAATCACGCGGCTGCCGATGGCGGCCTGAATCGGCACCTCAAACATCTGCCGAGGGATCAGCTTGCGCAGGCGTGTCACCAGCTCGCGCCCGCGCTCGTACGCCTGCTCGCGGTGTGTCACCAGCGTCAGAGCGTCCACAGGCTCGCCGCCCACCAGCACGTCCAACTTCACCAGGTCGGCTTCCTGGTAGCCGGCCAGGTGGTAATCGAGCGAAGCGTAGCCGCGCGAAGCGCTTTTCAGCCGGTCGTAGAAATCCAGCACGATTTCGTTGAGCGGCAAATCGTAGGTCAGCATCACGCGCTGCGGCGAGAGGTACTCGAAATTCTTTTGCACGCCGCGTTTTTCTTCGCAGAGGTGCAGGATTGCTCCGACCGATTCCTCCGAGGTGATGATCATGGCCGTAATGATGGGCTCTTCGATTTTTTCAATTTCGTTGGGCGAAGGAAACTTCGTGGGGTTGTTCACTTCCTTCACCTCTTCCCCCACTGTGGTGATGCGGTAGCGCACGCTGGGCGCGGTCGTAATCAGGTTTAGGCCGAACTCGCGCTCCAGGCGCTCCTGGACGATTTCCATGTGCAGCAGGCCGAGGAAACCGCAGCGAAATCCGAAGCCGAGCGCGGCACTGTTCTCCGGCTCGTAGAAAAACGCGGCGTCGTTGAGTTGGA
The DNA here is from genome assembly GCA_041497315.1 of Terriglobia bacterium. Taxonomy (GTDB): domain Bacteria; phylum Acidobacteriota; class Terriglobia; order Acidiferrales; family UBA7541; genus JBGQGH01. Next base: position 16,438 of record JBGQGH010000050.1, on the reverse strand, counting down.
GCTTGCCCAGGGCGTCGCGCAGCGGTTCGTAGGCGTCCGCGAGCACCGGATAGAGCCCCGCGAAGACCATGGGCTTGATAGCCTCGAAGCCCGGCAGCGGCAAAGCGGGCCGCGCGGCTTCGACGATGGTGTCGCCCACGCGCGCATCGGCCACGCGCTTGATATTGGCGATGACGAAGCCCACGTCTCCAGCGCTCAGTTCCTCCAGCGCGATGGGTTTGGGCGTGAGCACGCCCAGCTCTTCCACTTGATACAGTTCGTTGCCCGCGCAGAGCCGGATCTGTGTGTGCTTTTGCATGCGGCCTTCCATCACACGCACCAGCACCACCGCGCCGCGGTAGGAGTCGAACCACGAATCGAAAATCAGGGCGCGCAGCGGCGCTTCCGCGGAACCCACCGGCGGAGGAACGCGCGCCACGATGGCTTCCAGCACGGAGTCCACGCCGATCCCGCTCTTCGCGCTGATCAGGAGCGCGTCACCGGCGGGAATGGTCAGCACATTTTCGATCTGCTCTTTCACGAAGTCGGGCTGCGCCGCGGGGAGATCGATTTTGTTGATCACCGGGATGATGGTGAGGTTGTGCTGCGAGGCGAGAAACGCATTCGCCACGGTTTGCGCCTCGACGCCCTGGCTCGCGTCCACCACCAGCAGCGCGCCCTCACAGGCGGAAAGCGCGCGCGAGACTTCGTAGGAAAAATCCACGTGGCCGGGCGTGTCAATCAGGTTCAGGCGGTACGTCTTGCCGTCTCGCGCGTCGTAGTGGAGGCGGATGCTCTTGGCCTTGATGGTGATTCCGCGCTCGCGCTCCAAATCCATCGAATCGAGCACTTGCGCCTGCATTTCGCGCTGGCTCAGTGCGCCGGTCAATTCGAGCAGGCGGTCGGCCAGGGTGGACTTGCCGTGGTCAATGTGCGCGATGATGCAGAAATTTCGTATGAGTTGCGGGTCCATCGGTTTTGCTTGGGTGACCTTCCGTTCCGGCACACACGGCCGCGGCTACGCACGCGCCTGAAACAATTCAGTGTGCCACAAATCCCAAGGGCGAGCCAGACATCGGCGAAACCCCGCCCCCAGGTTGCGTGTCATTGTACGAGATGATTGAATGTACCTATGAGTTCCAGCGGTATTCGTTCAGCCTTGCTACTGATACTTATGTTGCTAGCGAGCTTGGTTGGGCTCACTCAGGATGAGAATGCTGATAAGTTGATTCTCAGAGTGGATGAGACCTCGTCTGGACCTTTTGGCGGACAAATGTCGTCCTCGTGTCTTAGGCTGCATGCCGATGGGAAGATCCTTTATGCGGCTTGGTGGAATTCAGCAGCAACCATCACCGATCAGCAGACGGGGAAGAAATCAAGACCAGAGCATTTGGTCTCCAAAGAGTTCACGTTGGACAAGTTCGAGGTGTCCGCGCTCTCCGATTTTCTACACTCCAAAGCTGTAAGGAAGCTTCCTGAGATTTTCGGTCCCCCTCATCAACCAATCGACTATGTTGAGCGGGTCATAGTGCAGATCACAGGCGCCAATGGTAAGTCGAAACAGATTTCCACCCGCGAATATTTTGTGGCGGACCTGGAGGAAAAGACGCGCTACCCATCCGCTCTCATCGTGCTCATGGAGCAGATCCGCGAATTGGAGGAACAAGTCCAAGACAAGGGGAAACCAGCCGAAACTCCACCAGATTGCCATCTGAAACCACCCTGGCGCTAACCTACCACTGATGGGATCCGTGGGATCCTCATACGATCGTCAAACACGATCGTTTCCCCGAAACGTACATATCCACGGCGTTTCTCGACAAGCTGCCGCTGGTCAGCACCGCGCATCCGTTTGGCGGAAGTTCGCGGGGCGTTATATAGTGGTTGAGTTTCGGCACCCCTTCATCCGCCGCCGGCGGACGTTTATCGAATTGGGGAGCCAATCCCCGTTCTTGAGGCTTCAGCGCATCCATGGCCGTTGACGTCGCTAAACAACTCGAGCGCGCCAAGCGCTACCTGGAGAAAAACAAGCTCCGGGACGCCATCGAAGCTTACCAGCAGGTGTTGGAGGCCGCTCCCCACCACATGGAAGCGATTCAGGCGCTGGCCGATCTGCACGCGCGCAATAACGAGCCGGACCGCGCCGCCTTCTACTACGGGCAGATGTTTGACCGCATCAGCGATTCCGGCGAAGACGCCCGGGCACTCGCGCTGTACACCCGGGCGCTACGCAACAGATCGCAGCCGCCGGAGCGGGTGGCGCGCTACGCGCTGCTCCTGCAGAAACAGAACCGCGTCGAGGAATCGATTGAGGCTTACACCAAGGCGATCGAAGCGTATCGCGGCGCACGCAACCCCGATGCCGAGCTTTCCTGCATGGAGCGCATCGCGCAGCTCGAGCCGGAAAATCTCTCGCGCCAACTGGCGCTGGCCGAGATGGCCGAAGGCGCGGGGAAGCGCGAACTGGCCGCGCGCGGTTTTCTCCGCGCCGGTCAACTGGCGGCGACATCCAAGGATCTGAACCGGGCGCTCGAACTGTTCGATCGCGCACACACTCTTCTCCCCGGCGATCGCAGCACGGCGCTGCTCTACGCCGCCGGCCTCTTGCAGCGGGGCGATGCGGACTCGTCCAAGCACGCGGTCAAACTGCTCGAACCGCTGGAGGCCAAGGAGTCCGACGACCTGTTCCTGCAAACGTTGGGCGAAGCGTTCTTGCGCACGGGAGAGATCGACCGCGCACGCCGCGTTCTCGAGCGCTTGTACGAGGGAAAGAGCGACGGCTTCACGCAATTATTCCAGCTCACGCGCGCCTACCTGGCCGCGAAGCGCGATGCCCAGGCGATTGACATTTTGAAGGGCCTGAAAAAGCGGATGATTGACGCGGGCACCGGCAATGAATTTGCCGCGCAGGTGGACAAGCTGGGAGAGGAATTCATCTCCTCGGTCGCCCTGCTCGCATTCTGGGCCGACCTGTACAGCGATTTGAGCCGTGAGGCCAAGTACTTCGATGTGCTGGTGCGGCTCTTCGATGCGCGGCTGGGGGCGGAGGATGCCGCCGGCGCGTACGAGACGCTCGACCGGCTGGTGGATATCGATCCGTACGATTACCGCAACCTGCAGCGCCTGGAACGCCTGCAAGGCCGCGTGGACGAATCGCGAGTTCAGAATTTGCGCACACGCCTCGCGCACGCGGTGGGCCAAGGAGCGCAAAGCTCGGCGCCTCCACGAGAGCTTGCGGAGAAGCCGGCTGCCGCTCCCGCCGGGGTTGGCCCGGCAAACCAAGCTCTCGAAAACCTGATGGTGCAAGCGGAAATCTTTCTGCAGTACTCGCTGGAATCGAAAGCGATCGAGCGCCTGCAGAGAATCGCGCAACTCTTCCCGCGCGAGGAAGAGCACAACGAGCGCCTGCGCTCGCTCTACGAAATGGCCAAGTGGTGGCCGGCCGGGGCGAAGCCGAGCGCAGCCGCGATGCCGGAGCCGGAGGTGCCTCCCGCCGCATCCGGCGGATTCTCCGGCGAAACCCTGCGCGACCTTTCCAAAATCGCCGAAATCAATCGCGCCATCTACCGCCAGACCACTCCTAAGGCGGTGCTTTCGGTCACAGTAAACGAGGTTGGGAAGCACCTGCGCGCTTCGCGATGCCTGGCGGTGATCGGCGCGCCGGGAGCGACGCCGCAAATCGCCGCCGAATATTGTGCCCCGGGTGTCGAACCTTCGCCGGGCAGCGTGCTGGTACGGCTTCTCGCGCAAATCGAACGCGCCGCGCCCGATGCCATGGGCGGGATGCCGCTCGATGCCTCGGCGGCGCCGATCCTTCGCGAAATCGGACTCGAAACGACGCTGAGCGTGCTCCTCACGGACAAAGAAACGCAGGAGACCGCAGGGATGCTCCTGGCCGGCCACGCCGGGAAATACGAATGGCGCCCGAACGAAACATATTTTCTGCAGGCCGTGGGCGATCAGATGCTCCTCACTGTGAATCACACGCGGCTGCGCTCGCTCATGCGCACGCTCGCGGTGGCGGACGAAAAAACCGGCTTGCTGGCGCGTAGCTCGTATCAAGATTGCCTGCTCAGCGAAGCGCAGCGCGCGAAGACGCAGGGGACGCCGCTCACGCTGGCCCTTCTGCAAGTGGATCGCGGAGCGGAATTGGCGCAGAGCCAGGGCGAAGCCGCGCTCGAACGCCACCTCGAGCAGATGGCCAAGGCTCTGCAACATTCCGTGCGGCAGACGGACTTGGGAGTGAAGTACTCCGCGTGGGCCCTGGCGTTTATTCTGCCGGACACCCCGCTGAGCACGGCGCGAAGCTTGGCGGAAAAAATGCGCAAGGCCGCCGCGGGAGTCGCGCCGCCGTGGGGGCCGGGCCCGCTGACGCTGAGCGCGGGAGTAGTGGAAGCGTTGGTCCGGGCCGAGTACGATAACGAGGACATTGTGACGGATTTGATGAACCGCGCGGAATCTAGTCTCGAAGCTGCGCGGCGCGCTGGCGGCAACAGGCTTGAAGTCGCCGGAACCCCCAAGCCGTGAGGAGCGGAATGTTTCCAACGGACGTGGTGATTCTTGCCGGAGCGCGCACGCCGATGTCGCGCTACGTCGGCGCGTTCAAAGATACTTCGGCGATCGAACTGGGCGCCTGCGCGGGCCGCGAAGCCCTGCGCCGCGCGGGCGTATACCCGGCGGAGATCGAACACGCTGTGTTCGGGAACGTCATGCATACGAGCGCCGACGCGATTTACGGCGCGCGGCACGTGGCGCTGAAAGCGGGGCTCAAGGTAGAGACGCCGGCCGTGACGGTGAACCGGCTGTGCGGCTCCGGAATTGAAGCCATCATCCAGGGCGCGCACAGAATTATTTTTGGTGAGGCCAACCTCGTGCTAGCCGGCGGCATGGAAAATATGACTCAGGCGCCGCACGTGATTCGCGGCGCGCGGTCCGGCATTCGCCTCGGGGATGGAAAGCTCGAAGACTCACTCATGGTTGGCCTGCTCGATAGCTATTGCGGCTGCACCATGGCGGACACGGCGGAGAATCTCGCGGTCGAGTACAAGATCACGCGGCGCGCGTGCGATGAATTTGCCTTGCGCAGCCAACAAACCGCGGAAGCGGCTGCGAAAGCCTGCCGAATGAAGGAAGAGATTGTCCCCGTCGAGGTGAAAGAAGGCCGCAGCACGGTACTCGTCAGCGAAGACGACCATCGAAGGCCGGAGACGACCCTCGAAACGCTCGAAAAACTTCCGCCGGCGTTTCGCAAGGAAGGAATCGTCACCGCGGGAAACGCCAGCGGGATTGTGGACGGAGCGGCATCCGTGGTGATGACCAACGCGCAGACGGCGAAGGCGCGCGGGTGGAAACCGCTGGGCCGAATCGTTTCCTGGGCCGCGGTCGGCGTCGAGCCGCGCTTGATGGGCATCGGGCCGGTGCCGGCCACGCAAAAAGCGCTGGATGCAGCCGGACTGAAGCTCGAGCAGATGGACCGCATCGAGGTGAACGAAGCCTTCGCGGCGCAATATCTTGCCGTCGAGAAAGCGCTCGGCCTCAACCGCGAGAAAACGAACGTGAACGGCGGCGCGATTGCGCTGGGCCATCCGCTGGGCGCGACCGGCACGCGGCTGGTGCTGACGCTGCTGCTGGAATTACGGCGCAGTGGTTTGCGCTACGGCCTGGCCACGGCGTGCATCGGCGGCGGTCAGGGCATCGCCATCATCGTCGAATCGCTGTCCTGAGCGGTGTTTTCTGGTGAGCTCGTCGCGCGTGTGAATCAAACGGGAGAAGAGAGATGCCGATTGAGAAAGTAGGAGTGGTGGGTTGCGGTCTGATGGGCTCGGGCATCGCGCAGGTTTGCGCGCAAGCCGGCTGTCAGGTCACGGTGCGGGAAGTGTCCCAGGAAATGGTGGACAAGGGACTGAAGAGCATTGAAAAAAATCTTGCGCGCCTGGTCGAGAAGGGAACCCTCACCGACGCCGACCGCAACACCGTACGCGGGCGCATGCGCGGCACCACAAAGCTCGAGGATTTCAAAGACTGCGACCTGGTCATCGAAGCCATCATCGAGCAGTTGCCGGCAAAAAAAGATCTGTACGCCGCGCTCGAAAAGATTTGCCCGCCACAAACGATTTTCGCCAGCAACACGTCCTCGATTTCCATCACCGAAATGGCCACGGCCACCAAACGGCCGGATCGCTTCCTGGGCTTGCACTTTTTCAATCCCGTACCGGTGATGAAGCTGGTGGAAGTGATTCGCACCATCGCCACAGATCCGAAAGTGTTCGAGGAGATGGTGACCTTCGCCGGAAAGCTGGGCAAGACACCGGTGCGCACCAGCGACCGCACGGGCTTCATCGTCAATCGCCTGCTGGTGCCATACATGCTCGACGCGATCCGCGCGCTCGAGGAAGGCGTGGGCTCCATCGTCGATATCGACCAATCCATGAAGCTCGGCTGCGGCCATCCTATGGGCCCGCTCACGCTGCTCGATTTCGTCGGCCTCGACACGACGTATTACATCGCCAATGTGATGTTCGACGAATTTAAGGAGCGCCGGTTCGCGCCGCCGCCGCTGCTGAAGCGCATGGTCCTGGCCGGATGGAACGGCCGCAAGGCGGGCCGCGGTTTTTATGATTACGCCGACCCGCAAAACCCCAAGCCGATGCGGTTGACTTAGCCGCGGCCCGAATTTCAAATGGAGTGACGCCAAATGGCCTACGAAAATCTGCTTTACGAAGTGAGAGACAGAATCGGGTTCATCACCTTCAATCGCCCGAAAGTGCTGAACGCGCTGAACCGCAAGACCATGGAAGAGCTGGACGACATCCTGGCGCACGCGCACGCCGATGATGAAGTTCGCGTGCTGATCCTCACCGGTGCGGGCGAAAAAGCGTTCGTGGCTGGCGCGGATATCAATGAGCTCGCCCAGCAGACGCCGGTGACAGGGAAAGAGACCTCGCTCTTCGGTCAGGCGGTTCTGCATCGCCTGGAAACGATGGGCAAACCCTCCATCGCGGCAATCAACGGTTTCGCGCTCGGCGGCGGATGCGAGTTGGCGTTGGCCTGTTCGATTCGCCTGGCGAGCAAAACCGCGCGGCTGGGTCAGCCGGAAGTGAAGCTCGGCATCATTCCCGGCTACGGCGGTTCGCAGCGCCTCGCGCGGCTGTGCGGAAAAGGCGCAGCGCATGAATTGTGTCTCGCAGGCGATATGATCACGGCGGAAGAAGCGATGCGCATCGGCCTGGTGAATCACATTTTCGAGCCCGCGGATTTGCTGCCCGCCGCCGAAGCGCTGGCGAAAAAAATCATCGCCAACGCGCCGCTGGCCGTGAAATTCGCCATGGAAGCCATCGAACACGGCATGGAGATGCCGCAGGAAGAAGGTCTTTTCCTCGAAGCCACACTGTTCGGTCTGTGCTGTGCCACGGACGACATGCGCGAGGGCACTCGCGCGTTCATCGAGAAGCGCGCGGCGCAATTCAAAGGAAAGTAAGTGGGAGACGGCGCGAGAATGAAGCCAAACCAGATCAAGCCCGGATCGAGCGCCGCAGGCCTGCGCTTCGCGATTGTCGTCAGCCGCTTCAACAGCTTCATCACCGAGCGGCTGCTCACCGGCGCGCTCGACGCGCTCGACCGCGCCGGCGTTGGCGAAAAACAAGTGGACGTGGTGCGCGTTTCCGGCTCGTTCGAGATTCCCATCGCCGCGAAAAAACTCGGCGCTTCGGGCCGGTACCACGCCGTGATCGCCATCGGTTGCATCCTGCGAGGAGAGACCGCGCACTTTGACTTCATTGCTTCGGAGGCCGCACGCGGCGTGCAGCTCGCGCAGCTCGATACCGGCGTGCCCATGACTTTCTGCATTCTCACCTGCGACACACTCGAGCAGGCCATCGACCGCGCCGGCTTGAAAAGCGGGAACAAGGGCGCTGAGGCCGGGCTCGCCGCGTTCGAAATGGCCAACCTGATGCGCAAACTCGCGCCGCAGTTTTCCGCGAATTCCGCAAAGCGCAGTAAGGCCCGCGCGCGGCGCCGCTAGCATGTCGCTGCGCCACAAGTCCCGGGAATTCGCATTGCAGATGCTTTTTCAATGGGAGATGAGCCGCCAGGAAACTTCTCAAATTGAAAAAAACTTCTGGAAAAGCGCTCGCGGGGCGGCGAACACGCGCGCGTTTGCAAATCAGCTCTTCGAAGGTGCGGTGGCCGATGCTCCCGCGCTCGATGAATTGATCGCCAAACATTCCGAGCACTGGCGCACCGAACGCATGTCCGCCATTGATCGCGCCATCCTGCATTTGGCCGCTCACGAACTTCGCGCCGCGGAGACTCCGCCCAAGGTCGTCATCAACGAAGCTCTCCAGCTCGCCAAGAAATTCTCATCCGAGGACGCCGCGCCGTTCATCAACGGCATCCTTGACGCCATTTACAAAGCTGCCGCGAGGTAGCTGCACAATTTCACTGTGTATGGGGGCACCGAGAGGATTGGCGCGAGCAGTACCCCGGAAGCACAAGTTTTCGCAACGAAGATATCAGGCTTCGATATAGCCTTCCCAGATGGGCACTGCGGATCCGCTCACGCGCGGCACCAGTTTCCCGGCTTCTTCCTTCACTACAACGTCGATCTCGCTTGGCCGGCCCATCTCCACACCTTGCAGGATTTCGAGCAGCTTGCCGGTGTCGAGACGTTTGTGGTGCACGAGGTACGCGCCCAGCGAGCCGCCCGCCGAGCCGGTTGCCGGGTCTTCATTCAATTCCCAGGGCAGCATACCGCGAGCGAACGCTCGGCCGCGGCTACCCAACGCGAAGCAATAGGCCATCACGCCGGAATTCCCCATCAGCTTTTTGAGTGCGTACACATCCATCTGAATTTTCGCGAGCGCCGAGCGCCGCGCGAGCGGCACCATCAGGTTGAAAATCCCGGTGGAAACGAATTCGGGCGCGAGCGTGGCATCGAGATCGCTTTGTCGAAGACCCAGCGCTTGCGCCAGCCCCGCTCTCGAAAAGCGCGCCGCGCGGAACTGCGCCGGCTTCTGCGTCATCGTGACGCGCTCGGGCCGCCCCGCGCAGAACGCAATCTCGACCGGCAGAATGCCCGCGCCGGTTTGCTGCAGCACGTGGACGCTGCCTTTCTGCGCCGGCACCACTCCCAGCTCTGCGAGCAGGAACCACGTGCCAATCACCGGATGCCCCGCGAGCGGCAATTCGCGGGTAGTCGTAAAAATCCGCAGGCGCGCGAGCGCGCGGTTGCTGGTCGGCTTTTGCACGAACACCGTCTCTGAAAGATTCATTTCGCGCGCGATAGCCTGCATCAGCCGCGGGCTTAAGCCGTCGCCATCGGTGATCACGGCCAGCGGATTCCCCGCATAGGGCGTGTCGGTAAAAACATCCAGCTCGTAAATCCGGCGCTTCACGTCGAGGTCCTTTCGTCGTGCGTCAAAATCAGAGCCGTTCGAGCTCCACGAGCGTTCGTTCGTTGCGCACATTGCCCGTATTCAGCGTGGATTTGGGCTCGAGCAGGATCACTTGTACCTCTTGATCCGCCACCGGCATGTGCTCCACGCCGCGCGGCACGATGATGAACTCGCCTTCGTGGACCATTACGTCCCGGTCGCGAAAGCGCATCTTCATCGTTCCCTTGGCCACCAAAAAGAGCTCATCTTCATTGTCGTGGTGGTGCCAGACGAACTCGCCTAGAAACTTGACGAGCTTCACGTAGGAATCGTTGACCTCGCCCACGATCTTCGGGCTCCAATGCTCGTTGAACTGTGCGAATTTTTGTTGCAGGTTCACTTTTTCCATATGGGCCTCCCGGGGGAAATCTTTCAAAGCTTGTGGACGATGGCGGCAGTGTCTTTGAGGATGCGCCGCGTGGACTCCGCCTTCGACGTCTCGCAGTAAATCCGCAGCACCGGCTCCGTTCCGGACCCGCGCAACATCAGCCAGCCGATCTCGCCGAGATAAACTTTGATTCCATCCAAATCCTCGCGCCGGGCTACGGGCCAATCGAGCACGCGAGTGAGTTTGGGATCGGAATAGCGCTCGATGGCTTTTTCTTTCTGCCCGGGCTTCAGCGTCAGGTCCATGCGTCCGAAGTGGAACTCGCCGAACTCGGCGTGCAGCATGGCCACCAGTTCGCCGAGTCGCTTGCCGTGCCAGGCCATCAGCTCGACAAGCAGCAGCGCCATCACCGTGGCATCACGCTCCGGCAGATAGAGCCGCGTACCGATCCCGCCAGATTCCTCGCCGCCGATCAGGATTTCGCGTTCCAGCATCAACTCGCAGATGTATTTAAAACCGACCGGCGTTTCGAAAAGTTTCCGCCCATACTTCGCGGCCAGCTTGTCCACCAGTTTAGTGGCCGTGAACGTCTTGGCCACATCGCCCGAGAGCTTGCGTGTTCCGGCGAGGTGCCACAGCAACAGAGAAAAAATCTGGTGCGGCGTGATGAACGTGCCGTCGCGATCCATGGCACCGATGCGGTCGCCGTCGCCATCCGCGCAGAGCCCGGCGTCGAAACCGCCCGCAACCACCGCGCAGCGCAACGCCTCGACATGCGGTTCGATGGGTTCGGGATTCACACCGCCGAACAGGGGGTCTCGCGTGCCGCGAATTTCCTCGCCGGCGATGCCGTGGCGCTTGAAGAGTTCTTTCAGCAAGCCGCGCGCTGCGCCGTGCATCGGATCGATCACGAACCGCAGCCGCGCGTCCCGGATCCGATCCCAGTCCACCAGCTTCTCGACCGTTTCGAGGTACGGTGCGCGCGGGTCCACCGAATGAATTAGATCACTGCGCGGCGGCAGCGCGGGCACGCCGTCGCGCTCGACGATTTCAAGCTCTCTCACGACTTGATTCACAATGGAGGGGAGCGCGGAGCCGCCGTAGCTGGCCTTGAATTTTACGCCATCCCATCTGAAAGGATTGTGGCTCGCCGTGATCATGATGCCGCCGGCGGCGCCACGCTCGCGCACAAGTAGCGAAAGCGCGGGCGAAGGGCAAGCATCGTTGGTAAGCCAGACCGGCGTACCGGTCATGGCCACGGTTTCTGCGGCCACGCGTGCGGCGCGCTCAGAGCTGAAGCGCGTGTCGTAGCCCACCAACACACCGTGCGCGGGCTGTTCCACTCGAATGACATACCGCGCGATGGCCAGCGCGACTTTGCGCACATTCGCCAGCGTGAAATCCTCGGCGATCACGCCGCGCCAGCCGTCGGTTCCGAATTCAATGTGCGTCACGGAGAAGAAGTATAAGCGAAGGGCCTGCGGTGTAAAACTTCCAAATTGGCCTAGAGTAATTCGCGAAAGCGCCGTTCTTCAAGCCATTTCACGACCTTGCCAACGTCCTGCGCGCGGTCGCGGGGGCATACCAGCAGCGCATCGCGCGTTTCGACAATCACCAGACCCTTCACGCCGACAGCGGCGACGAATTTCTCCGGATTCCAAATGAAATTGCCCGCGGCATCGAGCGCGAGAAAGCGCCCCGCGGAAACATTTGCGCCGCGCTTGCGGGCCATCAACTCGTACACCGCGGCCCACGAGCCGATGTCACTCCAGTCCACTTTCGCTGGCAGCACAAACACACTCGGTTTTCCCTTTTGCCGCGAGGCGGGCTCGAGCACGGCGTAGTCCACCGAAATGTTTGCGAGCTTTGTATAGGTCAGTCGCAAAACGCGGTTGTATTTCGGCGTGCCGATGGTGTCGCCCAGCCTTTCGAGCGCCCAGTACGTGTCAGGGAGGAAGCGCCTCAACTGTCGGAGAAAAGTGGAAGCGCGCCAGAAAAACATTCCCGCGTTCCATAAGTAGCGTCCGGCTGCAACGTACTGCCGCGCGCGCGCGGCATCGGGCTTCTCCGTAAATCGCCGCACAGCGTACGCAGTGCATCCGTGCACGCGCATCGCGCCGTCGGCGCGCTCGACGTAACCGAACCCGGTCTCGGGCCGCGTCGGCGGAATGCCGAGCACCACCAGGTTTTCGCCGCGCGCCGCCAGTTCGAGCGCCGCACGCACGATGCGACGATAGCGCGCGCGCTTGCCGATGTAATGATCGGCGGGGAGCACGGCCATCAACGCGTCGCCTGCACCGTGGCGAGCTTGCTTCAGAATGTGAATCGCCGCGAGGCCAATGGCCGCGGCCGTGTTGCGTCCTATCGGCTCGCTCAAGATGTGCGATTCCGGCACCGCTTGCGCTTGCCGCCGCACGGCGGGAGCCTGCTCTTCGTTGGTGACGACCCAGAGATTCGAAGCGGCGAAAGCGGGCCGCAGACGCTCCACCGTCTGCTCGAGCATCGTGTCTTCGCCCACGATGTTCAGAAATTGCTTCGGCATCCGCGCGCGGCTGCGCGGCCAGAAACGCGTGCCGCGTCCCCCGGCAAGAATCACGGCGTGCGCGGGCAACTTTGCGTCGCTCATGATTGCACCAACCGCGACACCCCTGTATCGGGAATCCCTCGCTGCTTCATCGCGCGCCGGAATTCGCCAAGGTCTGGCACGTAGGCACGCAGCAGCGTGGTCGGCGTCTCCGGCGCAAGCCGATATTCACCCAGGGCTGCGGGCAGAAACCAAATTTGCGCGGGCGCGTACGAATGCGATTTGCCGCCGGTCTCGATCTGCCCGCTGCCCGCGAGTGTAACTAGCAAATCGAAATGCGCCGCGTCGGTGGCCGCGGCGACCGGCTCGCGGAATTCCCAGCGTTCCGTCGCGAAATAATTGCACGCAACGTAGAAAGTTTCGGTCAGCGGCCCTTGTTGATTCGTCACCGGCTCCAATTTGCCGCCCTTCTGTTGGCCAAAATTGATCACGTCCAGCGCCTTCTCGATATGCAACTCTCTCAGCTTTCCCCCGGCCGTCAAGCGATTGTAGTCGAAGACGCGATAGGTGATGTCGGAATACTCTTGGATTTCGCAGAGGATCATTCCCGGTCCGATCGAGTGCGCGGTGCCCGAGGGCACGAAAACCGCGTCACCGGTTCGCACGCGCACGTGCTCCAGGCACTCTTCAACCGTGCCGCTATCGAGCGCCCGGCAAAATTCTTCGCGCGACACTCCCGGCCGCAGTCCCAACATCAATTCGGCATCCTTGCGCGCGTCGATCACGTACCACATTTCGGTCTTCCCGCGCCCGCCGGCCGCGGCTCCGTGCTGCCGTGCGTAGTCGTCCTCTGGATGCACCTGAATCGACAGCTTGTCCTCCGGAAAGATGAACTTCACCAGCAAGGGGAAGTACTCAGCATCGCGCAGGCGGCTGCCCGTCCGCTCCGGCCCCATATTCCGCCACGCCTCGCCCAAGTTTTTTCCAGCGAACGGGCCCGAGCTGATCCGGCAATCCGTTCCTGTCAACCACACTTCGCCGATGGGTTCCTTCTCGTTCCTTCGATCGGGAAAAAGCGGGGCGAGCGAACGGGCGCCCCAGATGCGCGGAACGAATGTGGGATCGATGCGGAAGGGCTCGAGCTTCACGTTCCCGCTTCCGGGGTTTGGAAAAAATGCCCGAGGCGCCGTAGTCCTTCCTCAATGCGTTCCATCGAAGTGGCGTAGGAAAAGCGCAGGAAGCCGGGCGCGCCGAAGGCTTCGCCGGGAACGACGACGACGTGCTCGCGTTCGAGTAATTGTTTGGCGAGCGCGGCGGAATCGCCGGCGCCGTTCTTGATTCGCGCCGAAACGTTTGGGAAAACGTAGAAAGCGCCGTCAGGAGCGTTGCAGGTGATCCCGCGAATCGCGCGCATCCCTTCGAGGATTCGTGTGCGGCGGCGCGCGTATTCCTCCAGCATCGTGCGCACCATATCCATGGGCCCGCGCATGGCTTCGAGCGCGGCATGCTGCGCAATCGAGGTGGGATTCGAAGTGGATTGGCTCTGCAGCTTGAGCATGCCGTCCACCAGCGGCTTCGGGGCCAGCGCGTAGCCGATGCGCCAGCCGGTCATGGCGAATGTTTTCGAACACGAGCCCGCGATGATGACGTGCGGCTTCGAATCGGGCATGCTCGCAATCGAAAACGGCTTTGCTTCGCCATAGACAAAGTGCGAGTAACACTCGTCGGAGAGCAACCACACACCCCGGCGGCGACAGACTTCGTAGATGCGCGCGAATTCATCCGGCGGAATCACCGCGCCGGTGGGATTGTTTGGCGAGTTGACGATCAGAAGTTTCGAACGCGGCCCCAGCGCCTTTTCGACTTCCGCGGCGCGCAGGCGGAATCCGTCGGAGGCTTCCGTCGGTACGATGATGGGCCGCCCGCCCGCGTACTTCACGATGTCGGGGAAGCTCACCCAGTACGGCGCGGGGATCAGCACTTCGTCGCCGCTCTGGATCAGCGAGCTGATCGTATTGAAGAGCGCATGCTTGCCGCCGACACTGACGATGCATTCGGACGGCTGATAGTTCGAGCCGAGCTGCGCCTTGTGCCACGCGCAAATTGCTTCGCGCAGCGGCGCAATTCCCGCCGTCGCGGTGTACTTTGAAAAGTTCTGCTCGATGGCGCGGATGCCGGCGCGCTTGATGTGCTCTGGGGTAGGGAAGTCCGGCTCGCCGGGACCGAAATCCACCACGTCGATGCCGCGCGCTTTCAGTTTCTCCGCTTCCATCAGCACCGCGAGCGTCGGCGAGACTTCAATCCGGTTGATGCGCTCGGTGAGTTGAATCGGCGTCATGGCTTCCCCAGCGCTGCTCATCGCACCTTGGCGCGCAGGCGCTGCTCGACGATCGGTGGCACTAGTCCCTGAATCGAGCCGCCCAGCTTGGCAATTTCGCGCACCAGGCGCGAACTGAGGTAGCTGTACGTTTCCGCGGGCATCATGAAGACCGTTTCGATGCTGGACTCGAGCTTCCGGTTCATCAGCGCCATCTGAAGCTCGTACTCGTAGTCGGAGATCGCGCGAATGCCGCGCAGGATCACGCCCGCGCCGCGCTGCCGGGCGTAGCCCACCAGCAGGCCGTCGAAGACGTCCACCTCGACGTTCGGAAACTGCCGCGTGGATTCGCGCAACATCTCCACGCGTTCCGCGACGCTGAACAGCGGTTCTTTCTCAAGGTTTTGGAGCACGGCGACGACGAGGCGGTCAAAAATCTTCCCGCCGCGCTCGATCAAATCGAGATGGCCGTTGGTGACAGGGTCAAACGACCCGGGGTAGATGGCAGTGATCGGTCTCATTCGTTGGCCGCCGTCAAGTGCGCCATTCTAACGCAGATTCGCGCGCAGTTTGGTAAATCTGCGAGGCAGGTGAACCCCGCCGGGTAAGCCGCGCTAGGAAACGTCCAACCCGCTAGGCACCTTCTACCGACCGTTAAACCTCGAAATTGCTCCACTCGCTGGGCCTCTTTTGACAAATCCAGACCGAAAGAGCCCTATTTTATCTCTATGTATCCACAAGGCTTCCGGCCCTCAAACCGCTTGACATCCGCGGACCGGAGGGCTTATCATTCATATGCGACCAATTGAGTCGCATATGCTATGTTCAAGCTCTCGAAGAAAGCCGACTACGGTCTTATCGCCGTAAAGCATCTGGCCACGCACGGCGAAGACGGTGCGTGCAGCGCCGGCGATATTGCCGAGGCTTACGGGATTTCGACGCCACTTCTGGCGAAGGTGCTTCAGAAGCTTGCCAAGGGCGGACTGGTGCTGGCCACGCACGGTTCGAGTGGCGGCTACCAACTGGCGCGCGATCCGGGTTCCATCACGGCGCTGGAAGTGATCAGCGCGATTGACGGGCCGCTGCTCATCACTTCGTGTACCACGAGCCACGGCGAATGCTACCAATCGCCCACCTGCACGGTGCGCGAGCCGCTGCGGCGGGTGAACGACAGCATTCTGCAGGTTTTGAACACCGTCACGATTTCGCATTTGAGCGAAGAGCCGCCCGCGGCCGCGCTCGTTGAATTGCAATCTTAGGAGAGAACTCTCAGGAGACACGGAATGGCCATCAAGCTCCCGATTTATATGGACAATCACGCGACCACGCCGGTTGATCCGCGCGTGCTCGAAGCCATGCTGCCGTATTTCACCGAGCGGTTCGGCAACGCCGCGAGCCGCAACCACGAATTCGGCTGGACGGCCGAAGAGGCGGTCGAAAACGCCCGCGGGCAAATCGCCAAGCTGATCAACGCTACGGCGAAAGAGATCATTTTCACCAGCGGCGCCACGGAATCGAACAACCTCGCCATCAAGGGCGTGGCGGAGATGTACCGCGAGAAGGGCAATCACATCATTACGCAGGTCACCGAGCACAAAGCTGTGCTTGACACCTGTAAGCGCCTGGAGAAATACGGCTCCGAGGTCACCTATCTGCCGGTGGAGAAAGACGGCCGCATCAACCTCGACGACCTGCGCCGCGCCATTACGCCGAAAACGATCCTGATCACCATCATGTACGCCAACAACGAAATCGGCGTCGTCCAGCCCATCGCCGAAATCGGCAAGATCGCCAAGGAGAAGGGCGTTTTCTTCCACGTGGATGGCGTGCAGGCCACGGGAAAAATTCCCGTGGACGTG
>JBGQGH010000049.1:0-21605 GCA_041497315.1 Terriglobia bacterium | reverse complement strand
TCGGACGGGGGTTCGACTCCCCCCGCCTCCATAGTTATAACTACTGTCTTGCTTGGGACTTATAGATATTACTGCCGCGCCGCGTCCGGAATCCGTGCAGCATCCTTAATAATAAACATTCACCTCGAAACTTCAAGGATGGATTAGTTCACGCCAGTGGTCAGGAAGTCCAAATGCCCTGAGGCGCGCCACTCTTTAAAACAATTACCTGGTTCGAATCCAGCTGGACCCACCATTTCCAGCCGCCAGATCCATCGGCTTGAGGCTCGCCCTACATAGAAGGGTCGAGGCAGGAAGATCGTGCGGCAGGGAGCGGACCGCGGGGCGGGCTACTTCCTTCTTTCGGGGCAATGCGGCGGAGTTCGTCAAAGAAGTCTTGAATCATCATGACCGTGTCCCGTTTTTTCTCGGCCTGCGCTACCTCTGTTTCAGCACCATGCGCCTTCTGGTGAGACTCCCGTGGACGTCTTGACTCCGCGTTGGGCGCCGGAGTAGCACTCCGTGCAAACTACCAGAGCGCACAAACAGCCGGACCCGAGAGCCGCGATGCTGATCACCAAGCCGATGAGCTGAAGCACGTTCTGGTAGAACTTCAACATGAGCTCAGGGTCGCCTGTGATCGGTTCCACGGGTTTCTCCTGCGTGTCGGACCGGCCCGTCTTGAGCCGGCCCGACCGCTAGCAAAGGTCCCATTGCATTCGCCCGTGCGAAGACGCTCAGGTTTTTCGTTCACTTGGCCGCTTTGGACGCGGGCAGGAAGTTCTCCATGACCCAGACTGCGCTCTTGCTGGAGGAATGCAAAGAAACGGCAGTGAAGGCAATCCGCTGCCCGTCGGGATGGAAACTCATTTGTTCTGTGTAGACGGGCCGATCCAAGTTGAGCCGAATCTCCTGCGGGTCGGCGCCGCCGTCCACGGAAATTCGCCAGTACTTGTATCCCCTTTCCAACTGCCCAGGATCGAACGAGTTGAACAGCACCTGCCTGCTGTCGGGTGTGAAGCCCAGAATGCTGTCGACTTCGTCCGATCCCTTCAACCGCAGATCCAGCTTGTGAGGTTTTTCTCCCGCAGCCGTCATGACCATTAACGACGCGCCCGCGACTTTCATTTCCCGATCTCGCAGGATGAACGCCAAGTGGCGGCCGTCGGCCGAGGCTTCCACGTAGTAGAGCTTCAAAGAAGCAGGAGCTCGGTACCACTCGGTCTCATGACCCGTCTCGAGATCACGCTCGACGATTTGTCCGCCTACGGGGCTGTCGCTCCTCCCGAAAACAATCGATTTCCCGTTCGCAAACCAGTTGGCAGTGTCGAACGCAAAGCCGGTCATGGCGAGCAGAGCGACGTCACCGGTTCGCGCATCGACCCGGTAGGCGCCTCCCCGCCCGTCCTTGTCCCTGGCCGTTACAAGAAGAGAGCGGCTGTCGGGGGACCAATCTTGCAAGTCGAAGCGGTGGAGAGCCGGCGCGAGTTCGTACTCTTCGCCAGTTTGGACCGAACGAATCACGATGATGCGGGCTTCGCCCTGGAATGATGACCGGCGCGAACTGTAGGCCAGGTACTGCCCGTTGGGCGACCAGGCCTCGCCATTTTGGGTAACAAGACGCTCTGTGACCGTGGCGGGCTGACCCGTGATTGTTCCGCTCGTTGGGTCGAGCGAGACCGTGTAGAGCTCGGCCATATCAGACCACTCTTTGTAGTAGAGCGAGCCGTTCTGTGTGAAGCCTATCGGGACATTGTGTCCCATATCCCGCTTTACGAGTTCCGGGGATCCTTGAGGTTTTCCGTCCACGACGCGGAGGAACCACGCTCCTGTGCTTCCCGCACGAGCGCTCAGAAAGAGAAGGCCGCTGCCGTCAGGCGTCCAGACTGGACGAAAATCGTCAGCCGCTTGCGTCACCAACGGAAACTCACGATCTCCATCGGTGTCAAATAGGAAAATGTCGCGCTCGGGCGATTCTTCCTTCGTCGCTAAATCGTAAGCGATATACCGCCCGCCTGGTGAGAACCGGGGGGTGCCGATCCTGAGGTAGCCGAACGTCTTGAGAACGCGAACCGAGCCGTCGGCGACGGAAACCAGCACTATCTGGTTGATCCCGCCTTCCTTGCTAAAGCCGGTCAGGATCTGCTTGCCGTCCGGCGACCAGTCAAACGTGCCGAGACCAACCACTTCGTCACTGTGGTAGAGAACGCGACCGGCAGAACCGTCAAGCGAGATGAGGCGCAGTTCGAGGCGGCCCCCAAGGGACCGAACGTAGGCAACCAGTTTGCCGTCCGGCGAGAAGGTGGGACTCCATACTCTCTCATAGTCCCCGGCCAAGTTTGTGATTCGGCGATCGTCACCCGTGACGAGGTCTCGGACATACAGGGCGCTGTCGAAGCCCAGGTAGGCGAGAAAGCGCCCGTCGCGCGAAATCGCGGTCGCATCTCCAAGACCGGTCCAGACCTGCCGAACCACGACGCCCGTTGTGGAACTCGCGGGCTTGGTGAGCGCGGCCAGACGGACGCGCGCTTCCGTCACCTCAGGCTGGTCGGCGTACTCGCGTACCACGCGCTCGTAGGCCTTTTGCGCTTCCACGTTGCCCAGCTTCTCGTAGCAGCGGCCCATCTGTACCAATGCCTTGGCCGCAAGAGTACGGTCGCTCGCGTGCTCGCGCACAATTTGCTTGTAGAGTTGGATGGCTTCTTCCAGTTTGCCTTCCGCTCGCTCCTTGGCCAGCGCTTTCTGGAACAGGTCGTAGCCGCTTTGCGCGAAAGCCACCCCGCCGACGAGCGCCACAATGAGCAAAACCGCAAAAAGAATTTGTAGCCTTTTCATCGAATTTCTCCTGGTGATGATTGTCATGCTGTGCGCCATCCTAGCGCAGAGCGAGGGAGGTGTTGTCACGACCAAGTGGGAGGAAAGCAAAATTACGGCGTGCCCGTTGTCGCTTTCCTGTGTCTCCGATGTCATGAAAGTGTCTGCCTCAGAAGACCAGCTTGTACCCAACGCCGTGAACGGTCAGCAAATGACGCGGCTCGGCAGGATCTTCCTCGATTTTTGCGCGCAGGGAGGCGATGTGGTTGTCCACGGTGCGCGTCGTCGGATAATTTTCGAAACCCCAGACCTCATTGAGGAGTTCATCGCGGGAAAGGACTTCGCCAGGGCGCGCAGCGAGCAGGCGCAGGATGCCGAATTCCTTGCGGGTCATCTCCAGCGACTTCCCGGCCTTGCTAGCCACGTAGCGGCGGAAATCCACCAAGACATTTTCAAACTGCAACTCATCGGGTACGGCCTGGGGCGGCTGCGAGCGGCGCAGCAGGGCCCGGACACGCGCCAAGAGTTCCCGCACCGAAAACGGCTTGGACACGTAGTCGTCGGCACCGAGGTCGAGTCCCAACACGCGATCCGCTTCTTCGCCGCGCGCCGTTAACATCAGGATGGGGATCGTGACGCCTTCCGCGCGCACCTTGCGACACAACTCGTAGCCACTTAACTTGGGCAGCATCAGGTCCAGGATGATGAGGTCAGGATTCTTCTCGCGGATTAAGCGATAGCCCTCCTCGCCGTCGCTGGCCGTCAGCACTTCATGAGATTCGAAGCGCAAGTTGTCCGCAAGCCCGCGCAGGATGGCCGGGTCATCTTCCACCACCAGGATGTGACTCATAGCCCCGTGCTCCGTCCGCCACGCCTACCTGACGTGGGCCGCAATCAAAGTCATATCGTCCCGCTGCGGTTGCCCTCCGCAGTGCCGCAACATATCCTGCAGCACAGCATCCCGCACCTCCGCAGCCGTGCCGTCTACGTGCTGTGCGACAACTTCGGCGATGCGATCGGCCCCGAACTCTTGCCCGGAGTCGTCCGCGGCCTCCGGGATGCCATCGCTGAAAATCAGCAACCAGTCGCTGGGCAAGAGATCGATGACCTGTTGCAAGGGTGCCAATTCCGAGAATATCCCGAGGGGCGGTGTGCTCGAATCCAGGCGGACACATAACTCAGAGCTTGCGCGAGCGGTGCAATGGTTCTGCTGTAATTCAGCCTCTGCACCGCGATGAATCACCAGCGGGGAGGGATGACCTGCATTCGCGTAGGTGAGCCGGCGTGAGGCGTCATCATACACTGCATAAAACATCGTGACGAAGCGGCCGCAGTCAATCGCCTCATATAACATCGCGTTCACTCGAGCCATGACATCGTCGCAGCAGCGGTTGCCCAGAATCGGCCCGTGTGTGCGCACACAAGCCTGCACCGTGGCCATGAGCAGAGCTGCTGACATTCCTTTCCCGCACACATCCGCCAGTAGCATTCCCAGTTTCCCCGGCGCCAGTTCCAGAAAATCGTACGTGTCTCCGCTGACTCCTCCTGCCGGCCAGCACGAGCCGGCATAGTCCAATGTAGTCAAGCGCGGTTGTCGTTGTGGGAACAGCCTTTGCTGCACTTCCGCGGCGACGCGCATTTCCTGATCAAAGCGCTTGCGCTCAACTTGCCGTTCTTGCTCTTGTCGGAAGATGGCGCGCACGCGAGCGATCAGTTCACGCAACGAGAACGGCTTTGTAACGTAGTCGTCAGCGCCCAGGTCAAGCCCCAGCACGCGATCGTCCTCCTGCGACTTGGCGGTCAGCATCAGGATCGGCGTTGTACAGCCCTCGCCCCGCACTTTCCGGCACAGTTCGAATCCGTTCAGCCCAGGAAGCATCACGTCGAGAATCACCAGGTCGGGATTCCGCTCGCGGATCAGCCGATAACCCGCCTCTCCATCGCCGGCCATGAGCACTTCGTGGGACTCAAACCGCAGGTTGTCCGCGAGACCTCGCAGAATTGCCGGGTCGTCTTCGACAACTAGGATGCGGCTCATGTTCCTGCCTCCAGCGGGATGCGCAAAGAGAACGTGCTGCCTTTGCCGGGAGAGCTCTCCACTTTGATCCGCCATCCGTGCGCCTTTGCAATATGTTCGACCAGCGTCAACCCCAGCCCGGTCCCGGGGATGAGCAGATTTTCGGGCGTCCGAGCACGGTAGAATTTCTCAAAGATTCGTGATTGCTCGAGCAGTGGAATCCCCACGCCTCGATCGATCACTTGGATCACCGCGTGAGCGTCATCCCGGTGCAAGCGCAGCTCAATCTTGCGGCTCTCGCCGGAGTATTTAACGGCATTCGTCAGAAGATTCAGGATGGCCTGCTCCAGGGCGTCGCGGTCCGCACGCACCGGCGGCAAATCGTTCTCGATGTCCACCCGCAGATGGAATCCTTGCTGCCCTAGCGCGTATTGCATGGCTCGTACGGTGGCTTGGATGACTTCGGGCAGCACGGTGGGCTCAGGGCGATAGGTTCTCTTCCCCTGCTCGATCTTGGAGAAATCGAGGACGTTGTTGAGCAGGCGCGTCAGGCGTTCACTTTCATCGACAATCGTTTCCAAATACTCCGCCTGCGTCCGCGGGTCCGCCGAGCGACCCAGCCGCAGCGTCTCGGCAAACATCCGGATGGATGTCAGGGGCGTCTTCAATTCATGAGAGACGCTGGAAACAAATTGCGAACGCAGATCAGCCATCTGGAGCTCGCGCCGCACGTCCCGCCAGAGCAGGTAAGCGCCGAACAAGGTCACACTGAGCACCAGCAGCAGAACGACGAAGTAGAATCGCCGTTGGAGATCCCCCTGCCGAGTGGTCCCGCTTTCCCGCTGCGGAGAGACAACCACCGTTATCCCCGGGAAGTTCGGCCCCAGGGCCTCGCCCTTCGGTTCACCACTGGTCCAGAACTGCACTTGTTCCGACGGCCTGCCATTCACCGGGGGCGCTCCGCTGAGAGACGCGAATGCTTCTTGTGCTTTCACCCCCACCACTGCAGATTGTCGGTTTCCAAGAACCGGTGCCAGGCTGACCAGCCACTTTTCCTTTCCGTATGCGACCCATACGGGCTGGCGATTGGGAATCGTGTCTCCGCCAGTCGGTGAGGGAAATAATTTGGGAAAATCATTCCGCAGCGCAAGAACCTGCTCCATGCGGCGGATTTCTTCTTCAATTCTTTCGTGCAGTTGCCTGGCGTTTTCGCGGAGGCTGGCTTCCGAACCTTTCTGGGCCAGTTGCTCCAGAAGTTCCCTGAGCATGTAGGCTTGTGCCGGTGTCATCCAGCGCTTGGCACCGGCTTCGTCGCGAAGGTGTTCCAGTACAGCCCGTTGGTTCGCGCCGGATGCGAGCAGGCGGCCCGCGGCGTACAGGGCCAAGGGGATGCCATTCTCGTCGGTAACTTCCGGAGACCGCCGCAGAACCTCCTGATAATTCGCCAGGGCCGCGTCGCGCTCCCCCATCTTCAATAAGGTGCGTGCCAACGCCAATCGCACAGAGTCCGCCTCGAAGGGAAGCCGCGCCGTCTGCAACGCCTGCCGGTACAAATCGGCGGCTTTGCTCCACTTTTTTTCGGCGAGCTCCGCGCGCTCCCCCTCCTGCATTTTGCGCTGGAAATCCCTCTCGCTTCGCAACGCATGCAGCGATGTCGCTTCCTGCGCGGGGGCCCACGGCGGCACGAGCTGATTGTTTCGCACCCACGCGAGAAGGCCAACCACCTGGTGTTCATCGGTATTCTCATGAACCCTTTCGGGATTAGCAACTAGCGCGCCGACTTCCTGCAACTTGATCTGCTCGAGGAACACGAGAAGCTGCTGACGGATTTCGGAAACGCGATGATGCCGCTCTTCTTCGATTCTTTTTTCGGCCAACTCGCGATCTTGCCGGAGCATTCTGGCACTCAATGCAATCAACAAAAGACAGGGGAGAAGAACGGCAGCGAGAAACAGGAAGACTTGTCGCGGATGACGGCGCGGGTGCATCGGTCCACTGACTCCCGCAGTGTGGCGCTCATTCTAAGCCCGAGGAAGGAAGCAATGTCACGGAATTGTCAGGGGGAGGTAAATTCCTTAGCTCTTGAGTCGGACCAACCAACCGAGGCAAACACAGAGCAACCCGCTAAGGCTCTGACATTCTTGATCCGCCCTGACAGGTTGAAGCGGCAGCACTAGGCATTTCAATTCGAGCCACCGCGCGATAACTCCCGGATTGTCGCACCCTCGGAATCAATCCACTGGGCCGTGGAACGGAGACTGGGGTGCGGTGACGGGTTGCCTCCGATTTCTTGAAGTCCGTGTTCCAACTAGGTTTCAGCTAGCCGCGATGATCCCACGCACACGCCACGTACACCAATTCGCCCAATTTAGCGTTTTTAGCGTTTCTCGCGGCTGAGAATGTTCAGTATGATGCGTGTTATGAGTGAGGCGTGGTTGTTCGACTCCCCCCGCCTCCACCATGTCTCCAGCCGGAGACATCCAATTTCAAATTGACCCGACTCGCGATTCTTGATTCAATCCAGCCGCCTGTTTCATTGCCCGGGAGGGACCATGGCCAGATCCTGCGTTGCGTGTACACTCGCACTCTTGATGGCGTTCGCGCCGGTGATGACGGCGCAGGCGCCCAGCCTGCCGGATGTGTACGCGCAGATCCGCGCGGAGGAAACCAGCAATTCGAAAATCATGTGGATCATTCACCAGATTGCGGATGTGTACGGCCCGCGCGTGACTGGGACGCCAAACTTGAAAGCGGCGGACGATTGGGCGGTGAAAACCATGACTTCGTGGGGATTGGCCAACGCGCACCTGGAGCCGTGGACTTTTCAGCCGCCGAGCGCAGCGACGCCTGTGCCCGGATGGGAAAACCTGGGGCTATCGGCTGACGCGGTCGCGCCGTTCCACGGTCAACTGATGGTGAAGCCGCTGGCGTGGACGCCGAGCACGAAGGGCGTGGTGACGGCCAAAGTAGTGATGCTGCTGCCGCCGGGATTGGCAACCCCCGGCGCAGCGGGGGGAGGTCAGGGCGGTCGCGGCGCGACTGCAACACCCGCAGCACCGGCATGGGCGCCGCCACCGATGCCGCAGGCACCCGCGGCAGCACCTCGTCAGCAGCCCACGCGCGAGGAGCTGGACTTTTATCTCAACACGATGAAGGACAAAGTCCGCGGAAAGGTCGTGTTGGTGGGCAAACACGTCGAGGTGGTGGAAAATTTTAACCCGGCGCCGCTTCGCCGCACGGAGGAAGAGTGGAAGGCGCAGTTCGATCCCAACAATCCGAACCGCGGGCGCGGAGGATTCGGCGGAGGCCGCGGGCAACAGCAGTTGCCGCCGGGCCAGATGACGCCGCAGGAAGTGAACCGCGCGGTGGACCAATTCATGGTGGATAACGGAGCACTGGTGCGGATCAACGACTCCGGTCGCGCGTATGGCTTGATCATCGCGCAGCAGAACAGCACTTACGACTGGACGCGGGCCGTGCCCACCCTGGTGATGCGCAACGAAGACTACGGGCGCATCTCGCGCATCCTCGACGATGGCACGCCGGTCACGCTGCGCATCAACATGGTGAACAAGCTTTATCCCGCAGGCACCACCGCGTACAACGCCATCGGCGAAATCCCGGGCACGGATAAGAAAGGCGAAATCGTGATGCTGGGTGGACACTTCGATTCCTGGCACGACGCGACCGGCGCCACCGATAACGGCATCGGCTGCTCGATGATGCTGGAGGCGATGCGCATTCTAGCGGAGCTGCACGTGAAGCCGCGGCGCACGATTCGAGTAGCGCTGTGGAGCGGCGAGGAAGAAGGCCTACTGGGCTCGCTCGCCTACGTGAAACAACACTTCGGCAGCTTTGAGGAGCCAAAGCCGGAGTACGCGAAGCTGGACGCGTACTTCAACATAGACTCGGGCACCAGCAAGCCGCGCGGCGCGAGCGTGTTCGGGCCCGAAGGCGCCGCGGCGATGATTCGAAACGCGCTGATTCCCTACCAGGACTGGGGATTCATGGGCGTCAATCCGACGAACAGCCGCGTGACCGCGGGAACCGACAGCACTTCGTTCAACAATGCGGGGCTGCCGGGGGTGGGACTGAACCAGGATCCGTTCGATTACGGCAGCTTCACCCATCACACGAATTACGACACCTACGAGCGAATCTACGAGGAAGACGTGCGCGAAGGCGCGGTGGAAATCGCTTCGGCAGTGTACGCAATTGCGATGGCCGACGAGATGTTGCCGCGATTCACGGCGGCGGAGATGCCCAAGCCGGTTCCCGCGCCGGCGCCGGGGTCAACCGCGGTCCAGCCCGTGCGCCACCCGCCGCCGGCGAGGCAGCCCACGAAGAAATAGCCGGCCCTCGAAACCCGGCGGGATTTGTCGCGCGAAGCAGTAGCACCAGGAGCACCGGCTGGCGACTCCGATTTTTTGCCGGCGGGATGGTGGACCGGCTCTTCCTAATTCTCTTTCTTGCGGCCTACGTGAAAACGGCGCGGGACTAGGAGAATGTGGTATCTTCGCGAGACTCGTACGAAGGACTGAGACGCGCGACATGCTGCCATTTTCGAAAACGCACCAACCAGAGCAGGGCGAGCCGCCGCGAGCATGGGCGCTCGGACGCCTTGAACTGAGCGTCTTGGAGTTGGTGTGGACCTGGGGCGAGAGCAGCGTGCGCGATGTGGTCCACCTGTTGGAACGGCCGCTCGCTTACACCACGATCATGACCACGCTCGACCGGCTGTTCAAGAAAGGCTTCCTCTGCCGGCGCAAAGCTGACCGCGCATTTCTCTATACGCCCGCCCTTTCCCGGCTGGATTGGCAGCGCAAGATGGCGAGCGATTTGTTGACGAGATTCCTAACCGGCACGCAACCCTCGCGCGAACTCTTGATCTCCTCCCTGGTGGACGCGGTGGGCCAGCACGATGTAACGCTGCTCCAGGAACTCGAGGAAAAGATCCGAGCAAAACGCAAGGAACGCTTGCGGCGAGTCCAGTCGTGAATCTGCCCTACTTCTTGCGACTTGTGTCTCTGTGCTTGGCCTGCTTCTTTGTCATCTATGTGGGAATCATGCTGGCCACCTGGAGCGGATTGCCGCTGGCCCTGCGGCTGGCGGAAGGCATGAGCCCGCGTCGCGCCACGCGTTTTCTGTTTGCACTGCGCTTCTTCCCCACGGCGCTCGCGCTTCTTCTCGTGGCGATTGTCTGTGCGCCCAGCTATTTGTGGCTCGAGCCGCGGGACACCGCCGAACACGTGGGTCTTGCCTTTGTCGGCCTCGCACTGCTGGCCGCGGCCGCTTGGTGCGTTTCCATTTCTCGCGCGGTTCGTGCGTTGGTTGCTTCCATCCGCTTCACGCGGCATTGCGAGCGCCTCGGCTCAGTGGTGCAGCTCGCAGGAGTGACCGCCCCGGTCATCGTCGTCGAGGGAGAAATTCCTTTACTGGCGATGGCGGAAGTTTTTCGCCGGCGAATCGTTATCACGCGCGGCGTTCTGCGTGCTCTCTCGGCAGAACAGCTGGAAGCCGCCCTGGGCCACGAGCGCGCCCATGGCGCTTCGCGCGACAACCTGAAGCGATTGCTGCTTCTGCTCGCGCCGGAAGTTTTTCCCTTCTCGGGCCGCTTCGCCGCGCTGGACCGTGCGTGGTCGCGCTTCTCCGAATGGGCCGCGGACGATGACGCGATCGAGCAGGACGGTCGCCGCTCACTCCCGCTGGCGGAGGCGCTGGTGCGGTTTGCAAAAATGGGCACGGCACTGCAACTGTCTCCACTTCTTACAGCACTTGTGCCGGCAGACCAGGACCTCTCGATTCGCGTGGCCCGGCTGTTGCAGGCGGTACCACCTCAAGAGAAGCGCGGCAGCCGTCTGTTTCCTCTCGTTTGCGGAAGCGGTGTTCTTTGCATGGC
This sequence comes from Terriglobia bacterium, assembly GCA_041497315.1. Classification (GTDB taxonomy): domain Bacteria; phylum Acidobacteriota; class Terriglobia; order Acidiferrales; family UBA7541; genus JBGQGH01. The sequence goes on along the minus strand of JBGQGH010000049.1, from coordinate 10,896 downwards.
GGGCCTGCTTGCCGTTGCGATGCTGCGGCCATCGACCCTCTACTCCGTCCATTCGCTCCTCGAGCGACTCGTCCGCTAGCCTATCGGTATCCCAGTCGCATCTACTCGGAGAGCCGCTCCTTCCCATCCGAACTACGAGCCGTGGTAGTAGAACCCCTGGTTCGGTAGTCTTCCCCACATGCTTCGATCATTGACGAGGCTGAGTTCCCTTGCAATTCTTGCCCTCGCGGCCGGCTGTTTCTTGGCTACGACGCTCGTGCGGGCCCAAAGTTTCGAGGGAGCGCTCGTCGGGACCATACTGGACCCTTCCGGCCTCCGCGTGGCCGGCGCCACGGTCTCCGCTCGGCGTGTCGAGTCCGCATTCGAGCGCGCAACCACGTCGGACTCGAGAGGAGAGTTCCGAATTGAGGCGTTGCCTCCAGGCGAGTATCGCGTAACGGCGCAGGCATCGGGGTTTCAACCCGCGGTCCGGCAAGTGATCGTGAGAGTCAGCTCGACGCCGACCATTACGCTGAGGCTGAGCCTGGCGCCCATCGAGGAGCGCGTCGGAGTCCAGGGAGGAGTGCAATCGCTGGCGTCGCAGCCCATCGAGACAACATCGAGCGTCCAGAAGGCCACGATCACCGCGCATGATCTCGCCGAGATCCCACTGGCCGCGCGTAGCTTCGCAAACATCGCTTACATGGCGCCGATGACTCAGCCCGTTGAGCCCTCGGATCCAACCAAAGCGCGAATCACCGCGGTCGCGTTTGCGGGGAGTTCCGGACTCAACGTGGACCTGTCCGTGGACGGCGGCGACAACAACGACGACTGGATTGGAGGATTCTTGCAGAACTACTCGCCCGATGCGCTGCAGGAGTTCACGGTGCGTACGGCTCAATTTGACGCCGACACTTCCCGCACGAACGGGGGGAGCGTGATCCTCACAACCCGCCGCGGGACCGACGTCTGGCACGGCAGCGGAGCGTTTTTCTACCGCGGTCAAGCCCTCAATGCGCGCAATCCGCTGGACAACCCGGAACCGAACCCGAAACAACCCTTCTCGCGCGACAATTCTTCTTTTACGCTCGGCGGCCCCCTGCGCAAGGGCAAGGTCTACTTATTCTCTTCGTATGAATACGTGCACGAGGACGCGAGTGTCGCATACAGCGCGAACAGCCTCACGGAGTTCAAGGCACTGGCACAGATTGCGGCGGCTGGACTGATTCCCGGAGTCACGTCAATCGGCGTCCCGACGTCCACACTTGTGCCCTATCGCGACAACCTGTTCCTAGTGCGGCTCGATTGGGAGCAATCGCCGCGCTCACAGTGGTTCGTGCGAGGCTCACTGGATCGGAACCGCGCGATCAATGATCTCGTGCAACAGGCCACACTTCCCTCGACCGGCGCGACCACGCATTCAAACTATTACAGCGTACTGATTGGGCAGCAATATCAGTTCGGCACGCACTGGCTCGGCGCGTTGACGCTGCAGGCGAACGGGTTTCATCACACAAAGGATCGAAACTCGAACCTGGGGCTGGCGCTGGCATTTCCGTTTAGCGCCAGCGCCATCACGACTTCCGGGTTCGAAACGTTCGGCGACAATCAGTTTGTCACCTCGATTACGGCCTTCCCCCTCCGGCGCGACCAGCAGAAATACCAATACCGCTACGACCTGAGCTTCGCGGGAAACGGACACGCGGCCAAGTTTGGCGTCAATTTCATCCACGAGCCGGTTCTTGGCGGCGCGTTCGCGCAAATTTCAGAAACGCTCGTCGTTTTCCCGGACGATCCATCCTTTTACGCCGCGAATCTCGCGCTCTGCGTGCCCGTGACGAATCCCGCTTGCCCTTTCACCGCAGATTTCGCGGCCAACAGCAGCTTCTCCCCGGCGGGCAATGGATCCTTTATCCAGAGTGTGAAGCGGATCGGAGTGTACGCTCAGGACTCCTGGCGAATCCGGCCATCGTTGACGGTGAACTATGGCCTGCGCTACGACACGACCCTTGGACTGTTTCGCGCTTCCGGGCGGGACCAAGACCAGAACCCCGCGTTTCTGACTCTGAAGGCGCTGGGTATTCCGCTCGTGCGGGGCGTTCCGCGCGACTACCGCAAAGCCGTGGCACCGCGCCTCGGTATCGCTTACGCACCGGCAGGCTCGTCGAGCACGGTTATTCGCGCCGGGTTCGGCCTCTATTACAATGACCTGGCACAGAACGGCTGGGTGGATGCTTTTCGCACCGTGAACACCGCGGCCGGTGTCTGCATCCATCCTGGAGATGCGGGTTGTCTCGCGCCTGGAGAACAGGGCGCGTTGATTGATCCGAACTACCGCACGCCGTACGCCCTGCAGGCCAGCGCGGGGTTCGAACACGCTTTCGGTAATTCCTGGCACTTCACTGTGAACTACCAGCATCACCAGGGCGTCCATCAATACCGGCGGTACGAGTACGTCGGCGGAGTCACTCTCCATTCCTCCAGCGCGCCAGGCCAGGAACCAAATATTTCACTGTTCCGCTCGGACAACCGCTCGCGGTACGACGGCGTCTCCTTTGTGATCCAGCACCGCCTCTCGAATCACTTCGAGTTGACCGCGCACTACACGCTGGCCAGCGCTTCGACGTGGGGCGCCACGGTCGGCGAACTGTTTGACTACGTCAATGGCGTCTCCAACGTGGCAAACCCATTTGGCCCGGGCGACCACGGCCCTTCGGGTGAGGACGTACGCCACCGGCTTGTGATCGTGGGCCTCGTCCAGTTGCCGGGCAAGTTCGAGGTGAGCACGCTTTCGCAATTTGAAAGCGCCCGGCCATACGCCCTCGCCACTCCCGTGGACGTGAACGGCGACGGCGTGGCAAACGACCGGGCCGTTGTGAACGGCGTGCAAACGGCACTAGACCAGTTTCGCGGCTCGCCATTCGTGCAGGTCGACCTGCGCGTCAGCCGCCAGTTCTCTTTCCACGATCGCGTAAAGGTGATGCCCTTTGCGGAATTCTTCAATCTCTTCAATCGCACCAACCCGGGAAACAATTTCATCCCGGACATCTCCGCATTGCCTACTCCGGTCAACAGTTTGTCCAATGCAACGGCGTTCTGTCTGAATTCTTCGTGCACGCAAACAGCGCCGATCAAGAGTCTCAATCAGCTCCGCACGCCTGCCGGCGCGCTGGGGGACTTTTTCGGTCTGGGCACGACGGTGGGTATTCCGTTCGCTGCGCAGATCGGCATTCGCGTCGATTTCTAGCGCTGTTTCGTCACGCTGCGCGCTCGCAGGTCGAGAGTATCCAGCTTCACCTCTGTCGCTGGACCAAACGCCTTGAGGCTATGTCCCCTATCTCCAAGCATCGCTCCATGCGTTACGACGACAGCAGCGGCTGGGACGGCGAGCGACTGACGAATCACTGCGGCCACGCACGACCGTGAATTTTTCTGCTATTCTCGTGCCCGTGCGCGAAAGATTCTTACCTCTGATTCTCGTCCTGCTGCTGGCGGGAGCGGTTTTTTCTCTCTCGGCGTACACGCGACAGGCGGCGCAGCAGCCGCCAAATCCGCAACTCGCGCCGCAGTCACCTCCGGCTCCGCCACAGGCGCCGCGGCAAACTTTGAATGTCGTCGTACTCGATCCGGGCCACGGCGGACCGGATGCCGGGGCGCGAGGCGCAAGCGGCGTTCTGGAGAGCGACGTCGCGCTCGCACTCGCGCGGGCCGTGCGTGTGGAGCTCGAACGCGAGGGGCTGCGCGTCATTCTGACGCGTCAGGGGAATGAAAACCCTTCGTTCGACGAACGTTCGGCCATCGTCAACGGCCAGCACGGCGCAATCTTTATCTCACTGCACGTCTCCAGCACCGGACCAGTCGGGTCCGCGCGAGTCTATTCGCTTCCCCTGCCCTCTTCACCTCCCACGTTCGAGCAGACCGGTCTGGTGAATTGGGATGAGGCACAACGTGCCTACGCGGCGCAGAGTTGGCACCTCGCGGAACTCACGGCCATTCAGATCGCGCAGAAATTTCGCGGCTCCGCCGAGGTACCGATCTTTGCGCCAGTGAGACAACTGCGCACCGTAGCCGCTCCGGCGATCGCCATCGAAGTGTCCAGCGTTTCCGTGCGGAACGCCGACCCGTTCAACAATCTTGCGGCCTCCCTGGCGCAGGCCGTCGCGCGAGCGGTGGCGGACTTCCGTCCACTGTATGAGGCAGGCGCGAAATAATGTCGCGACGCCTGAAAATAGCGGGGTTCATTCTTCTCGCTGGCGTGGTGGTCGGAGTGATTTACGTTCCGCGCCTTCGCGAGCGGCTGCAGCGCCTGCGCCAGTCCGGCCGGAGCGAGGAGCAAGCGCGCCGCGAAGTGATTCAACCGGCCATCGCCACGCCTACCGACGTCAAGGTGACGGCGAGGATTTTCTGGGCTTCGGCGAATTCCCCCGCAACCCTCGAGCCCGTTGAGGTTCAATTGGCGCTCTCGGCCGATCCGGTGCAGCGCGCGAAGCAATTGCTCGGCGCGCTGATTACCGCGCCGCCGTCGCCGGAGCAACGCACGCTTCCGGCGGATGCGACGCTGGTCGAGTTTTACCTGTTACCGGACGGCACAGCGGTGGCGGATTTTTCCGATACGCTGGCGACGGCGACTCCCTCCGGCATCCTGAGCGAACAAATGGCCGTGGACTCGATCGTGAAGACGCTCGCGGCGAACATGGATGCGGTGAAGCGGCTGAAAATTCTGATTCACGGCCAGGAAGTGGAAACGCTGGCCGGGCACGTGGACTTGACGGGATTGTTCGCCGTGCGCGCGGAGGTCCCGGCGTCCGCGCCAGCAAACCCCGTCGCACCCGCAGCGCCGCCCGCTCCCGGCAAGGCGCCCGGCGGCGGGTTGACACCACCTGCGGCGCCCGGCAAACTGGGTCGTTAGTCCCGCAGAGCGGCCTGAGTGAGGAGAAACTTTGAGGAACGACGGGCGAGCTTCGAATCAACTCCGGCCGGTGAAGATTACGCCAGACTTCGTGCCCACGGCCGAAGGCAGCGTGCTGATCGAGATCGGCCAGACCCGCGTGATTTGCACCGCGTCGGTGGATGACGGCGTGCCGTCCTTCATGAAGGGCAGCGGAAAAGGGTGGATCACCAGCGAGTACGGCATGTTGCCTCGCGCCACCGAGCAGCGCACCGTGCGCGAGGCTTCGCGCGGAAAGCAGACCGGGCGCACTATTGAAATCGCGCGGCTGATCGGCCGCTCGCTGCGCTCCGTGGTGGATCAGAAGCGCCTGGGCGAGCGCACGGTGTGGATTGATTGCGACGTCATCCAGGCCGATGGCGGGACGCGCACGGCGGCAATCACCGGCGGCTTTGTTGCGCTGGCGCTGGCCATGGAGCGTCTCGTCGCAGCGGGCATCCTCAAGCAAGTGCCGGTCGTGGATTCCGTGGCCGCGACGAGCGTGGGCCTGGTGGACGATGAACTCCTGCTCGACCTCGCCTACGACGAAGATTCGCGCGCGCAAGTGGACATGAACGTGGTCATGACCGGCGCGGGGCGCTTCGTGGAGATTCAGGCCACCGCCGAAGGCCGTCCGTTTGCCGGCGACGAGCTGCAACGCTTGCTGGCGCTGGCCGGCGCGGGGATCAAAGGCCTCACCGAGCACCAGCAGGCTCTGCTGCAGATGAATTTCAGCCCGCGCTGACCCGCCCGTGCCCATCAAGCTGCTCCTGGCCTCTTCGAATCCCGGAAAGTTGCGCGAGTATCAGGCGCTGGGCGCGGGACGCGCTGTCGCGCTCGAATTGCTCCCGCGCTACGATCATTTGCTGCGCTTCGAAGAATCGGCGCCGACGTTCGCAGAAAACGCGGCGGGGAAAGCGCTGTACTACAGCCGGCATGCGGATGGCATCGTGCTGGCCGACGATTCCGGACTCGTCGTGGATTCCCTCGACGGCGCGCCGGGAGTGCAATCCGCGCGTTACGCCGGTGCGGGGGCCAGCGACGCCGAGCGCGTGCAAAAACTCTTGCGCGAATTGAAGTCTCGCGGCGCAAGCGATCGTCGCGCGCGATTCGTGTGCGTCATCGCGCTAGCGCAGAGGGGCTGTGCACTGGCCGTTGTCTCGGATTCCGTGGAAGGCGAACTGCTCGACGCCCCGCGCGGCAGCGGCGGTTTCGGCTACGATCCAATTTTCTACTTCCCTGCCCTGCGCAAGACTTTTGCGGAACTGACGCGGGAAGAGAAAAACGAACACAGTCATCGCGGCAAAGCGTTTCGCAGGTTGCTTGGGTGGCTGGAACGTCTCGGGCGATCGTAGGAAATTCTTAGGCGTATGTTATAGTCCTGCGCTAATTCTCATGGCGAAGAAATCAACCAAGACGAAGAAAAGATCCGCCGCGAAGGCGCGCGGCACGGATGCGAAACGCGTCCGCGCCATCCTGGAAAAATTGGACGCCGCGTATCCGGCGGCCACCTGCGCGCTGCACCACGAAAACCCGTTCCAACTGCTCATCTCGACGATTCTTTCGGCGCAGTGCACCGACGTGCGCGTGAACCAGGTGACCCAGACGCTCTTCCCGAAATACCCCACCCCCGAAGCGTTCGCCTACGCGAATCCGCGCGAACTGGAGAAAGACATCCGGCCGACCGGTTTTTTCCGCAACAAAACGAAGTCCATCATGGGGGCGAGCAAGAAGATTGTGGAAGAGTTCGGCGGCAAGGTCCCGCAAACGATGGAAGAGCTGCTGACGCTACCGGGCGTGGCGCGCAAGACGGCGAATGTGGTGCTGGGCACGGCGTTCGGCATCGCGACCGGTGTGGTTGTGGATACGCACGTCCAGCGGCTCTCTGGCCGCCTCGACCTCTCGCGCAACGAAGACCCCAAGAAGATCGAGCAGGACTTGATGCTGGTGATTCCGCAGGAAAAATGGATTCTCTTCAGCCACCAATTGATCTGGCACGGCCGCCGCATTTGCCAGGCGCGCAAGCCGCGGTGCACCGAGTGCAACCTCGAGCGGCTGTGCTACTCCAAAGACAAGACGGTCTAGCGTGCCCGCGGTGGATCGCACATTTCTCCGATGAACTCAGAATCTGACATGCGCGAGGTCTTGCGCCGCTGCTGGGGCTACGAATCCTTTCGGCCGCTCCAGGAAAGCATCGTGAAGAGCCTGCTCGACGGGCGGGACACTTGCGTGGTGATGCCTACGGGCGGGGGGAAGTCACTGTGCTACCAACTGCCGGCGGCGATGAGACCGGGGGAAACGGCGATCGTCATCTCGCCGTTGATCGCATTGATGCAGGACCAAGCGGCGCACCTGGAGCAAATAGGGATTCCGGCCGCGGTGCTGAACAGCATGCTTACGGAGCGGCAGCAGCAGGATGTGATGCGCCGGGCGGCGGCCGGCGAATACCGGCTGCTGTATCTTTCGCCGGAGCGGCTGGCGCGCCAGGACACAGTCCGCTGGCTGCAGGTGCTGCCGGTCTTGCTCTTCGCGATTGACGAGGCGCATTGCATCTCTGAATGGGGGCATGAGTTCCGGCCGGAATACCGGCGAATGAAGATGCTGCGCGAACGCTTTCCGGGAGTGCCGATTGCGGCGTTTACGGCGAGCGCGACGCGGCAGGTGCGGCACGACATCATCGAGCAACTCGGACTGCGCAATCCCGACAAATACATCGCGAGCTTTTACCGTCCGAACCTGCGGTACCTGGTACGAGAGACGGACGCGCGGACGCAGTTCGATCTGTTGTTGGCAGCTCTTCGGAGGCACGAAGGCGCGAGCGTTATCGTTTATGCGCCGACGATCAAGGGCGTCGAGCAGACCGTCGACAAATTGGAAGAGCGCGGAATTCGCGCGGTCGCGTATCACGGACAAATGGACGCCACGACGCGGCGGAGAAATCAGGAGCGGTGGATGTCCGACGAAGCGCGCGTGCTGGTGGGCACGATCGCGTTTGGACTAGGCATCAACAAGCCAGCGGTACGCGCAGTGATTCACCTCTCGCTGCCGAAATCCATCGAGCAGTATTACCAGGAGGCGGGCCGCGCGGGGCGCGACGGGGTGGCGGCGGATTGCCTGCTGCTGTGGCAGAAGCGCGATGCTGGTCTGCTGGCGCACTTCATCGGACAGATCAGCGACCGGCAGGAAACGGATCGGGCGTGGCAGCGGTATCACCGCATACGGGAATTCGTCGAATCGAGAGTTTGCCGACACCGGCAGATCTGCGAGCATTTCGGCGAAACGCGGAAGTGGAAGCCTTGCGCGGCTTGCGATGTGTGCGGCTGCGGCGCGGAGTGGCTCGAGGCGGCCGCGGATGCAGCGCCCCTGCGGAGGCGCAAGGGCAAGACGAAGAGAAGTAGTCCTGCGTCACCCGCGAGGCGCGGCGGGAACCGAGCGCACCCGGTGGCGGGCGCAAAGCTAGAAGTCAACGCGGATTTGCGCGAATACCTGCGAGAATGGAGGCGCGCCGCAGCACAAGAGCGGGGGCAGCCTGCGTTCGTCGTGATGCACGACAGTTCGCTCGACGAGCTTTGCCACAAACGGCCGCGTTCAATGGCCGAGCTGCGCGGCGTGTGCGGCTTCGGCGAGAAAAAAACGGCAATGTACGGCCAGGAAATCCTGGACGCACTTGCGCGGTTTGAGCGCGGAGACCGCGCGACCAACGATCATTCGTAGCGAAGCGCGACAATCGGGTCCACGCGAGTCGCGCGCATGGCTGGAACCAGGCAAGCCACCAGCGCCACGACTGCAAGCACCAGCGGCACTGTTCCAAACGTCACCGGGTCCATCGGGCTGATGCCAAAGAGCAAGCTCTCGAGTGCTTGCGCGGCTGCCGCGGCGCCCGCGGTCCCTACGAGCACACCGATGCCCAGCAGAAGCATCCCCTTCCCGATTACCAGCCGGAAGACGTCCGCCCGCGATGCGCCGAGCGCCATGCGCACGCCGATCTCGTGAGTCCGCTGGCTGACGGAATAGGCCATCACGCCGAAAATCCCCACAGCGGCCAGCAGAAGCGCGAGCGCACCGAACGCGCCGAGGAGAGTCCCTCCGAGTTTTTGCTGGAACGTCGCGGCGCCGACGGATTCTTCGAGCGTCGTAAGGTTGAAGATGGCCAGTTCGTTGTCCAGGGATTGCAGCGCGGATCGCACGGAGCTCACCGCGGCTTGCGCCGGGCCCTGCGTTCGCACGAGGAAGGTCAGGTCGCCCCGGTAGTACTGGTCCCCGGCCAGGTAATAGGTCGGGGACGGCTTCTCCTTCAGCCCGGTCATCTTCGAGTTCTCGATGACGCCGACGACAGTCAACCACTCGCCGCCATACTTCACGCGTTTGCCGATTGGATTGCCGTCCTTCCAGTACTTCGTGGCCATCGCCCGATTGACGATCATCACTCCTGGCTTGCCGGAGCGGTCTTCGCCGGTGAAATCTCGTCCGGCCAGGAGCGGAATCTGCAACGTCTCGGCGAAACGGGGACCGCACCAGTTGGTATAGCCCCAGACCTCTTCATCGGGGCTGGAGGGCGTGTATCCTTCCACCAACACGTCCGAAGAACTCGTGCCGCCGAAGCCCAGGGGAATTCGACGGATGAGCGTGGCCGACTTCACGCCCGGAAGAGTTTCGAGCCTCTCGATGGCGCGACGATAGAACTCGCGGCCGGCCTGCGGATTGTACCGGTTGGGAAAAAGCAAAGCTGAGGCCAGCACCACGCCGCGAGGGTTGAATCCCGGCTCGTATTCTTGCGCCTTGCTCAGACTGCGGGAGAAAAGCCCCGCAGCGACGAGCATGACCAGCGAAAGCGCGACTTGCACGACCACAAGCGTGCTTCGCAGCCAGCCGCGCCTTCCGCCCACGACGCTTCCGGCCTCCTCCTTCAGTGCGGAGACAGGTTCCGCGCGAGAGGCCTGCAGAGCGGGCGCCAATCCGAAAATCATGGCCGAGCCCATGGCGACCGCGAGTGTGAATCCAAGCAGCTTCCAATCAATCCCCGTCACCATGCTAACGGGCATTCCCGTCGGCGGCACCAGGGCCAACAGCAGGCCGCCGGTGGAATAGGCCACCGCCACGGCAAGTATCCCGCCGCCGAGGGAAAGCAACGCTCCTTCGACCAACAGTTGTCTTACGATGCGAATCCGGCTGGCGCCGAGCGACAGTCGGATGGCCATTTCACGCCGTCTTCCCAACGCGCGACTCAGCAGCACATTCGCAACATTCGCACAGGCGATCAGGAGGACCAGAGCCGCCAGCCCCATCAAGACGATGAGCACGGGACCCAGAACATTTGCTGCGCCGCGTGGAAGTCTCCACAGCGGGTAGGCCTGCATCGTGGCGCCGCGATTCTCATTCGGAAATTCCTTGGCCAGATCCGCCGCCACGATCGCCAATTCAGCGTTCACTTGGTCCTCGCTGATCCCCGGCCGGCGGCGGCCCAGCGTGGAGAACCAGTGGTTTCCACGCAGTTTCAGCCGGGCGCTACTGCTGGTCATTTCCTCGTTTACAACCAGGGGCACCCAGAGGTCGAAACGCAGCGCCGGTTCACCGCCTGCAAAACCCGCTGGCGCCACGCCCACGACGCTGAACTTGCTCCCATTCAGGAGAATATCTTTTCCGACGATCTCAGGATCGCCGGCGAAGCGGCGTTTCCAGAGGCCGTCGCTGATCACGGCCACGCGCGGCGCGCCGGGCTTGCCTTCTTCGGCGGTGAATCCGCGGCCCAGTTGTTGGCGCACGTGGAGCACATCGAAAAAGTTCTCGCTCACCGTTTCCGCGAACACCAGGTCGGCGTGGCCCTCCTGCGCGAGGCTGAAGTTGGTCATGTTGGTGGCCGCCAGGCCCTCGAGGGTTTTCGTTCGTGCGCGTGTATCCAGATAGTCAGGGTAGGAGAAGCTGCCGTTGGCGAAGCTGCTGGATGTGCGGAAGACGCCGAGCAGCTCGCCCTGCCGCTCCACGCCCGGGAG
>JBGQGH010000048.1:0-22511 GCA_041497315.1 Terriglobia bacterium | reverse complement strand
TTCGCCCCAGATTTTTTCCGTGTTCAAATCGCGCGCGGCCAGCGGGCCCGCATTCTGCTTGGCGTAAATCTTGCTTTCGAATTCGCCGCCGTCCAGTTCCATGTATTCGTGCGTATAGCGCGCGTAGCAGTACCGGCAGCCGAATTCGCATCCCCGGTAAGGGTTCACCGTCCAGCGAAAGGGCACGCGGTCGGAATCGCAATAATTCAGGATGGACTTCACGGGTAGAAGGAAGTACTCCGTCCCGCGCCCATCAGATTTCTGCAGGGCGGAGGGGGACGCAGCGGCGAGGCGGGCAATGCCGACGAGGCGGTCCCCGGAAGTCTGCTCGCCGTGGCAGGATGGCCCGCCAGGGCTGGCAAGCTCTCCCTGGCACGGGGAGAAGCTTCCGAGATGCTCGGTGTCCCGCTGGTACGGGACAAGGGGGAACAACGAGGGAGTTTGGGGAGAAGTGGCCATCGCCCGCCTCACCGCTACAGGGGAGACTATATTCGCTTTTTGTTCGCTATGTCAAGAACTAATTTTCGCCTTGTATTCGCCCCGGGTAGGGCTGTCCGGACGGTCGAACTAGAAGCAGCAAGGCTGTGCAGTTCAGCCCTATTCTTCGCTTGCAAACCGGCCGGTAGTCTTGCCAATTGGGCTTCGACGATTCGCGCGGCTCGCGCAACCGCCCTCTCGAGTTCTGTTTTCCGAGTCTTCCCAGCCACCAGATTTCTCCATTTCTTAGACTAACAGTGGCTCTTCTGAGCATCAAGCAATCGCTTGATCGGATTCCCCTGCAAGCCGAACCCAGCTTGCTACTCCGCTTTCCAGGGCTCCAGCCAATAGTCCATGGCCAGCCAAAGACTGCGCGAGTGGCGGAACAATGCCAGCGAAAGCGCAATGGCGAAGCCGAACCACGCGAAGAGCTTCGTATCGGTGGAAGCATTCCAGAAGTTGGGCAGCAGGAGCGAAAGAAGATATGCCGCAAGAACGATCCCCGCTGTAACTCCGTAGTTCACGATCATCGCGCCCACGTAGTAGCCCGGCTCGCGGTAAAACCACAGGCCGCAATGCGGGCACTCGTGGTTCATGCGCACCCAGCCGGAATAGAGCCTTCCCTGCCCGCAATGGGGACACCGCAGCCGCAAGCCTCTTCCCCAGCAAGTTCTGAACGCGGGCCTCATCTTTAGGTCTCTCCCGTCCCGCCGCGGCGATTATACCCGCCGGACCGGACAGCCCGCGAAATGGGTATCTTGTTCCTTACGCGCCGTCCCGGGGAGTCCGCGCGCAGCCGGTCTCCAGCGGACGCTATACTGAAATGCAGCCCGTGGGAGAACCCGTGGACGAAGTCGGCATATTGATCTTAGACGATGACAAAGCCACGCAGGCGGCTTTGCAGCAGATGTTGGACTCCGAGGGCTGGCGCGTGGAAGGAGTCTCCACGGCGAATGAGGCTCTGGCAGCGCTCGCCTCCGGCACGTGGAAGCTCGTCATCGCCAACGTGATGATGAGCGGCTTCGACACCACGCTCTTCGCCATGCTGAGCGAGCTGGGCAACGCCCCGGCCGCCCTCGGCGGAAACCCTCCCTTGCGCGTGCTTTTCCTGCTGCCGCCCAACGCGGGTCCCGAAGCGAAGAAGGCTCTCGAGCGCGAGAGTTTAACCTACGCGCTGAAGCCGTTTCACCTGCACGATTTTCTGGACAAAATCAGCGACCTGCTGCTGGAGATCGGGGCGATCCCCCTGCCCATCCGGCGCGTCCGCCACGACACTCAGTTCGCAGAGACGAAGCCGCTGAAGGACACACGGCGTGGCCGCGACGGCAGCGGACAGGCCGGGCGGCGAACCTCGATGTTCGCTTCGCGCGAAGACTATATGATGACCGAGGAAGAGATCGCCGAATTCGAGCGCAAGGAAGAAGAAGAGCGCAAGAAAAAGCTCAAGAAGACGGATCAGCCTACCGAACTGTGAATCGCGCGGGGTCGCTCTAGCGCCTTCGTTTACCCCAACTCAGCCCGTCCCAGGACACATTTCTTCCTACTGACGATTCATCCGCGAATCAAGCAGCAAAATACTGCGGTAGAGAACTTCCGCGCCGTTGGCCACGTCCTCCCACGGAGTGAATTCCTTCGGTGAATGGCTGATCCCGCCGCGGCTGGGCACGAAAATCATTCCCATGGGTGCAAATTTCGCGACGTTCTGGGCGTCATGGCCCGCACCGCTGGGCAAATCCATCGTCGCCAGGCCCGCCGATTGCGCCGCTTCGCGGACAGCGGCTTGAAACGCAGGATCCGTGCGCGCTGGCTCATCGACGCTCAGCGAAGTGCATGCGATGGGAACGTTTTCCTCGCGGGCGATTTGTGCAAAACGCTTCTCGATGCGCGTCCAGATTCGCTCGATTTTCGCGGCGTCCAGATCGCGCAGTTCTACGGGAAATTCCACGCGCCCGGGAATGATGTTGCGCGCGCTGGGTTCGATCTTCGCATAGCCCACCGTGCCCACTTGCCGCCCGGGTTCCGCGCGGACCTCTTCGCGCACGGCGAGCGCGGCCCTCGCGGCGGCCAGCAACGCATCCTGGCGGCGATTCATCGGCGTGGTTCCCGCGTGATTCGCAAACCCGGTCGCCGTGCACGTCCACCAGTGAATTCCCACGATTCCTTGCACCACGCCGATGGGAACCTTCGCTTCGTCCAGATTGGCTCCCTGCTCGATGTGCAATTCGAGATAGCCGGCCACAGTTCCTGAAGCGATGCGTGCTTCGCCAAGCCGCGTCGGGTCGGCGCCGTAGCGGCGCAACCAGTCGGCCAGCGTCTTGCCCTCGTCGTCGCGCCGCTCCAAAAAGTCCGGCGAGATCAGACCGGCTGCGGCCGCCGACCCGAAGACGCCTTTGCCGAAGTGGTGTCCCTCTTCGTTGGTCCAGATCACCATTTCGAGCGGGTGCCGGGTCGTCACGTGGAGGTCGTTCATGGCTCGCAGCACTTCGAACGCGCCCATGCTGCCCACGTCGCCATCAAAGTTTCCACCGTGCGGCACCGAGTCAATATGCGAGCCAAAGAGCAGCACGGGCAGTTTTTCGGACCCCTCGCGGCGGCCGAAGATATTGCCGGCCTGATCCACGCGCACCTGCAGACCCGCTCGCCGCATCTCGCCCATCAGCCATTCCCGCGCGGCGAGGTCTTCATTCGAAAATCCCAGCCGCGTGACGCCACCTTCCGGGTTGCGGCCGAACTCGCTCAGTTTTTCGAGCGCCTGCTGTAGGCGTTGCGCGTTGACGTGGCGCAAAGACTCTTGCTCCGGCGCGCAAGACCCGGCCTGCGCCCAAAGCAAGACGGCAGGAATCGCCATCACGGCGGCGAAGCCCAGCCAGAACCCCAAACCGCGTAGTTTCTTCATGGTGTCTCCCAACGGGGCGGAGTTTGCCACACCCCCGGAAACCCTGCAAGAAACCTCGCCGCCCGCGTTCAAAGCCCATGAAGCCCGGAGGGAACCCTTGCCGCCTTTCGCGGCAGGTCCGGTGTCGAAAGAGATCAGGAGGATGAAATGGAACGAGGAAGCTTGTTGACCTGGGGATTGCTGGGACTCACGTCGTTCGGCGCGATGGCCGCGGTCTTCGCGGCGGGCGGGCCCAGACTCGAAAAGCCTGGCCCGGAACCGTGGCGGCTGCTGGATCCGATCACCTACGAAAACATGACCGTATTTCCGGTAGTCACGAGTCACGCGCCGGAAACGAGCGGATTTCAGACGCTCGACGAAGCGCTGGCTTCCGGCGACGCTGTCGTCTCCGAGCGGGGAAGCGAAATCATTCGCCGCACGCGCGATGGTCAGCCGGCCTCGTACCAGAGCGGCGCGTCGGTGAATCAGCTCGTGTTGATCAATCGCGGCAAAAAGCCGCTGATCCTCCTGGCCGGCGAATTGGTGAGCGGCGGCAAACAGGATCGCATCATCGCCAAGGACCGCATCGTGTCCGTCGGCGCAGAACCGCTGCCGTTGGACGTTTTTTGCGTCGAGCACGGCCGTTGGTCCTCGGGATCGCAATTCGGCGCGGCGAAGATGATGGTCCACCCGAGCGTGCGCGAGAAGGCCGCAGTGGATCAGAACCAGAGCGAAGTTTGGGCCGCGGTGCGTTCCGGCACAACAGCGAGAGCCGAATCCAACTCGTCTGCGCCGGCGCCAAGAATTTCGGCAGGGGGCATCGCTGAAACAGTTCGCGTGGAAGCGCCGACGGAGTCCTACGCCAAGGTTTATCAATCTTCCCGCGTGAGCCAATCGGTCGAAGTGTTCGCCGATGAACTTCAGCGCCGCTTCGCCCGTGCCACGGCCAATCTGAAGGGCGAGCACCTGGTCGGCGTGGTCATCGCCTACGGCGGTGAAGTGGCCTGGAGCGACATCTTCGCTTCCACCGCGCTCTTCGAGCGCTACTGGCCGAAGCTGCTGCGCAGCTACGCCGTCGAGGCGCTGGCGCGGCCCGGCTCGAAGGAGCAGGCTTCGCTGGCTGACGCGCGCGAATTCCTGCGCCCGCTCGAAGGCCGCGAAAAAGTGGAGAGCGAGCCCGGCGTTTATCGCTGGCGCGAAATCACCGAAGGCCGCTACGCCCAGATCGAACTCGAGGCGCTGCGGCCCACGGACATCACGCTCCACTGGCTGAGAATCCACCGGACAAGCTAGCGCCGGTGTGACGAATGACTCGTGCCCCCTGCCTGCGCCAGCCAGCCTGTCGGCCGGCAGGCTGGTGAGTGGAGGGGGAGTCAGGTTGACTCCCCCTCCCGATCCAATCGCGAGAGTCGAGGCCCTTCTGGACGTGAATTGTCGCTTTCAGGAATCGCATTTGGAAGCGATTAGAGGGCCGAAGCCGCTTTTTCCCTATCCCCCCACCAGCCAGAAAACTGAGGCGCTCCCAGGCCCGGTGTTCCGTGGAACACCGGGCAATAAAACAGCGGCGGGTGCCGCCCATGCCCGAGAGACCTCTATTGCGGCAAGTCCCCGCCTCCAAAGTGGCCGCTGAAGGACCGGGAGGGTCAGGTCCGGGGTTGGTTCCAGGGCCGGACGCTGGAACGGTCCGGCGTGGCCGCGAGTAATTCTCTGACTTTCATTCCCAAAATGGGATGGCGGAGTGACGGCGCGATTTCGGCAAGCGGCACGAGCACAAATCTTCGCTCAGCCATCCGCGGATGCGGAATCTCGAGCTCAGGAGTTCGCACAATGCTCGTGCCGTAGAAGAGGATGTCCATGTCAATCGCGCGCGGCCCGCGCCGCACCAGTTTTTTTCTGCCAAGCTTGCGCTCGATCTCCCTCAAGGCGCGCAGCAATTGCCGCGGCATCAGATCGGTCTCCGCTTCGACGGCACAGTTCAGGAACCAGCTCTGTGGCTCAAAATCCACCGGCTCAGTGGCGTAGAGCGACGACTGCCGCAGCACGCGCACACCGGCGCCGTCGAGGGCTTCGATCGCCCGCGCGATGCTCGCGGCGCGGTCGCCGATATTAGACCCCAGCGATAGATAGATGGTCTTCATCTGCTCAAGAGAAGAAGGATTGTAACCACGGATGGACACAGATGCACACTGATGAATGACAGAGAAGGGATTTAGAAGGGGTGGGGATTCGAAACGATCGCCTCTGTTTCTTATCTGTGTGAATCCGCGTGCATCCGTGGTTTCAGAATAGGCCGGGCTGGCGGCGTTGCCCTGCGGTTTCGGGATCGAGGCCGAAATGTTTGTACGCCAGCGCCGTGGCGATGCGGCCGCGCTGCGAACGATCGAGCAAACCTAGCTGCATGAGATAAGGCTCATAGATCTCCTCGATGGCGTCTTCTTCCTCGCTGAGCGACGCCGCAATCGTGCTCAATCCCACCGGCCCGCCGGCGTATTTTTCGATGATCGTCCGCAGCAGGTTCCGGTCCATGTCGTCCAGGCCGTGCTCGTCCACGCCCAGTTTTTCGAGCGCCTCGCGAGCCACTTCGAGCGTCACGCGCCCCTGTGCGCGCACCTCAGCGAAGTCCCGCGCGCGCCGCAGCAGCCGGTTAGCCACGCGCGGAGTCCCGCGTGCGCGCCGCGCGATTTCGTGCGCGCCTTCGTCGTCAAGTTTGATTCCCAGGATATTCGCGGAGCGCCGCACGATGATGACCAGATCCTCCGGCGCATAAAACTCCAGGCGATGGACGATGCCGAAGCGCGAGCGCAGTGGCGCAGTGATAAGCCCCGCGCGCGTCGTGGCGCCCACCAGCGTGAACTTGCTCAACTGAAACGGATGGATGCGCGCGCCGGGCCCCTGCCCGATCACCAGGTCAATGCGGTAATCCTCCATCGCGGGATAAAGGATTTCCTCGACCGCGGGCATCAGGCGGTGAATCTCGTCGAGGAAAAAGAGTTCGCGCGGCTCCATCGAAGTAAGAATCGCCGTGAGGTCGCCCTTGCGCTCCAGCAGCGGCCCGGAACTCGTCTTGATGGCCACGCCCAATTCGTGCGAGATGATTTGCGCGAGCGTGGTCTTGCCCAATCCCGGCGGGCCGTACAGCAGGACGTGGTCGAGCGCTTCATTGCGGCTCTTGGCCGCTTCGATGGCGATCAGGATGTTGTCCTTGACGCGCGCTTGCCCGATGAAATCGCTCAGCAGCTTCGGGCGCACGCTGGCTTCGATGCGCGCGTCCTCTTCGAACGCCTGCCCGGAAACGATTCGATTTGCGGGTTTTGCCATTCTTGGTTCCGCGCGCGAGCCTGACATCATGCGCCTCCTTCTTACTGCCGCGCGGCGCGGGCCGCACTCTTGCTCAACTGCTGCAGTGTTGCGCGCAGCAGGCTTTCAAATCCCGCGGTCGCGCCGTCGCGGCGCCCGTCCTCAACCGCTTTTTCCGCTACCCGCCGATCGTATCCCAGATTCAGCAGCGCCGAAACCACGTCGGCTTCGACGCCGGTGCGCGAAGCGGGCTTTTCCGGCGCGCCAGGAGTTTCCATCGCGGCCAGCTTATCGCGTAGTTCCACGACGATGCGCTCGGCGGTCTTTTTCCCCACGCCCGGGATGCGCACGAGTTGCGCCAGGTCGCCTTGCCGGATCGCCGGCACCAGCTCTTCGACGTTCATCCCCGAAAGAATCTTTAGCGCCAGCGAAGGCCCCACGCCCGAAGCGGAGATGAGCATCTCAAAAAAATGTTTCTCGCGCGAGGTCAGAAAACCGTAGAGCACCAGCGCGTCTTCGCGCACGTGCGTGTAGATGAGCAATGTGGTTTCTTCGCGAAGTTCGCCCAGGTCGTAAAACGTGGAGAGCGGGATGTGAACCTGGTAGCCGACGCCGCCCACATCCAGCAAAACCTGGTTGGGCCGCTTGTCAATCAACGCGCCGCGGAGTTGTCCGATCACGCTCGCGATTATTCAGTACGCGCGCGCAGGTGTCAACGAAACTGCCGCGCACTGTGCGCTTCTGCGCTTAGCGCGACTCTTTCTCAAGGATGGAGTGGGAGCCGACGCGCCGCAGAATGACGACGTTCCCCTCCCACTGAAACGTAAAACGATGAGAAAGAGAAACGCGGCCTTCCCAGATGTTGCGCGTGCCCCGCATTTTCTTCACTTGGAGGGACGGGTGGCGAGGATCGGCTTCCAGCTTCGTGAGTGCGCTGTCGACTCGCTCCTGAATCTTTCGTGGCAGACGGCGATAATCCGCGCGAAAAGATTCAAGAACTCGAAAGGTCACGATTTCAGTCCCGCGATCGCTTTCTTCGCGGATTTGTAATCACGGAAGCGCCCGGCCGCGAGATCCGCGTCCGCCTCTCGCTCCATCTCCTGCCATTCGGGCGTCCAGAACCACAGCTGATCGCGCGGAACCAGGGCCATGGGCACCAGTTCGATGCGGTCGTCAAGCACGCGCATCTCGAGGGTATCGCCTTCCTTCAGGCGCATCTTTGAGACCGCCTCCGGTGGGAGCGTCACTTGACGCTTCGCGCCAAGGCGGATTCGAGCTGCTCCTTTTACGCGGGCGGTAGGCATGTGTCTCCGAATGTCGGATCATCCGACAATCCGATTATCCGCCTCCGAATGTCGAAAGTCAATCTCGGCTTCCCCGCCGGGACGGCAAGAAAGAACAAGCCGATTCGTTGTACAAAAGGAGCGGATGAGTTTGGTTATGCTTTTCGCTCCGGGCCGAAGAGCGAGAGCCGGTGGCCGTCGGGATCGTTGAAATTTGCTCCCCACATCGGACCGGAGACGACGCGGGGTTCGTTGACGAACGTGACGCCTTTCCCTTTCAACGCCGCGAAGGCCTCGCGCACGCCGTCCACGGAGAACACAACCTCGGTCGCGCCGGGAACACCGCTCAGCGTCCGCGATTCTCGCAGTACCAGCATGACTCCTCCGCCGTTGAAGAACGCGAAGGCTTCGAACTGCTGCTGCAGCGCCAGGCCGAGATTGTCGCGGTAGAACGTCACGGAGCGCGGCAGGTTTCTGACGTCGAGCATGATCACGCCGATCTTTTCGAGTTTGAAGTTGGCCGAGTCCATTGTTCGTTGTCTCCTGATTCGCACGCGGCGTGGCGAGCGCTTTGCGTTCGAGTGTCTAGCTTTTCGGGGCTTGGGTGTCTTTGACTTCTCGGAATTCGTGAATTTGGAAAGGCAACGGCCCGCGCATCGGAAGCTACTTCATGCCTGCAGGCACGTCAATTTCGTCGATGATCCCCACAACGGCCATATCAATCGGCGCGTCCTTGCATCCCACGGCGGTCATTGCGCCGTAGCCTTCGGTAACCAGCAGGACGCGGTCGCCCGCGCCCGCGCTCACCGCGTCGAGCGCGAGCACGACTTCGCCGCGGTCGCTGCCGTCCAGATTGAGCGGCTGGACAATGAGGATCTTCTTGCCCTCATGCGAAGGCGATTTCTGCGTTGCCACCACATCGCCCACCACTCTGCCGATCAGCATTTTCAGGCGCGTCCCAGCGCGTAGTCGCTCATTGTTTGGCTTCCGCCGCGTGAATGTTGATCTCGTCCACGATGCCGACGATCGTTGCTTCGGTAGGCACGTCGTGGGGAGCGAACGGGTAGCCGGCCTCGCGGCCCTTGCACCAGTAGATCGTTTCGCCCGCACCGGCTCCCACCGAATCCACGGCGACGAGCGGCTTGCCGCGATCTTTTCCATGGCGATCGATCGGCTGCACCAGTAGGAGCGTGCGCCCCTCGAGCGAGGCGTTCTTCATGGTACAGACGACGGTGCCGATCACCCGGCCAAGTTGCATAGGAAGACCTGCCACAGAGTCACAGAGGCGCGGAGAAACAACCCTCAGAATCGCCGCGTAGAACTTTGTCGCCGCTCAGTGTCTTTGCGCCTCTGTGGCTATTTCTTTCTCGCGGCGGCGAGTTCTGCCTCGTGCTGCGAATCCAGCTTCACCTCGTCCACAATGCCCACGATCGCCGCGTCCACCGGACGGTCCTTGCACTCCGCGGCCAACCGTGCCGAACTCCCGCTCACCACCAGCACCGTTTCGCGGAACCCCGCATCGACGGTGTCCACGGCCACCAGGTAGCCGGACTCATCCGCGCCTTCAGGCGAGATGGGTTTCACCACGAGCAGCTTTTTCCCTTCGAGGCGGGGATCTTTCCGCGTGGATACGACAGTGCCGACGATGCGGGCAAGAATCATTTAGAGGAACGCAACTCGAACAACAAAACTCGACGATACAGCGGCGCGAAAGCGCGCCAGCACAATCTTCGACAGCGAAGGGACATCAGCGACGGAGACGCCTCCGCCTTCGGCGCGCGCGCCATGACGGCGCCGCCCTGCCTCCGGCCGAATCGCCTACCGCGCGCCGGCCGCCATCGCGGACTTGCCGATGGGCAGCACTTCTTCGAGCGATCCGTGCGGCCGCGCGATCACGTGAACCGCGATCAGTTCGCCCACGCGCCGCGCCGCAGCCGCGCCGGCGTCGGTGGCCGCTTTCACGGCCGCCACGTCGCCGCGCACCATCGCGGTGACATAGCCCGAACCGATTTTCTCCCAGCCCACCAGCGTGACCTTGGCCGCCTTCACCATGGCGTCCGAAGCCTCGATCATCGCGATCAATCCGCGCGTCTCGATCATGCCCAGTGCTTCACCCATTCTTCCTCCTCACACCAAAATCCTCTTAGTACTCGGGCCGCCCTCAAAAAATCTCGTCTACCGCCGCGCGCGATCCTTGCGCACGGCTTCTTCGATCAGCGCTTCGAGCTCCTCGCGCGTCACGCTAATCCGGTCCGCTCCCGCTTCGCCCGCTGCCGATCCATCCGACGTCACCGGGCACCCCGGACCCATCTGCGCCGCGGTGGTCGCGCCGTAGCGCGCCCGCGCTGCGAGCAATTTTTCCACATCCCCGCCGGAAAGCAAGACTTGTTTGCCGAGAAGCTCGGTCACCAGCGAAACCTGTGCAAAGTGCTCCACCGTCTCCATGCGAAAAAACGCCGTCAGCAGGTCCGCGCCGCAAGTCACCACGCCGTGGTTCGCCATCAGAATCGCATCGAACTGCTGCACCAGCGGCTCCAACGCTTCCGAAAGTTCCGGCGTGCCCGGCGTGCCGTACCGCGCCACGGGAATACATCCCAGCGCCAAAACCACTTCGCTGATCAGCGCCTTGTTCAGTGGAATTCCCGCCGCGGCGTAGCCCGTCGCCGTCGGCGGATGCGCGTGGCAGACGGCGTTGACGTCCGGCCGCCGCCGGTAAATCAGCAGGTGCATGTTCAATTCCGAGGAAGCGTTGCGACGCCCGGCCAGCTTGCGCCCTTGCAGGTCGGTGATCACCAGGTCGTCCACGGTCATCATCCCTTTGCAAATCGCGGTGGGCGAAGTGAGGATGCGCTTGGAGTCGAGGCGGATGGAAACGTTGCCGTCGGTGGAGGCCACATACATCCGCTCGTGGAGCCGCGCGCCCACGGCGCAGATGTCGCGGCTGTGCTCGTCCTCGGTTTTCAGGTGGCCGGGCGAGATGGGGTCAGGAGGCAGCATGCTAGAGCATTTCGTGCATCGCGCGAACTGTGTCCGCCGCGGCGTCTTGGTTCGAACTCACCGGCTTACGCGTAAATCCCGCGATGCTTCAGGGCCGAAGCCACTCGATCGATCGCTACCATGTACGCAGCGATGCGGTTATTCACCCCGTGTGTCTCGGCGTAGCGCACTACGCCGTCGAATGCGTTCTCCATCACGTCCTGCAGCCGTTCGTTCACTTCACTTTCGCGCCAGAAAAATCCCTGGCGGTCCTGCACCCACTCGAAGTAGCTCACCGTAACGCCGCCCGCGTTCGCCAAGATGTCCGGGATGATGAAGATGCCCTTCTTGTCCAGGATTTCGTCCGCCATCGCTGTCGTCGGCCCGTTGGCGCCTTCGCAGAGAATGCGCGCCTGCAGCTTCCCGGCATTCTGGCTGGTGAACTGATTCTCCACCGCCGCCGGCACCGCGATGTCGCACGGCTGAAAGAGCACATCATGCGCCGACATCTTCGCGCCCCCGCCGGGGAACTCCGGCAGCGGCTTGCGCTGCAGATAAACCCAGTCGATGAGCTTTTGCACGTCGAAGCCTTTTTCGTTGTACAGCCCGCCGTGAATATCGGCCACACCCACGATCTTGTATCCCGCGGCGTGCATCAGCATCGCGGACATCGAGCCCACGTTGCCGAAGCCCTGCACCACGACGCGCGTACTCTCCCGCTTCATCCCCAGCTTGGCCAGTGCCTTGTTGCAGTGGATCAGCACGCCGCGGCCGGTCGCTTCCTTGCGTCCGCGCGAGCCGCCCAGGTCCAGCGGCTTCCCGGTGACCACCGCCGTCGTGGTGTGCCGCACGTGCATCGAGTACGTGTCCATCACCCAGGCCATGGTCTGTTCGTTTGTGCCCAGGTCCGGCGCCGGAACGTCGCGTTCCGGCCCGATCCATTCGATCAGCTCGGCCGTATACCGCCGCGTAATGCGTTCCAGTTCGCCCTGAGAAAGTTTGCCGGGATCGCAAATCACTCCGCCCTTGGCACCACCAAACGGGATGTCCACCACCGCGCATTTCCACGTCATCCACGCGGCCAGCGCGCGAACTTCGTCCAGCGTCACGTCCGGTGCAAACCGGATTCCGCCCTTACACGGCCCGCGCACAATCGAATGGTGCACGCGATAGCCGACGAACACTTGCAGATGGCCGTTGTCCAGCGTCACCGGAATGTAAACCGTGATCTCCTTGTTGGGATACTTCATGTACCGGTAAAGGCCCTCTTCCAGGCCCAGCCGGCGCGCGGCCATTTCGAATCGCGCTTCTGCGGATTCGTAAACGTTTAGTTCGTCGTGAACCGGGACGCTCACTCTGGAGTCTCCTTGACCGGCCCTCTTCCGTGGCCCGTTGCTCGAAACATCGCAGCGGGCGGGGGCCAGTATACGAACCTGGAAGCACCCGCGCAAGGCAGCCGGGAGAGGTGAAAGTACTCAGGTGGCCGGGAAAATTTTCAGGGAAGTCAGGAGGCAGGGTGCCGCCGGACGAATTCGTCCAGCAGCAGGCGGGTCAGGCGTTCGCGGTTGTGGCGCACCACGCCGTGTTCTTCGAGCAGATTGTCGAAGACGCATCGCAGGCCCATGCGCTGTAATTCCCCCAGGTCGGAGCGCATGGGCTCCGCGCCATGGGCGAGGTATCGCCGCGCAACCGGCGCCGAGACCGGCTGGCGATTGATCACCACCCAATCAATCAGGCGGCGTCGCGAGTGCAGCTCAATCGCGCGGATGTGATCGGCCAGCGAATAGCCCTGCGTCTCGCCCGGCTGCGTCATCAGGTTTGCGATGTAAACGCACAGGGCCGGCGAGCGGTGAATCGCCTCCGCCACCCCGCGCACCAGCAGATTGGGGATCACGCTGGTGTAAAGCGAACCTGGCCCCAGCACGATCAGGTCTGCTTCGGCGATCGCTTTTAGGACTTCCGGCAGTGGACGCACACTCCGCGGTGCCAAGCGCACGCGCCGGATTCGTTTCGTGCTGCGCCCGATCCGCGTTTCTCCCGCCACCACCCGGCCGTCTTCTAACACCGCTTCGAGCGACACGTTCTGATTCGTCGAAGGAAAGATACGTCCCCGGATGGCCAGCACCTGCCCGCACAATCGCACCGCTTCGCTGAAATCTCCGGTCACATGGCTCATCGCCGTCAGGAAGAGATTGCCGAAGCTGTGCCCACGCAGTCCGCGCCCGAGGTGGAATCGGTATTGAAAGAGTTGGCCCAGCAAGTGCTCATCCGTCGAGAGCGCAACCATGCAGTTGCGGATGTCGCCGGGAGGAAGAACGCTGTACTCGCGCCGCAGACGACCCGAACTCCCGCCGTCATCGGTCACCGTGACCACCGCCGCCACATCGGCGATCGGCCAGCCCCGCGGCTGCTGCGGACGCGGCGCCACATATTGCTTCAACCCGCCGAGCAGTGTGGATAGTCCGGTGCCGCCGCCCACGGCAACTACCCGCGCGGGTCGAGAGCGGTCTTTGGGGGGAGCTTTCAAGTCCGAATGGGCGCCCGTCAGCCGCCGGAGCCTTCGCGCTCAGGATACAGCAGTTCGGTGAAGCGGGGGTCTTCCTGCAAGAATGCGAAGTCTTCGTCGTTCCGTGCGTGATAACGGTTTTCCGGGCGCAGTGAGATGGCTACCTTCAGGTTTTCCATGGCCGATTCTGCCTCGCCGGTCAGGCAATCCAGCGCGGCCATGGCGTAAGAAACGTAATCCGCCTTAGGAGCAAGCTTGCGGGCCTTCTGCAGGTGTTCTCGGGCTTCGTCCCAACGCCCCAGGTTCATCATGGCCACGCCCTGCTGGTAATGGTCCTCGGTCGAACGCGGATTCGCAGCCTGGGCACGCGCCATGCGCTGCTCGGTGACACTCAAATGCACCCGCGCCCGGTCGGCCAACTCTTTCCCCGGTCCTGCAATCACTTTTTCCAGCGCCACCTTGGCTCGCGCGTATTTCTGCTGCTGGAAGGCCTGCACTCCCACTTCGTACAGCTTCAATTGCTGCTGGAGGGCCGGATCCACAATCTCTTTTTGCACCTTCCGCGCTGCCGTGCCCGTCCCCATCCCCTTTGTTTTCAATACGCTGGCCTTCGAGGAGGAGACTCGGGCCCGCCGTGCCACCGGCCGTCTACGAGTTTTCGTGCTGCGCGCCATATCTTGAATCCTAACAAAGCAAACGGGATGCGTCAACTGCCGCCTTTTTAACATAACTATAAGCTAATCTGAGTGTTCTCCGTATTTCCCTGCGTGTCTTACGCCCATATTCCCTCAAATCCCCCACAGGTCATTGGTACGCTACATCCCTCCGCCTTGCGGATTGGACACTCAGGAGGCCTATGCTATAAGTAGGTTCCCGACTTCGTTCGGTGAACCGTGCCATTTATCAATTTTCCCGCGCGCGAGATCAACTGCAAACTGGTTTACTACGGTCCCGGCCTCGGAGGGAAGACGGCGAACCTCCAGTGGATCTATGACCACACGGGAACGGCCCATAAAGGCAAGATGATCTCGCTCGCCACCGAAACCGACCGCACACTTTTCTTCGATTTCCTTCCACTCGATCTCGGCAGCGTCCGCGGATTCAAAACGCGCCTGCATCTCTACACCGTCCCCGGCCAGGTCTTCTACGAAGCCAGCCGCAAGCTGATTTTGAAGGGCGCCGACGGCGTCGTCTTCGTCGCCGATTCGCAGGAAGACCGCATGGACGCCAATCTCGAAACGCTGGAGAACCTGCAGGAACATCTGAAGGAACACAAACTCGATTTCGGCAAGATTCCGTACACTCTGCAATTAAACAAACGCGATCTTCCCCAGATTCTCCCCGTCGAAGAGATGATGCGACAATTGCGCGTAAAAGAAGAACCCGTCGTCGAAGCCGTGGCCTTTCAGGGCCAGGGCGTCTTCGAAACCCTCAAGGAAGTCGCCCGCCTGGTGTTAGCGGAATTGAAAAAGGGTGGCTGATTTCTCCGAGTAGCACCGGCACTCTTGCCGGTGCGATTTTTCCCTTCCGTGGCCGCCCGCCGCAGGAGGGCATTCCCGCCGGTGCGATTTTTCCCTACTGCGCCCGCGCCCCATTTTTTCGTGGCGTCCAGCGCCGCCCTCCGCAGAGCTTTGTGCGTGGTCAGCCCCAGATAGTTGTTCGAGCTGAGGTTGATCACTTCCTTGCCGTCGAACTGCGCCACCGGCTTCTGTTCGCCTTCCAGGATGCGCAAACGGAAGTGCAGGCCCTTCGTCTTCATCTCCTCGATTTGCTCGTGGAGAAACGCAAGCTGCGACCTTTTGGGAACTGGTGTAGCCGTCGTGCTCATGAATCCCTCCGTACTTCAGTGGCACCGGCACTCTTGCCGGTGCGCCTTTCTCTTTCTTTCCTGCCCGCCTGCCCTCCATGGCGCGCGGAGCCGGGGGAGCGGGATGCTCTCGTCACGATCCCCTCAAATTTCATCTTACCACGCGCTCAAACGTGGCTCAGAGCGTGTAAACCTTCAAGACTTCGTCGCCGTAGTGGTTGATCACCTTGACCGCGATCTTGCCGGTCTTGGGCGGATCGAACGGACGGCTCTTCGTGGAATAGAGCGCCGACCACGCCGCCTCGTCAATTTCCGCGCGAAGAGCGCGCTTGAGTTTGTCGTACGGCTCTTCGGCGCCGGTGAAGTAGGCATGACGAACAAAGAAACTCTCGCCGTTGTAATCGGTGTCCACGAACCAGCAGGCGATGTCGTCGGTCGAGTGGCTGCGGATCTGTCCCGTCGTCGGGTCGTACACGTCCACGCCTTTGATTTCGGCGGTGAGCTTGCCGTCTTTGGCCTTCTTGATGTCGATATCCGGCTCGCCGAATACCATAAAGAGATTGCCCGCGCCGGTTTTCTTCAGGAGTTCGTCGCCCATGCTGAGGTCGGGATTCATGCGCGTAGTGAGAACGGCAAGCTTGCCATAGCGCTTGGCTTCTTCGGATACGTGCGGATCGAATGCAAAGCCACAGACGAGCAACAGATCAAATCCGACGCCCTGGACGGCTTCCTTGGCGGCTTCTTTGACTTGATCGGGCCCGACGGTGCCGTGCTCGGGTCCGATGGAAACCGCCACGCGCCTGGACTTGCCGCCTTCGGTATATTCGCCGGCAGCATGAATCCAAAGTCCGGCGAAGGGTTCCAGGCGGTCAAATTTTAGGCGTTCGCCCTTCACCATATTCTGCACACCGGCCTTGCGCAGGTTTTCGATGATCATGGCCTCGAATTGGCCCGGGCCGGCGGCTTCGCGGCCTTCGCGTTCGGCAGCGGGCATCTCTTCGTCGGTTGAAAGGACACGGTGCGGCGAAAGGCTCTCCACGGTGAGGGGGCCGGTGACGCGCACGCGCTTCGAGTCTTCGTACGGCTGGTCGTACAGAAATTCAGTATCGGCGTGGCGCGAGATGGCGGCGTCAATTTCGGCGCGCGTCATGCCTTCCTTAATGTCGGGGTTGTTGGCGATGGATTTCAGCGTGACGTGCGGGACGCGTTTGTACACGAAGCCCTTCTTGATGTCGGGAGTAGACTGCACAGGCAAGAGTGCCTGTGCTACCGGCACCCGGCCCGTCAATTCGGCTTCTTTGCGGATGCCTTCCGGCGAATCGGCCAGCAGGTAGTAAGGCATTCTGGCGGCCATCAAACGGGTGCGCGCCAGTGCGATGGCCACGCGGCTCGTGTCAATCGTGATCCGGCGGCGTCCCCACTGTTCCGCGACATACGCCGTCGTACCGCTCCCGCAAGTCGGGTCAAGCACCAAGTCGCCCGGGTCGGTGCTCATCAGAAGGCAGCGCTCGATGACTTTTTGATTGGTCTGAACAACGTAGACCTTCCTGTCGCTCGTGAAGCCAGCAACTCCCGTATCCGTCCACACGTTGCTCCGAGGGAAGACAGAAAAGTCGTCGAAATAGCGCTTGAATCTCAAACTGTTGCCAACGACGAGCAGGCGTTCCGCATCCCGAAGCCTGATCATGCCTTCAGTTGAAGTGGACCAGTACCTATGCCCTGGAGTGAATGGTTTCCCTTCAACTTCGATAGGTTCGGAAAGACTGTAGTGAGATGAGGTCAAGTCGCTTGCAGCAAAGAAGTGTGCATTCTCCGGGAGCTCTGACGACCCATCGAGTTCTTCCGCCGTAGCACGGCGTTGCATTCCGTCAGGAAACTCCACAAAGTTGTAACCGCTGCTGCCAAGCCCGCCAATCGTCTTTGTATCAAACAAGTCTCGGTTCTTGACTACCGTCCGCTCTTTCGCGAACCAGAGAAGATTGTCATTAACTGTGGGCAAGAGCTCGCTTCCTTGTGTGCTCGTCGTCACATAAATAATTTGAGAGCAAAAATTCTCACTCCCAAATACCTCATCCAATACGGAGCGCACGAGATGCACGTTTATCTCGCCGATCTGAACAAATACACTGCCGCTTTCCGTCAGCAATTCGCGCGCGACGACGAGCCGGTCGCGGAGATACGCCAGGTAAGAATGGATGCCGAGTTTCCAGGTATCACGAAACGCGCGAATCTGTTCCGGCTGCCGCGTCGCGTCTTCGGCCTTCCCGTCCTTCACGTCCCGCTTGCGTGTCGAGACCTGCCAGTTCGAGCCAAAGTTGATGCCGTAGGGCGGATCTATGTAAATCATCTGGACTTTGCCCTTGAGTCCTTCTTTTTCGGCCAGCGACGTCATCACCAGAAGCGAATCCCCCAGGATGAAGCGGTTGGCCCAATTCTGCTCGTGGTGGTAGAAGTCCACCTGCTGATCGAAATTGATTCCATTGAAATCGGCGAAGAGGTTGAGAGATTCTCCCTGGCCGTTCTTCTTGGCGTGCGCCCGAAAGTCGTCGATCAGTGCCTGCGGATGAATCTTCTCCTGAATGTAAATTGGAACCGCCGGGACTTCGAGCGGCTGGCGATCCTGTTCGTCTTTCCCCTTCCAAACAAGCTGCGGGTCGAGCGAAGGATCACGCGCGTAAAGCAGGCCCGGAAACGTGATCGTTTTCGGCTTTCTCTCATCCTCCGCGACAAAATCTCTCAGTTCGCGCGTGGGTATATTAGTCCGCTTGTCCTTGTGTTTAAGGCTTTCGACGCGCGCTCGTTTGCCGTTTTTCTTCCCGCCGTTTTTCATGATTTACCCGTAGCACAGTCACTCTTGACTGTGCTCTTTTTCCTAAATCCTGCACCGGCAAGAGTGCCGGTGCTACTCGCACTCGACCATGGCCAATCCTGCGCCCGCTTCACCAAGCCTGCCTTTACCGGATTATTTTCGATGTAGAAGACAATGCGCTCCAGTTCCGCTCCGTTGCGAATCCAATGGTCAAACGATTCGTCTTGCCAAAATGGCTTGCCTACACGATCGAGTGTGGCGTTCGCGTCTCGTGCCGATACGCCTTTGATACCGCGAATAGCGCGAGAGAGAGGGACACCAGGCTCGAGCAGCACATGAACGTGATTGGCCATAACGACGTACGCGAACAGATTGTAGTGGCCGAGTTCCGCGCCGCGCAGGATCGCATCCTGGGTATAACCGGCAATCTCGGGATCGCTGAGCCAGAGCGGGCCGCTGTGGGCAGAGTCCAGTTGCTCGTCGGCCGCAAGGAATTGCTTGTCGGGATCGCTGCGGAGCTGTTCCAATCGGCTAAGCACGCTGCGGGGTAGCGAACCGAACAACCGCCAGGTCAAGAAAATGGTCTTTCCCTCGGGATGCCAGTGCGGGAGGTTGCGGGCGTAATAAGTCATGGCTTTGGTAGCACAGTCACTCTTGACTGTGCGGTGTTCCCCGAATCCTGCCGTAGCACAGTCACTCTTGACTGTGCGGGGTTTCCGAAAAAGCGCACCGGCACGAGTGCCGGTGCTACTTCAGAAACGCCCGAATTGTATTCTGTGCATCCCACGGATCAGTGATCTCCAAAAACGCCCAGCGGCCAAAGCCGCCATGATTATTGATCGCCGGAACCCATAGCGTTCGCGCTGTGTCCACCTTTGCGAGTTTCTCTTTTTTCCTTTCACCCGTGACTTCGAGAATCAGGTTGAGCGGTTCGTTTCCATTCTTAAGCTTTACGATAAAGTCCGGCACGTAATTCTTCTCTTCGCCCAACAGCGTGTAAGGGATCGTGAAGTTCAGGCCCTGATTCTTGACGTAACAAGTGACCTCATCCATGTCTTCCAAGGTTTGAGCCATCTTCTGTTCCCAAGATTCCGTGTCTGCCACGACATAGTTGATATGGCATCTGTCAGGGCGAGTCTCGTAGGTCGGGCGAGTGGTATCGAAGTCCACGTAACGCGTCGAGCCGAGCGTGTCGTAGGGCCGCAAAATCGGGCGCAACACTTTCGTGCCGGGTTCAGAAGCGGCGATGGCTCGATAGATGCGGTCGGCGGCATCGTATGCGAGTTCGGCGAACAGGAGCATCTGCGGAAACGTATTGTCTTTGCAGGTGACGCATTCCGCCAGCCAGCGCCGCGAGATTTCGAGTAGCTGCGGGAAAAGCCAGTGCTTCAGGCGGTGAGAGACAGGCGCGCAGGCAAGAGTGCCTGCGCTACTATTCTCGTCATCCCGGAAATACTTTTCGAGGACCAATTTGGCGAGTAGGAAGGCGACTTCCTGTTGACGGTGCGTTTTAAGGTCATCGAGCGTGTGAATGCTGATCTCGCCGACGATAGGTGCATTTTCTGTCTTGGTGGGAAAGCTCGCTGTGGAAAGTGCAAGTTTGGAGTCCGGGCCGAAGGCGGCGACGAGCGTTTGCATGGCAAGTTCGAAGCGATATCCTACGACTCGCGGATAGGTGATCTCGCACGCGATGCGGTCTTCGAGCGCGCGGACGCGTGTCGGGGGTGGTGAGGGCTGGGGGTCTTTGGCAGAGCCAGCGCTCGGGATGAAGGAGAACGGCACGCCGTAGACCTCAGCATATTCGGTGCGGAAGGCTTCGAATTCGACGGGTTTGCCATTGAGCATCATCGACCGTTTCTCGGGGACGTAGCTCATCCGGCGCAGGCCGCGGCCAATGACCTGTTCGCAGAGAAGTTGGGTGCCAAATGCGCGCACGCCCAGAATGTGGGTGACGGTGTTGGCGTCCCACCCCTCGGTGAGCATGGATACAGAAACAACGCATTTGACCTGCTCGCCCAGTTTGCCGAGCTTGCCGATGGTGTTCATCACTTCGCGGAGCAGGTCTTCATCGGTGAGGTTCTCAACGTCGCGACCGGGAAATCGCTCTCGATATTCATTCTTGAACTCTTCGATCTCACGTCCCGCCACCTTCTTGAACTCGTCGCTCATGCCCTCGCCCGATTCGAGCTGCTCGCTGTCCACAAGGATCGTGTTCGGACGGACAGTCCATTGCCCGTTCTCGACGTTACTGAAGAGAGTGAGCTTACCCGGAACGGGAATCGTCGTTTCCTCAGTCAGCGTCTTGTCCCAGCCCGAGACGTAGCGAAAAACGAGGCTGGAAACGTTTGTATTGTTGCAGACGACGATGAAAACCGGTGGAGTGAGTCCGCGCTTGCGTGCTTCAGTGTTCTGCTCCCACTTGCGGTAGTACTTCTCGTAGTTACCGTAAAGACTTTGCAGAGCGCCTTCGAGCTCGGCGGGAAGCTTTGGCTCACCGGTCACCGCCTCCGTGCCGCGCCCTTTCTTGGGAAGGTTCTCGCGGATGCGCAGCCAGAGGTCGCGGTAGGTCGGCTGATCGCCCACCATGGCGTCGTCCGCTACAGGGACACGAGGGACCTTCACAATTCCGGACTCGATGGCGTCAATCAGGGAAAAATCCGAGGCGACCCACGGAAACAACGCGCCTTCCGAATAACCGGAACCACGCAGGAAGAATGGCGTCGCAGAGAGATCGTAAGTGGCGCGGATGCCAATTTTAGCTTGGACTGCCTCAAGGCCGGAAATCCAAATGCGCGCTTCTTTTTCGCGCTTTTCCGCTTCGCGGCGATCCTCTCCGGAGAGTTTTTCTTCCTGGGCATCCGGCTTGCGGCGATAGCAGTGATGCGCCTCATCGTTGATCACCACGATATTTTTCTTGGTGCCGAGTTCGCGGCAGACGCGGCGCACCATTTGATCGGGCGTCTCGGTAAAGGCGTCGGTATCTCCCTGTCTGAGAATTTGTTTGGTAAGCCTCGCAGCAGGATTCAGTTCGCGCCGGATGAATGCATGGAAGTTCGTAATAACAATCTTCGCCCTGCCCATCTCGGAGAGAAGGTCGGACGGAACGATGTCGTGCGCGCGGTAGAAATTCCCTGGATCGGTGGGCAGGAGAACGCGCAAACGGTCGCGGATGGTGATCCCTGGCGTGACGATTAGAAACGTGTCGGAGAATCGCGCATCCTGGGGATTCGCGAGCTTGTTCAGGGTGTGCCAAGCGATAAGCATGGCCATAACGAGCGTCTTGCCGCTTCCGGTGGCCATCTTAAACGCCACACGGAAGAGAGTGGGATTGGCGGCGTCGTTGGCTTCCCGGAATTGATTGTCGATCCAGGCGTCGCCGTATTTCTTGGCCACTTCGGCAAGGTAGATGGCCGTCTCCGCGGCTTCGATTTGGCAGAAGAAGAGGCGGCGCTCCCGATCTGGACGTGTCCAATGGGTGAGGAGGTGTTTGGTCGTCTTGGTGACGCTGGCTTCGACGTAACCGCCCTGGCGCCACTTGGCTACGCGCTCGCGCACTTGATTGATAAACTTGTTTTCTTCGATACGTTCTTTCGTCCATTCGGTATCGAAAATCATCTGCGACTTGCCCTTGGTTTTCGGCCTGGGAATGGGAACGAAGTACGAACTACTCCGGCGCCCTTCGGCGATTTCGTCGGTGATCCCCTCGTCGGAAAAGCGAAAATGACGGCGCGGTTCCTCGAAGGGGGAATTTAGTATTGGGTTTTCGATGATGACAGGAGGCATGTTGCGGACTATAGATACAGCAAGGCGGTGCGATTGTCGAGGGAGTTACCCGGAGGCGTCGATGTTCCCTGTAGCACAGTCACTCCTGACTGTGCTCTTGCTTCTCCTCTCTCCTTCTGAGCGCCACTCCCACGTTCGAGTCGACCCAAACCTCAAATCACTTGCCAGACATGTTAGAATAAAACTAGGCCCTCCCGGCTGGACGAGCAGGAGCGGCCTGAGGGGATGACCGGCGCGGAGCTAAGCGCCGCGGAATGAACATGATATGTAACACTTTTTGCGTTACCCTCGGCCTAAGTTCTTTGTAATGCGCACTTACGTAACTGAGGGGGGGAGGGGGGGTCCACCAAGAGTTCGTATGTTATTGAAAATAAAGGAAGGGGATTACGGTTGTCATCCCGAGCGAGGTCGTTTTCACGACCGACGAGGGATCTCTCTTCAGGAGGTCAAGAGGGCACATTGCGGGAGGCTGATTGGGAACGGGTTCTCAACCGTTCAACCCTTGAACGCTTCAACCTTGAACGGCTGTGCTTCCGGCCACGCCAAAACTCGACAGGGCTTTGGACTCGTCCTCGAACGCGGGGATCACATCCAGCAGGCGCATCACGGAGAGCACTTCGCGGACGCGTCCCTGCGGAGCCAGCAATTTCAGGCTGCCGCCGGAGCGGCCCATGCCGATGAAGTTGCCGACCACGGCG
>JBGQGH010000047.1:0-22515 GCA_041497315.1 Terriglobia bacterium | reverse complement strand
GATCCATCTTGCTCTCAGTGTCCCGCGCGGCTCAGCGGCCGAAGGTCAGCCGCAAGATTAGCGGCTCCGGCAGGCCCGCCTGCTTCATGCGCTGTTGCACAGCATCGATGTCATAGGGCACACGCCAGAATTCCACCACCGAGTGGTCCATATCCGCAATGGCGAAAGCGGCGCGGGAATCGCCGTCGCGCGGCTGCCCGATCGAACCCGGATTCAGGAGATATCGCGTCCCGGAATCGAGTTGTAAAGCCGCGAACTGCGTGCCTGGTTCGGGTCGGATCTGGAGCACCTCGAGCCTGCTGTCCCGATAGGAGAAGCCGCCTTGGAAATGAGTGTGGCCAAAAAAAGTGACGCGCGAGGGCGACTCCAGCAAGCCGTCGAGCGCCTGGGCCGGAGCGAATACGTATTCGTCTTCGTCGTAGAGCGCGCCGTGGACAAGAGCCAGGCCGTCCTGCGCCAGTGGGCCGGCGGGGAGTTGGCGCAGATATTCCAGGTTTTCCGGGCGCAGGTTCTCCCGGGTCCAGGTCGCCGCAGCGCGCGCCACGGGATTGAAGTCGTCCGCGTCGGACACGCCGGCGACGGCTTTGTCGTGGTTGCCGCGGATCGTGGCGGAGCTCAAGGCTTTGACCCGATCCACGACTTCGTTGGGATCGGGGCCGTAGCCGACGACGTCGCCGAGGCACACGGCCTGTTCCCAACGCCCATTGGCGGCCGCCAGCACCGCTTCGAGCGCGGTGAGGTTGGCGTGGATATCACTCAGAATGAGGGAGCGCATTCTGTGTTCTCAGCCGGAGTCGCGCATGGATTATAGACGAAGCGGGGGAGGCGCGCACCTAGCCTCGACAAGCTGGGGCAGGTATGCCAGCGACTGCGTTCACGCGTTCCACCCATGTTCCCGTCCGTGAATTGTGAATAAAATCTTACATCCGGGAGTGAGCCGCCAAAAGTGTTAGTCCTGCCGCGGGAACGGGTTACAGCATTTAGAATAATTAAAAAATCTCTCGCCCCGGCGAAACATTTGGCCCTCTCCACCCGTCTAAATGGATGTTGGGTCGAATGTCACAAAGGGATCGAGTTCCACGAAATTGGGAAGGCTTGGAACTGCTTTCATCGCGTACGCGAGGCATCTGAACCTGAATTCATGCGCGATCAGAGTTTGGCCGTAGGCGCGTAAACGAAGGGATCGGGGACAAAAAGTGGCCTCGCGGCGGCAACCGCGAGGCCGTGACACGCAAAACTTATCCGGCTGTGCGTCCAGGAAAGCTTGTGTGTCTTCGGGGAGACTACCCACCTCACCCGCCCCTGTCAATTCTTTTTCCTTCGCCTGCCTGCGGCTCAGCGGCACGGTTGTCCTGAAAACTAAAGAGGAGGATCCACCATGTTCAAGTCGTTCGTCCGAGTCGTTGCGGTGCTGGCGATCGTTGCTCTGGCACTGCCCGCGCTGGCCAAGCCGGTCAGCAAATCCGTCAAACTCTTGCAGTCGGCGAAGGTTGGCACCACGCAGCTCGACACCGGCGAGTACAAACTCCTGATCGATGCCGACAAGGTCACGATACAGAAAGGGAAGACAGTCGTGGCCACGGTCAATTGCCGCTGGGAAAAGCGTGACACGCGAGCGGAACGCAATGCCTATGTGGTTGGCCCCAACGGCGATTTGCAGGAATTCCGATTCGCCGGAGACAACTGGGTCCTCGTCCTGGGCGGACAGTGAACGATTGATGGATAGATCCGCCCCCGTTGGATCGGGGAGGCCCCGCACCACAAGGCGTCTGCCTCCCCGAGATTCTTCGAAGCTTGCTGCAGTCCGGCGGGGCTCCGTCAGCGGATCAACATGCAATCGCCATAGCTGTAGAAGCGGTATCCGCGTGCGACGGCGTGATGGTAGGCGTCCAGAATGAACTCGCGGCTCGCGAAGGCGCAGACCATCGCCAACAGGCTCGATTTCGGCAAGTGGAAATTCGTCAGAAGCTGGCGGACGATCCGGAATTCGTAGCCGGGATAGATGAAGAGATCTGCTGAGGCGGCGCCCGGTTCAATGGCGGCGGTATTGTGCCGCGACAAGGATTTCTGAGCGGCATCCTCCAGGGCCCTCACGACAGTGGTTCCCACGGCCAGCACCGGACGTCCCTCCGAAGCTGCGGAGTTTATCTTCGCCGCGGTTGACTCGGGGATTTCGTAATCCTCGACGTGCATGCGGTGCTCCTCGAGAGTTTCCGCGTGGATCGGTTGGAAGGTACCCAGGCCGACTCGTAGCGTGAGTTCCACGACGTCAATTCCGCGTGCCCGCAGCCGTTCGAGGATCGCGACGGAAAAATGCAACCCGGCAGTAGGAGCCGCCACAGCACCTGGCTGGCTCGCGAAGATCGTTTGATACCGTTCCCGGTCAGCGGGCTCGTCTTCCCGGTTGATATAGGGTGGCAGGGGCACATGGCCCAGGCGTTCGATGGCATCTTCGATTCTTCCGGTCGAAGAGAATCTTAACTGCCGGACACCGTACTCGCCCCGGCCAATCACTTCGGCTTCCAGTTCTCCTTCAGCGAAGACAATGCGCTCGCCCGTCGGGATCTTCCGGCCCGGGCGAACCAGGGCCTCCCATACGTCGGATGATAGTTGCTTGGTGAGCAGGACCTCAATCTGGGTGGTCAGGAATTCGTGCCGCGCCGGATTGCGGCGCCCCGGAAGCTGTGCGCGCAGGCCGCGGCGAAATCCGAAGAGGCGCGCGGGAATGACTCGCGCATTGTTAACCACGAGCAACTCATCGCCACGTAACAAATCCGGAAATTCACGGAATTCGCGATCCTCCCATTTCTTTGTTGTGCGGCTTAGGAACAAGAGCCGTGAAGATTCACGCTCTCGAAGGGGTTGCTGCGCGACGAGGTTCGTCGGCAGCTCGTAGTCGAGATCCGTAGTTCTCATCAAGATACGAGGATACCACAAGTCTTTTACAAAGAATGAGATAGGATGGATTCGCGGGATCCAAAATGCATTGACATTAAGGCGCGCATATAATATGCTCTACATGAAATCACTACAGCCAAGGAGGCCAATTATGACGACAATCACCCGCTGGGAGCCCTTCCGGGGGATCTCCTTGCTTCAGGAGCAGGTCAACCGGCTCTTCGACGACAAGTTGTTTCGCGGCCGTTCGGATGACTCTGCCCCCACGAGTTGGGCGCCGGCCGTGGACATCTATGAAACCGAAAACGAGCTGGTCTTGAAGGCCGATCTGCCCGATGTGGAGGAGAAGGACCTGGACGTTCGCGTCGAGGACAACACGCTGACCCTCCGCGGTGAACGGAAGTCTGAGAAGTCCGTTTCGGAGGACAATTTCCTTCGCGTGGAGCGGGCCTACGGCGCGTTCAGCCGGAGCTTCTCGTTGCCGAACACCGTGAATGCGGACGCCATCAGGGCCGAGTACCGCAACGGGGTGTTGAACGTGCACATCCCCAAGCGCGAGGAGTCCAAGCCCAAGCAGATCAAGGTGAATGTCGCTTCGAGCGGCAAGTAAATCGGTTCCAAGGGGCCGGCCGTGTAGCCGGCCCCTTGGACGACACATCTAATCGATTTGAGGAATTGAGAGAGTCATGATTCGTTTCGACAAACTCACCGTAAAGGCGCAAGAGGCCGCGCAGGCTACGCAGGAAGTTACCGCAGGCCACGACAAACAGCAAATTGAGCCACTGCATTTGCTGGCCGCGCTCCTGGCGCAGCAGGACGGCGTTGTCCTGCCAATTCTGGAGCGGCTGGGTGTGCGCGCACATGCTCTGGGGAGCGAGATCGAAACGGAACTGGGCAAGCTGCCCAAGGTCAGCGGGATTTCGTAGCAGTACATGAGCCCGGCGACCAACGACGTTCTCCAGAAGGCATTCGACGAAGCCGGGGCTTTCAAAGACGAGTACGTTTCCACGGAGCATCTCTTCCTCGCCATCGCCGGACTCTACAAGGATCCGGCTGCGGCGGTCCTGAAACGGCATGGCGCCACGCGCGAAGCGATCCTGCAGGCGCTGGCCGCGGTCCGCGGCAGCCACCGCGTGACCTCGCAGAATCCGGAATCCACCTTCCGCGCGCTGGAGCAGTATGCGCGCGACCTCACCGAACTGGCGCGCCGCGGCAAGCTCGATCCTGTCATCGGCCGCGACGACGAAATCCGCCGCGTCATGCAGATTCTTGCGCGCCGCCGGGCTACGTGGGATACGAACAGGGCGGTCAGCTCACCGAACAGGTGCGTCGGCGGCCGTATTCGGTCGTCCTCTTCGATGAAATCGAGAAGGCCGATCCCGACGTATCCAATGTAGTGTTGCAGATTATGGAAGACGGCCGCTTGACAAACGGAAAGGGGCGCACGGTAGACTTTCGGAATGCAGTGCTGGTGATGACGAGCAACGTGGGCTCCGCGGCGATTTACGAGCTAGCGGGCCGCGATCCGGAACGCGTGCGCCAGGAAGCGCAAAACGCGCTGCGGGCGACGTTCCGTCCGGAATTCCTGAACCGGATTGATGACATCATCCTGTTCAAGCCTCTGGGCCACGAACAATTGGAAAGGATTGTGGATTTGCAGGTGAAGGAGGTCGCGCGCCTCTTGGCCGAGAGGAATATCACGATCGACTTGACCTCGGCCGCGCGAGAACTCGTGCTCAAGGACGGTTACGACCCGGCCTATGGCGCGCGACCCCTGCGGCGCAGTGTACAGCGATTGATCCAGGACCCGCTGGCGCTGGAGATTCTCGACGGCAAGATCCTGCCGGGAGAGCATGTGATCGCCGATGTGGATGCGCGCTCAGGACAAATCCAGTTCGAGCGCAAGCCGGCCGCCGCGGAGCCTCGCACGAAAAAAGAAGCGAGCAGCGCGGCAGCGGGCCGGCGCAACCGCTGACCCGGGCTCGTTTGACACGCTGCCGGCATGCTCCTAGACTTGCAGAGTAGATGAAGGAAGGTCAGGGACCCCATGAGAATGTTTAAGACGGCACTCTTGCTGACGGCGCTGACGCTTCTGCTCGTTTTGGGCGGAGAGGCGTTTGGCGGGCGGAACGGCATGGTGCTGGGCTTCGGCTTCGCAATACTGATGAACGGCACTGCGTATTTTTTCTCGGATAAGATCGCGCTGGCATCGAGCGGCGCGCAACCGGTAACGCGCGAGCAGTTGCCGCGTCTGTACGCCGTGATGGAGCGGCTCGCGGGTAAGGCGAATCTGCCGATGCCGAAGCTGTACGTGATCCCGCAGCCCGCGCCGAATGCGTTCGCCACGGGCCGCAACCCCAGCCATGCTTCGGTCGCGGTCACGCAGGGCCTGATGGAGTTGCTGGACGACGAAGAACTCGAAGGCGTGATCGCCCACGAACTCTCACACGTGCGCAACTACGACATCCTGACCACTTCGATTGCCGCGACGCTTGCAGGCGCGATCACCATGATCGCGCGATTCGGGTTCTTCTTCGGAGGCGGCTCCCGGGACGATGACCGAGGCGGCAGCGGCGTGGGTGGACTGTTGATGCTGATTGCCGCGCCGATCGCGGCCATGCTGATTCAGCTCGGCATCTCGCGACAACGCGAGTACGCCGCGGACGCTTCCGGTGCGCGCATGGTCGGTCACCCCTATGGCTTGATCCGAGCGCTCGAAAAACTTGGTGCGTACAACAAGCGAATCCCCATGAACGTTCCAGCCACCACGGCGTCGCTCTTCATCGTGGCGCCGCTCAGCGCACGCCAGGTGTTCACCGGGCTATTCAGCACGCACCCGCCGCTTGACGAGCGTATCGCGGCCCTGCGCAACATGGCACCCGGCCGCTAAGGCACAGCCGTGGGTAGGTTCCCGCTCGAAATGGGGTACTCCCTGTAAATAATTCCGCTTTTGGGGTGCCGCTGGCTGTGAAGGGCGGAGGGCATTTTCCCGTAAGCAACTGATCTAGAATGGTTTAGAGGAAGGCGGAATCTCCCCCTCCCCTGGTTCATCAAATGCTCAGAAGATAGCAGCCAGCCGTGTCTTTACTGGGGGGCGTTTAAGGCCATGAATTGCCGGGAAACAATCCGCCTCATCTGTGAGTA
This sequence comes from Terriglobia bacterium, assembly GCA_041497315.1. Classification (GTDB taxonomy): domain Bacteria; phylum Acidobacteriota; class Terriglobia; order Acidiferrales; family UBA7541; genus JBGQGH01. Next base: position 16,473 of record JBGQGH010000047.1, on the reverse strand, counting down.
CCTTGACGGCAAACTTTCGCCATCCGTGGCGTTTGAAGTCGAACGTCACGTGACGAATTGCAAGGACTGCCGCCTGGTGCTGGAAGCCGCACGCAAGACGCTCATCAACGAGTTCGACTACGTAGCTCGCTCCGCCGCCTGATCGAGTCCGCAGGTTCGTTGTCCAGTGATTTTCTTCACCCGCTGGATCACTCGCCGAAGTGCGAGCGTTTGCACGATTCTGCCAGCACGACCCACCCAAGACCGCCGGATTTGTGCCTAGATCGTTACTCCAGCAAAACGACATCCCCACTGTAAGGATTGCCCAGCGAAGCTGAAATCGCACTCCGGCCTCGCTCACTCGATCGCTGGTAAGGTGTATCAATGCAGATAGTTACGGGTGGCGGGTACCATCGCTCCGTTTGGTTCGGAGCGTGCTTTCCATCTAGGTGCATGGGGATTCACTACTAAGGAGATGAACATGAGCGATGAACGCCAAGACATAGCTGTAACGACGGAAGGCACGCCGCGCTGGCTGGGGCTGGCGGTGGTGGCGCTGGCAGCCGTGTCCCTGGTGGCATTGGGGGTCGGGTGGAGCGCTGTGAACCATTCCAAGGCCGTGGAACAGACCGCGGCCGCGGAAGCGAAAACGCAGCAGCACAACGCGGAAGCGCTCTCGCAGCGCCTGGCGCAGGCTGAGGACAGCAGCGCGCAGGTGCAGGGACAGCTCAGCGTGGTCACCGACCGCATGAAGCTGACCCGGGGCGAATTGGCCAGCGCACGCAAGCAAACCAAGCTGATCAAGGATGAGAACCAGAAGCAGCTGGCAGCGATGGAGAGTTCCATGAAGTCCGAACTGGCCACCAAGGCCAGCGCGGAGGATGTCAACAAACTGAATGGCGACGTGTCCGGCGTGAAGTCGGATCTGGACGCCACGAAGAACAACCTGCAGATGGCCCGCGGTGAATTCGGGACGCTGATCGCCCGCAACCACGAGGACATCGAGCAGCTCCGCCGGATGGGACAGCGCGACTACTTCGAGTTCACCATCGACAAGAAGGGCACACGCCAGAAGGTGGGCGACCTGATGGTCGAGTTGCGCGGTACCAACCAGAAGAAGAACCAGTTCACTGTGGCTCTCTACGTGGATGACACCCGCTTCGAGAAGAAGAACCGCTCCTCGAACGAGCCCATCTACTTCTACACACGCGGAAGCCGCACTCCTCTGGAGCTGGTGATCAACCAGGTGGGCAAAGACCGGATCGTCGGCTATTTGAGCGTACCGAAGTCCAATACGACCGCTGCAGCGTCAGGGGGAAGCTAGACTGGCCTGCGGAGTGAAACATTTGAGGTTCGAGCCGGGAGGTCCAGCGCGAGCCGCCGAGGCCACGCGGCCCGCCCGGCAGCCTTGAAGAACCAAAGGGAGGATCCCCCCGGGTCCTCCCTTTGGTTTTTCCGTGGGAGTTGACCGCCTGTGTGGGATGACGGAGTTGTGGACAGCGCCGGGGGAATTGTGCCAGAGTATCGGCTAGCAGGATTCCGGGTGGGCAGGAGCAATCGAGATATCCTAACTGAGGGAGACGAGATCATGATGAAGCGTATTCTGGTTTTTGCGGTAGCACTCGCGGTTGTGGCGGGCCTTAGCCTCTGCGTTACTTCCACGAGTGCGGACGACAAGTCTTGGACCGGGTATGTCACCGACAACATGTGCGCCGCAGGCGGGAATTTGGCCAAGGTGAAGGACTCCAAGTGCGCCACCATGTGCGTGAATGATCATGGCGGCAAGTGGGTCCTCTACGCCCCGAGCGAAAAGAAGGCCTTCGCGCTCACTCCGGCGGACAAGGTGGCTGCGCATGCCGGCCATTACGTCACGATCAAGGGCACCATGGACGGCGACACGATCAAGGTTACGTCCGTTACCATGGAGAAGGAACCCGAGGGCGGGAAGTAGGCCCACTCGCGGGATCTCACAACTAATCTGAGTTTGGGCGGGCGGGGCGATTGCCCTGCCCGCTTTCTTTTTCGGCCCCCCGCTGGCGCAAGTTTCCTGGAATCGAGTAGGATGTTGCCCGCCCGATGTCTCGCCTTGCAATCTACGCTGAACGCGCGCTGACGCCTCTCGCAGAAATCTCCGACGCTGTATTGCTGATCGAGGATGACCGCATCGCCGCCGTGGGCTGGCGCGGCGAACTGCGCGTGCCTCCCGGCACTCCGGAGCACGACGCGCGGGGGCTGACGGCGGTGCCCGGGTTTGTGGACGTGCACATCCATGGCGCCGGCGGCCATGATGTCATGGAAGCGACGCCAGATGCGCTGGGGGCGGTGGCGGCGACCATCGCGCGTCACGGCACAACCTCGTTCTTGGCGACCACGGTTACTGCTTCGGAGGATCGCCTTTGCCGCAGCGCGGAGGGAATCGCCCGATGCCTGGGTTCGCAGAATCAGCAGCACAACGGCGGTGCGCCTCGCGCGGAAATCCTCGGCATCCACTTCGAAGGGCCCTTCATCAGCAACTTGCGCCGCGGCGCGCAACCCGCGGAATGGATTGCCAAGCCTTCGCTCCCTTTTTTGAAGAAGATGCTCGAAGCGGCGGGCGGGACGGCGCGAATCATCACTCTCGCCCCCGAACTTCCGGGAGCGCTGGAGCTCGTGGACGCGGCGCGCCAGGCAGGTCTCGTTGTTTCCATCGGGCACACGGACGCGACATACGAGCAGGCGCAGGCCGCGATTGGGCGCGGCGCGCGCCATGCCGCACACGTCTTTAATGCCATGCGGCCGTTCTCCCACCGCGAAACGGGCGTGCTGGGCGCGGTGCTCACTTCGGCGGACGTCACTGCGGAATTGATTGCCGACGGCGTGCACGTGGACGCGGCGGGGATGAAGTTGGTTGTCCGCGCGAAGAGCTACGGCCGAGTTGTGCTGGTCAGCGACGGCATCTCGGCCACAGGCATGCCCGATGGCAAGTATCAATTGGGATCGATCGAAGTGACCGTGGCGGAAGGAATTTGCCGGAACGCGGAAGGCGCGCTCGCGGGGAGTACGCTCACGCTCGATCGCGCGCTCCGGAATATGGTTGGACTCGGAGTGCCACTGGCGTCCGCGGTCGGCATGTTGACGCTCAATCCTGCGCGCATGCTGGGCCTGGAGGGGAAGAAGGGCGTCCTCGCGGTGGGCGCGGACGCAGACCTGGTGTTGCTCGACGCGAAACTGAATGTTGCCGGGGTGATGACGCGCGGCGCAGGGTTATAGCGGACGCTTTCGAGCGGTTGTCTTCCTGATTTTCAGGGATTCAGTGGGACCTGGAATTCCTCGGCTAGTAGATAGGGATCGAACGGACTGCAAGCGAAGTAGCGGTCGGCGATCTCAAAGGTCGGGACCTTGCGGTGGCCTTCGTTGACGCGGAGGACGAGATCCTCTGCGTCGGGATCTTCGTCAATATTGATCTCGCGCAGGGCCACCCCGCGCTCCTTCAAGAACTTTTTTGCCCGGCGGCAGTCCGAACACCAGGTTGTCGTGTAGATCGTAATGTCTTCCATCGCTGTAACCTGACCACGTATTCGATGCAGCCCTGCCCGCGAAGTTTCAGAAACAGTCGAGCATTCTTATCCGCCAGGCCGCGGTGGGGGAACAGTGCTGCCAGCACCTTTCCGATCACCAAGCAGCAAGAAAGGCAGCGCGCCGGCCAGCAAATACCCGGCGAAGAGCAGGATCCCTTTCATCAGGAGACTCGCCTGCACCGTCGCCAGCCCGCCTGAGCGCCACAGGCTGTAGAACTGGCTGATGCAAAACATGCCCAAAGGAATTTCAGCGGCGATAAGGCGTTCCCAGCGTTGTCCGCCAAATCGCCAGGAGAGCCACGCGGCAAGGGTTCCGCAGAGCGCCAGCGGGACCATCGCGGCCAGCAGGTAGATCCAGGCATGCTGTGTGTCAAGACTCAGCCGCAGGAGGTGGTTCAGCCAATAAAACATCCACGGTGTGCGAAACGTCAGCACAAACCACGCGCCCGCAAGAATCAGGGCGGCACACGCTGGGAACCAAACTGCTTTGGTGCGGCGATTCAGCGTGGGCTCAGTGGTCGGGGTGTGGGGCGCCATGTGGTTCCAGAGTAGGGAGTCGAATGGGGCGGGTCAATCGTGCAGAGAAGGAGAGTTGCGAAAATCATTTTCGGTGAAAGCGCTCACCGCGAGCCCGTCCGGCCATTCGCGGCCGCAGCCACGCCGCCGCCCTTTGTGGCCACCTGCAGTCGGACCAGCGCGCGCTCAAGCGCCGCGGCCGCGCGGTTCCAATCGGTTTCAGGGTCATGGCCGCTCAGACGCTTCTGCGCGCGGTCGCGAGCGGCGCGGGCGCGCTCGACGTCAATTTCCTCGCAGCGCTCGGCGCTATCCGCCAGCACGGTGACGCGGGCAGGAAGCACCTCCGCGAACCCGCCGCATACCACAGCAAAATATTTCTCCCCGTCCTTCAAGTAGCTCAGCTCGCCTGTGCCCATCTCCGTCAGGAGCGGCGCGTGGCCCGGCAGAATTCCCAGGTAGCCCGCGCGTGCGGGTACCTGCACCGAGCTTACCGTCTCGCTGACGACCTGCCGTTCGGGCGTCACGACTTCGAGCGTGATGGATTGTGGTTCCATTTACGCCGTTGCCGCCATTTTCTCGGCCTTCTCGAGAACTTCTTCGATCGTGCCCACCATGTAAAACGCTTGTTCGGGGACTGCGTCATGCTTGCCTTCGACGATTTCCTTGAATCCGCGGATGGTGTCCTGAATCTTGACGTACTTGCCGGCGAGCCCCGTAAACTGCTCGGCCACGAACATGGGCTGCGAAAGGAATTTCTCGATCTTGCGCGCACGTGCCACGGCGAGCTTGTCCTCGTCGGAAAGCTCTTCGATGCCCAGGATGGCGATGATGTCCTGCAGGTCCTTGTAGCGCTGCAGCACCGATTTCACCGCGCGCGCCACGCTGTATTGATCCTGCCCGACGATGCGCGGATCGAGGATGCGCGAAAAGCTGGCCAGCGGATCGACGGCGGGATAGATACCGCGCTCCACGATCTGGCGGCTGAGGTTGGTCGTGGCGTCCAGGTGTGTAAACGTGGCCGCTGGCGCCGGATCGGTGTAGTCATCGGCGGGGACGTAAATCGCCTGCACCGACGTGATCGAACCGTTCTTGGTGGAAGTGATGCGCTCCTGCAATTCGCCGATTTCAGTATTGAGGTTCGGCTGATATCCCACGGCCGAAGGCATGCGGCCGAGCAGCGCCGAAACTTCGGAGCCCGCTTGCACAAACCGGAAAATATTGTCGATGAAGAGCAGCACGTCCAGGCCCTCTTCATCGCGGAAGTATTCCGCAACCGTCAGCCCCGTGAGGCCGACACGCAGGCGCGCCCCGGGCGGCTCGGTCATCTGCCCGTAGATTAGTGCGCAGCGGGATTTTTCCGAATCGCCGGCCACGATGACCTTGGACTCCTGCATTTCGAGCCACAGGTCGTTGCCCTCGCGCGTGCGTTCGCCCACGCCGGCGAACACGGAAACGCCGCCATGCTTCATGGCCACGTTGTGAATCAGTTCCTGGATGATCACGGTCTTGCCCACACCGGCGCCGCCGAAGAGGCCGATCTTGCCGCCTTTCAGGTAGGGCTCCATGAGGTCCACGACCTTGATTCCGGTCTCGAACATCTCGAGATTCGTGGACTGGTCTTCGAGGCTAGGCGCCGGGCGGTGAATCGGATAGCGCTTGTCACTTTTTACGGGGCCGAGATTGTCCACCGGCTCGCCTAGCACATTCATTACGCGGCCCAGAGTGGCGCGGCCGACCGGCACGGTGATTTCCTGGCCCGTGTCGTAGGCCTTCATGCCCCGGACCACGCCTTCGGTGGGCTTCATCGAAACGCAGCGCACCCGGCCTTCGCCGAGGTGCTGCTGCACCTCCACAATCAGGTCAATGGGCGTGGGCGAATTGAAGCCTTCGCTGGTGACGCGCACCGCGGTGTAGATCTTCGGCAGGTGATGCTCCGCAAACTGAACGTCCAGCACCGGCCCGATCACCTGCACGACGTGGCCGATGTTTGTCTTCTCCGCCATCTCTCCTCCCAATCTCGATTACATCCCCGCCGAGGCGGCGCCGCTCACGACTTCAATCAATTCATTGGTAATGGCCGCCTGGCGCACTTTATTCATGTGCAGCGTGAGCTGCTCGATCAGCTCCGCCGCGTTGTTGGTAGCCGAATCCATGGCCGTCATACGCGCGGCATGCTCGGAAGCGACCGATTCGAGCATGGCGCGGAACACTTGCGTCTCAACGTAGCGTGGCAGCAGCCGATTGAAGATCGCTTCCGCCGGTTGCTCGTAGATGTAATCCACCTGCGTGCCGCCGGATGCCGTTGGCGCGCCGTGATCCGCAGAAAAATCTCCGGCGGGTTTCACCACCGGGTCCAGCGGGAAAATCTTCTGCACCACCAGATTCTGCGTCATCACGCTCTTAAACTCGTTGTAGACGGCATAGACGGCGTCGATTTCGCCCGCGCTGTAACGCTCGATGGCCAACCGCGAAATCTCGTGCGCCAGGGCGAAATCCACCCGCGTCGTGAAGTTGATGTACTCCGCGGCAAAGGGCCAGCGCTGTTTGCGGAGTGAATCGCGGCCCTTCTTGCCGATGGGAATGACTTCCATCTTGCGCCCGGCATGTTCCCGCAGGAAATGCAGCGCACGCCGAATCACATTGGTGTTGAAGGCGCCGCAGAGTCCGCGGTCGCCGCTGACTACCAGGACAAGCAAGCGCTCCTCCGGCCGCCGCGCCAGCAGCGGGTTCGTCGGGTTTTCGACGCGCGACATCGCCGAGCGCAGCATCTCGCCCAGCAAACGTGCGTACGGCCGCGCCGAAAATGCTTTCTCCTGCGCGCGGCGCAGGCGGGCCGCGGCCACGAATTTCATCGCCCGGGTGATTTGCTGCGTGTTCTTCACCGAGCGGATGCGTCGCCGGAAGTCGAGTAGTGTGGCCATCCTGGTCTAGGTGTCGCTAGGCCTCAATCCGCTGCGGCGGCGCTGCCGCCCGCGTTGAACCGCTCCTTGAATGCATTGATCGCCGCGCCAATCTCCGGACGCATCGCGTCGTCGATCTTTTTCTCCTGCGCAAGTTTCTTCAACAATGCGCCGTAGTTCGTGTCCAGAAATGCGTAAAGTTCTTGCTCGAAGCGCCGGATTTCGGTCACCTCGATCTCGTCCAGAAGGCCGTTTGTACCCGCGTAAATAATGAGCACCTGCTTTTCCACCGGAAGCGGCTCGAACTGGCCCTGCTTCAACACTTCCGTCAGCCGCTGGCCTCGCCCGAGCTGCGCTTGCGTGGCCTTGTCGAGTTCGGAGCCGAACTGCGCGAACGCGGCCAGCTCGCGGTACTGCGCCATGTCCAGCCGCAGCGAACCCGCCACCTGCCGCATGGCCTTGATCTGCGCGTTGCCGCCGACGCGGCTCACCGAGATACCCACGTTGATGGCCGGGCGGATGCCTCCGTTGAAAAGGTCGGCCTCGAGGTAGATCTGCCCGTCCGTAATCGAAATCACGTTGGTCGGGATGTACGCGGAAACGTCGCCGGCCTGCGTTTCAATCACGGGAAGGGAAGTAAGCGAGCCCGCGCCGAGTTTGTCATTCAGCTTTGCCGCGCGCTCCAGCAGTCTCGAGTGGAGGAAGAAAACGTCGCCGGGGAAAGCTTCGCGTCCCGGTGGGCGGCGCAGGAGCAGCGATATCTCGCGGTAGGATTGTGCGTGCTTGGAGAGGTCGTCATAGAACGTCACCGCGTGGCGCTTGTTGTCGCGAAAGAATTCGCCGATGGCGCATGCCGCGTAGGGCGCGATGTACTGCATCGTGGCGGGCTCGGCGGCCGAAGAGGCCACGACGATGGTGTAGTCCATCGCGCCAGCGTCGGTCAGCGTCTTCACCACCTGCGCAATCGTCGAGCGTTTCTGTCCGATCGGGCAGTAGATGCAGATCATGTCCGCGCCCTTTTGGTTGATGATCGTGTCCAGGATGATTGTGGTTTTCCCCGTCTGGCGGTCGCCGATGATCAGTTCGCGCTGGCCGCGGCCGATGGGGATCATCGAATCGATGGCCTTGATGCCGGTTTGCAGCGGCTCGCGCACCGGCTGGCGATCCACCACGCCGGGTGCCAGGCGTTCCAGCGGATTGCGCTGCGTCGTCTGGATCGGGCCTTTGCCGTCCAACGGCTCTCCCAGCGGATTCACCACGCGCCCGATCAACGCATCTCCCACGGGCACGGACATAATTGTATTCGTGCGCTTGACGGTATCGCCTTCCTTGATCTCGGCGTATTCGCCCAAGAGCACCGCGCCCACCTGGTCTTCTTCCAGGTTCAGGGCAATTCCGGTGACGCCGTGCGGAAACGTCAGCATCTCGCCGGACATCACTTTTTCGAGGCCATGGATGCGCGCAATGCCGTCGCCGACGGAAATCACCGCGCCGACCTCGTCAACGGCCACCGTCTGCTCGTAGTTCTCAATCTGATCGCGGATGATCTTCGTGATTTCGTCAGCTTTAATCGTCGCCATTCCTTGCTCCTATTCCGAGGCCAACTTCTCGCGCATGCGGTTGAATTGCTCGCGCACCGAACCGTCGTAGATGGTGGTGCCGATCTGTACGGTCGCGCCGCCCACCAGCGCAGGGTCAATGTTGTAGCGCGCTTCGATCTTTTTTCCGGACAGCCGCTCGAGCACGCGCTGCAACTCTTGTTTTTCCGCGGCGGTCAATTCCACCGGCGAGGTCACCTGTGCTTCGGCCACGCCTTGCCGCGTGCGCAATTCCGTCTCGAACGCTTGCTGAATCTGCGGCAATTCCTGCGCGCGGCGGTGGTCCGACATCACGAACAGGAAATTCCGCACCATCTGGCTCGCGCCGATCCGCGCGGCCAGCTTTTCGATCACGGCTCGCTTTCCAGCGCCGCCCACGGCGGGACTTGCCAGGAAATTCCGAAGGTCGGCCGACTCCTCGAACAGAGCGGTGAAGCTGGCGAGGTCGCGCTTCACCTGTTCGGCAGCGCCTTTGGCCAGCGCCACGTCGGCCAGCGCGGAGGCATAACGCTGCGCGAGGGCTTTCAATTCACGCCCCCGGCCTGTCCGCCTGGGGAGGCCTGGCGCGCCAGGCGGTCAAGAAACGATCGAATGAGCGAAGCCTGCGACGCCGGCGTCATCTGCTGGCCGATCATTCCCCCGGCGCGTTCAATCGCCAATCGCGCGGCGAGGGCTTTCAGTTCCGTGCGCGCCGCGCGTCCAGCAGCTTCGATCTCCGCTTCCGCTGCGCGCGCGATTTTCGCGGCTTCGGCCTGCGTCGCCGCGCGCAAGCGTTCCGCTTCCGCAGCGGCCTCGCGCCGAGCGGCCGCCCGCAACTCAGCCAATTCCTGATCCAGGTGCTGGATTTTCTGATCGGCTTCGCGGAGCTGGCGCTCGGCTTCGGCCTTCACCGCCGCGGCTTCGGTCAGGCCGCTCGCGATGACCTCCGCGCGCCGCCGAAAAAATGCCGGCGCCTTCTTGGCGATCAAGTACGCGCTGCCGCCGAATACCACCGCGAAATTCAGCCAGCGAAAGAGTACGCCGATGGGCGAGTCAGCGGGATTTTCCTCGGCTCCCTCCGCCGCGTGAACCGATAAAGTCGTGCTGAACGCTGCAAGAAAAAGCGTGAGGAGCGCAGCAAACGCCCAGCGCTTGGCTCTGTTTGTGAGGACCACACTGCCCGCGGGTTTCATCGGGCCTCTCTCGGGCTACCGGAGCCGGGCTGGGCCGGACCGAGGATGGATCGCACGATTTCACCGGCCAGTGTCGGCGCTGCTTTTTCAAGCTCCTGCCGCGCAGAGACCAACTCCGCCTCCAGGCCGGCTTTGGCGGCGCGGATGCGCTCGGTTGCCTCGGCGCGCGCTTCGCGGATCTGCGCGGCGCGCTCATCAAGCAACGCCCGGCGCGCGGCGTCCTGCTCGACGTAAATCTCGCCGCGGGCTTTCTTCAGTGCATCCTGGTAGGCCTGCGTGCGTTCCTGAGCCCGCGCGCGAGCCTGTTCGGCTTCGCGCCGCGCGCCTTCCGTGCGCGCTTGGCGCTCGGCCATGACCCGCGCGAGCGGCCCGAAGAACGCCCAGCGCATGAACAGATAAAAAAGAAAAACAAGGACAACTGTGGGCAGGGCTTCGAGGAGCAACTCGCCGAGTTGGTGAAGTATTTCCAAGGTTCCTTTTCTGGAAGAACTCGGCTGCCCGCCGGCCGCGGCAGGCTCGCCCGCCGGGGCGGGCGGTTCCCAAGGTGTGCGCCGGCTTCACTGAGGTCACACCCCCATACGACTTTGCCGGCCGCCAGACAAAGAAGAAATTTATAACATCCGTGCTCGCTCCCGTCAATGTCCGGCTGAGTGGCCGGAATCGCCCCCGCTTGCTAGAATGTGGCGTCTTTGGACGTCTGAAGGAGACCTGTGATGCCTGCGTTCCCTGGAGTGGACTTCATCGAATTCGATTCGCTGCTGAACGACGAGGAAAAGCTGGCGCGGCAGACCGCGCGTCAGTTTGTGGATGAGGAAGTCCTCCCCATCATCGAAAAGCACAACCGCGAAGCGACTTTCCCAATGCACCTGGTGCCGCAGCTCGGCGAGATGGGATTCTTTGGTGCGAACCTGACCGGCTACGGTTGCGCGGGGATGTCCAACGTGGCCTACGGCCTGGTGACGCAGGAGCTTGAGCGCGGCGACTCCGGCCTGCGCAGCTTCGTCTCCGTGCAGAGCGCATTGGTGATGTATCCGATCTTCGCCTTCGGCAGCGACGCGCAAAAAGACAAGTGGCTGCCCAAACTTCAAACCGGCGCCGCCATCGGCTGCTTCGGGCTTACCGAGCCGCAATTCGGCTCGAACCCCGGCGGCATGCTCACGCGCGCGGTGCGCAAAGGCGACCGCTGGGTGCTCAACGGCGAGAAAATGTGGATCACCAACGGCTCGATCGCCGATGTAGCCGTCGTCTGGGCGAAGGACGAAGCGGGCAAGATTCGCGGCTTCCTGGTAGAGAAGGGCACGCCGGGGTTCAAAGCCTACGACATCCACGGCAAATGGTCGCTGCGCGCTTCGATCACTTCGGGACTTTCGTTCAGCGATTGCGAAGTGCCCGAAGCGAATCGGCTGCCGAATGCCGAAGGCCTCCGCGGGCCGCTCAGTTGCCTCAGCCAGGCGCGCTACGGCATCGGCTGGGGAGCCATCGGCGCGGCCATGGCGTGTTACCAGACCGCGCTTGACTACGCCAAGACGCGCAAGCAGTTCGCGAACAAGCCCATCGCTTCGCACCAGCTCGTGCAGGACAAACTCGTCTTCATGATCACCGAAATCACCAAGGCGCAACTGCTTGCGCTGCAGGTCGGCCGCCTGAAGGATGAGAAGCGCGTGGATTTTTCGCACATCTCCATGCTGAAGATGAACAACGTGTGGATGGCCCTCGAAACCGCGCGAAAAGCCCGCGACATCCTCGGTGCCAATGGCATCGTGGACGATTATTGCATCATGCGGCACATGAATAACCTCGAGTCCGTGTACACCTACGAGGGCACGCACGATATCCACAAGCTCATCATCGGCGAGCGCATCACTGGAATCGCCGCCTATGTTTAGCTAGCGCAGGCACTCCTGCCTGCGCTTTTTTTCTGTAGGGGCGCGACCCCATCCTTCGGGGCTGCGCCCTGTGAGCAAGGAGGCTTTTATGATCTGCCGCAGTTGGCGGTTAGGGTTTGCGGTCTTGCTTGCTCTCGTCCTGGCCGCGGCGATTGCTGCTCCGCACGCCAGTGCCGATGAGAAGCCCAAAGTCCGCGCCATCACTGCCTTCGTCCGCCTCGATCGCCAGAAATTCGCCGGGCAGATCGCGGAAACCCTTGGCGTCCTCCGCAAAGCCAAAGCCTCCCTCGAACAGGCTGGCTATGAAGTGCAGACCATCCGCATCACTCCGCAACCTTTTGCCGTCATGGTGCGCGGCGTCTCCCGCGAGGAAGTGCTCACGTTCTACCGCGATTACGAAGCGCTGGCCAAGAAAGAAAACTTCGCCACGGCCATCGGCCCCGCCATGCTCCACGATGATTCCGATCCCCGCGAGGCCGACCTCTTCGCCGAAATCCTGGCCGCGCATCCCGGCCTCGATGGCAGCCTCACTGTCGCCGACGAAGACGGCGTGCATTGGAACGCCGTGCGCGCCGCCGCGCGCGTCATGAAGTATCTCCAGGAACACACGCCGCACAGCCAGGGCAACTTCGGCTTCGCCGCCGCCGCGATGGTTCAGCCGTACACGCCATTCTATCCCGCTTCGTACCACCTCGGCCGCGGACAGCAATTCGCCGTCGCGCTGCAGGGCGCGAGCATTGTGGACGATGCGTTCTCCTCCGCGCGCGGAGACATGGCTGCGGCGCGCAAAGCACTCGCTTCGCGGATGAATGAACACGCCTCTGCCATCGAGAAAATCTGCAAGGAAATCGAGAAGCAGACTGGATGGGCTTACATGGGGATGGACCTCTCCACCGCGCCGCTCAAGGACGTTTCCATCGGCGCGGCCATCGAAAAGCTCATTGGCGCGCCCTTCGGCGCGAGCGGCACGCTCAGCGCCGCCGCGCTCATCACCGGCGTGCTCCGAGAGGTGCCCGTGGAGCACGCTGGCTACAACGGCATGATGATGCCCATCCTCGAAGACGCGCGCCTGGCACAGCGCTGGAGCGAAGGCCGCCTCAGCGTGGACCAGATGCTCGCTTACTCGTCGGTCTGCGGCACAGGCTTGGATACGATTCCGCTCCCCGGCGACGTCACTGAGCAGCAACTCGCACGCATCATCGGCGACATGGCTACTCTCGCCGTGAAGCTGAAGAAGCCGCTCACCGCACGGTTGCTCCCCGTCACCGGGAAAAAAGCGGGAGACCGCACTGAATTCGACGACCCGTTCCTCGTCAACGCCACAATTCACCCGCTGCCGTGAGACGTGACTTGTGACTGGTGACCTCTGACTCGTGAGTCGCGCCGAGATCCGGCCCCAGTTCATCCTGGGTGCGAAGCCAGTGTTTTTTGGTGGGTCCCGGTTCTAGTATGATTGGCGCGGTTTGAAGGAGCGACGATGGAAATACAGCTCAGCCTGGAATTCCTCCGCGTGGTCGAGCAGGCCGCCATCGCCGCGGCCCGCACCATGGGTCTTGGCGACCGCCACAAAGCCGATGAAGTCGCGGTACAGGCCATGCGCAAAGTCATGGATACCGTGGCCATGGACGGCACCATTGTCATCGGCGAAGGCGAACGCGATGAAGCGCCCATGCTCTTCATCGGCGAAAAAGTGGGCGCCGCGCAGCACGTCAAGACGGTTCCCTTTCCGGCCGTGGATATCGCCGTGGACCCGCTCGAAGGCACCAACCTCTGCGCCACCGGCGAGCCCAACGCCATCGCCGTTCTCGCCGCGAGCGAAAGAGGCGGCCTGCTCCACGCGCCCGATCTCTATATGGACAAAATCGTCGTCGGGCCCACGTGCAAGGGCGCCGTGGATCTGGACGCGCCTGTCGCCGATAACCTGCGCGCCATCGCCAAGCGGCTCGATCGCGACGTCGAAGATCTAGTCGTCATCGTCCTCGATCGCCCGCGCCACGAAAAACTCATCAACGACATTCGCGCCACGGGCGCGCGCATTCGCCTTATCGGCGACGGCGATCTTTCCGCCGGCATTTCCGCGGCGGTCGTGGGTACCGGCGTCCATGCTGTCATGGGCACGGGCGGCGCGCCCGAGGGCGTGCTCACCGCCGCCGCGATGCGGTGTCTCAATGGCCAAATTCTCGCGCGCCTGGTGGTTTCGAAGCCCGAGCACGCCGAGCGCCTCGCCAAGATGGGCATCAAGGACGCCAAGCGCATTTACGACACCGAAGACCTCGCTCCGGGGAAGAAGATCATTTTCGCGTGCACCGGCGTCACCGACGGCAATCTGCTCCGCGGCGTGCGTTTCTTTGGCGAAGGCATTCGCACGCACTCGCTGATTCTCACGCTCGACGAGCGCCAGGTGCGCTTCATTGATACCGTGCACCTCGAGAAGCGCCCCGATGTGAAGGTGCGCTTCTTTTAACCGTCGCGCCGTGCGGATTTGCCCGCAGGGGAAACATTTCGCGCCGCGTTTGCGTACTTTGACTTAGACGCCTGAAGGGAGGCCTCCATGTCTTCAACTCCGTCTCCGATGGCGACTGCGGGTCCGCCGCAGAGCGCTCCGCCGCGCTCCAGCAACGCCATTTGGTGGGTGCTGGGGATTTTTGGATTTGCGATCATGATCGTGGTTGTCGGCGGGATCGTCACGGCCAGCTACTTCGTCCGCAATATTCACGTGGATGAGAAAGCGCAGAAGGTGGAGGTCAGCACACCGGCAGGCAAGGTCACGCTCCATGCCACGGATTCCGTGAAGAGCGTTGGCCTCCCGATTTATCCCGGAGCGGAGCTGGCGGAATCTGGCGGCGGTATCGAAGTGACCGCCCCGAATGACAAGAGCGTCGCCGTCACCGGCGTCAGCTATCGCACCTCGGATTCCCCCGACAAAGTGGAGGCCTGGTATCGCGCGCAGTTGGGCCCCGATTTTGAGCGACACTTGCCCGGCGACCGGCCGGGGAAGTGGAACATTCAGGGTGTGGACCTCGACAAGGGCGACGTCGCCTACATCGCCGAAGGCGAGGGCCTGATGCGCATCGTGGCCATCAAGAAGATTTCGGACGGCACCAAAATCGGCATGGCTCGCCTCGGCAAGCAAGAGTCGCAGTAAAGAAGTTCTTCTTCACTACTCCGAAATTTTAATACGATTGTTGAAGCCCACTTCAACCGAGGCGGGACTTTCTTCATGGAAAAGAAAAGGCGGCGCATCCCGCTCGGCAGCCATTCGGCCGCCGGCGAGGAAGACGCCGCCTCTTGATTCCAGCTAAAACGCGCTAGCGATTTCCCACGAAGGCCGGATGTCCAGGACGCCGCCCGCCCCACGCGGGGGGCATGCCGGTGGATTGTGGCATCGGCCGTGGCTGGTTGGCACTTATGACGTGATCGCTGATCGCCGCCAGCCTCTTCAGGATCGATTGCCACTGCTCCCAGTCCAGTTGCCGCAGGAAGGGCCGCAGTCCCTGGATGAACGGATCCTCCAGCAAAGCCTCGCCGTTCGATTCAGGAATGAAGAAACGGTTCAGACCCACACCAAGCGCCTCGGAAATTTTCTCCAGAGTGCCGAGGCTCGGCGTCATCTGTCCGCTCTCGATCCTTGAGAGATACGATCGCGAGACGCGCGAGCGGGCCTGCAACTGGCTCTGCGTCATACCGCGCGACTCCCGCAACTGGCGGATGCGTTGCCCGATGTTCTCCACCGTGTCGCGGTTCGGCCACTTCTCGAATAACTGCCGGTCGTCGCCCGGCAGCTCTTGCGGTGCCGGCGGTGGAATTAGATATTCCACCTTCGGCGGCAGCATCCGCAGGCAGCGGCGGCAATTACCCGTGCGGGTCCGGTACTGCACCAGTCCGCAAACCTTACATCGAATGACTTCCCTGTCCATATCCATGGACGCCTTGTTGCCGTTGTTTTCCGACACCGATTCTCCTCGCAGATAATCCGGCGTGCGGACGAGAGGAACTCAAAAGGGGGAAGGCAGAAACTGGCGCAGCGGCATTCTCCGCGCCGCGCCGTTCCATGTCAAGCATTTTTTTCTTCGCACTGGTAGCACAGGCTTTAGCCTGTGCTCTTTCTTCTTCGCTGCAAACTCACACACTCCCCGTCCCCATTTCCTTCATGAACTGCAGCGTTCGCACGCAGTCGTACTTTTTTCTTCCTTTTCCCCAGTCACCAATCACAAGTCACGTTCTGTGCGCATCATCGGGTTCTCGACTCCCTCCGAGCCTGCTAAGATATCTGCTTCGGTATCCCGGAGGGCAACCGTATGCCGACTCGCGAAGACGCTTGGGCCTTGCTCTGCGAATTCACGCAGAACGAAAACTTGCGCAAACACGCGCTCGCTGTGGAAGCCTGCGTCCGCGCCTATGGGCGCAAGCACGGCGCCGACGAAAATCTCTGGAGCCTCACCGCGCTTCTTCACGATTTCGATTACGAGCGCTGGCCCAACGATGCCCACTCGCCCACCGAGGAGCATCCCGCCGCGGGGTCGAAAATCCTTCGTGAGCGCGGCTATCCCGAAGAGATGATCCGCGCCATCCTCTCTCATGCCGATTACACCGGCGTCGCGCGCCAATCCGCGCTCGAGCACACGCTCTTCGCCTGCGACGAGCTCGCCGGCTTCCTCACGGCCTGCGCACTCGTCAAGCCCGGCAAGAGCATCTTCGAAGTCGAGCCCGATTCCGTAAGGCGCAAGCTCAAAGACAAAGCCTTCGCCCGCGGCGTTAATCGCGACGACGTTCGCAGAGGCACCGAAGAGCTTGGCATCCCTCTCGAAGAACACATCGCCTTTTGCATCGAAGCCATGAGGGGCGCCGCCGATTCGCTCGGTCTC
>JBGQGH010000046.1:0-22743 GCA_041497315.1 Terriglobia bacterium | reverse complement strand
CGTGCCTTACACTCAATTCACCATGAGCGGCAACACGCAGGCCGGCATGGGTTTCACCAGCGAGAGCGGGGGCGCGGGTGGCTTTGGCGGGAAGTATCCTTTCTACGTGGAGGCGGTGCGCAATCGCGTCAGCAGCAACTGGTTGCAGTCCACCGTCGATCCTTCCATTCGATTTGCGCCGCGCGCCGTGGTGACTTTTCAGATCCTTCGCGACGGCCGGATCGTCAATATCCAGCTCCTGAAATCGAGCGGGAATTCATCCGTGGACTTTTCGGCGATTCGCGCGATCCAGAATTCCACGCCGGTGACGCCGCTGCCGTCGGAATACAGCGGCAATAGCGTTTCGGTGGAGTTCTGGTTCGACTTCAAGCGCTGATAAATATTCGGAGAGCGGGCAACAGTTTGCGAATAGGGTGAGCTCAATGAGCATGGGTTGGCTTGAGATACGAAACTTTGGCCGCGGCGTGATCATCGCCGCAGCCCTCTGCGCAATCGCAATGGCTCTCGCGGTTTCGCCGACAGCGGCGCAAGAGCAGGGCTGGTTTCGCACCGGCACCGGCCTCGGCGTGCAAAAGGCCCGCGTGGCCGTGGCGGATTTTGCTCCGCGAAGCCCTTCCGCCAAGCCGCTCGCGGACATGTTCAGCGACGTCGTTCGCAATGACCTCGACTACAGCGGCATTCTGGAACTGGTCAGCAAGAGCTTTCAGCCCACCGACGTCCCCAGCACTCCCAGCGAGTTGAAGATGCAGGCCTGGAGCGATCCGCCGGCTTCCGCGCGCCTCGTCGCGTTTGGCAACCTGATCGCCTCGGGCAACAACCTGGCCATCGAGGCGTGGCTCTACGACGTCTCGAACGCTTCGCAGCCGGCGGTGCTGGGCAAGGTCTATCGCGGCGAGGTCACCGACGCGCAGGTCCGCCAGTTCGCGCATCAGTTTGCGGACGAAATTATCTCGCGCCTCTCCGGCGGTCTCCCCGGAATCGCCGCGACGAACATCGCCTTCGTCAGCATGCGCAGCGGCAACAAAGAGATTTGGGAGATGGATTACGACGGCGAGAACCAGCACCAGCTTACCTCGCTCCGCTCAATTTCCCTCACGCCGCGCTGGTCCCCGGACAGCACCCGCATCGCGTTCACCTGCTACGCGCCCGCTGCCGGCGTGGTCAGCGCTCAGATTTGTGTTTATTCGACGCTGACCTCGAAGCTGCTCGCCTTCCCCCGATGGCACGGCACGAATTCCGCCCCCGCCTGGTCGCCGGACGGATCGAAAATCATGTTCATGTCCAGCATGTACGGTGATCC
Source organism: Terriglobia bacterium (assembly GCA_041497315.1). Classification (GTDB taxonomy): domain Bacteria; phylum Acidobacteriota; class Terriglobia; order Acidiferrales; family UBA7541; genus JBGQGH01. The sequence goes on along the minus strand of JBGQGH010000046.1, from coordinate 21,443 downwards.
GGAGCTCTTCGTGGTTGACGCCAATGGCGGCCATCCCAAGCGGATTACGTATTCCGCAGGCTCGGACACCTCCCCAGCCTGGAATCCGAAGACGGGCGAGAGCGTTGTCTTCGTCAGCGATCGTGGCGGCCTGCCGCAGCTCTACATGATGAACGCCGACGGCACCAACGCTTCCAAGATCGATCTGCCCGACATGGGCTACGTCATCGATCCGGCTTGGTCGCCCAACGGCCAGCTCTTGGCTTTCAGTTGGCGCCGGCCGAGCGGCAATTACGATATTTATGTGATGGACGCGACTTCGCACCAGTTGGTCGAGTTGACCCGCGACGCCGCGCGAAACGAGCGGCCCAGTTGGGCTCCCGATGGACGCCACATCGTATTCGAATCCACGCGCACCGGCACCCGGCAGATCTGGACCATGCTCGCCGACGGCACGCAGGCGCGCCAACTGACCAGGCAGGGCGAGAACGAATCGCCCAACTGGTCTTCCAAGTGACCTACCGGCCCGCTCCGGCGGCGTGAGTTTCGGGTTTTGTTCGTTCCCTCGTGGTGTTAGGATGCTTTTGGAATCATGAGATTCAATCACGCAGCCTCAATCGCTGCAGGAGGAAGAAGAAAGATGCGCACGCGCAAGTTCGAGAGAGTGATCGTATTCGCCGTACTGGCCCTGGCGTTCGCGGGCTTAGGATGCAGCAAGAAGCCGGTTGCGACTTCGGCTCCACCGGTTCCGCCTCCACCCGTCGCCACGCCGGCGCGCCCGACTGTGACATTGAAGTCTTCTTCGAATTTCATCCAACGGGGTGACTCCGCGACCTTAAGCTGGTCCTCGACCAACGCGACTGAGCTGGATCTTTCGCCCGCCGTCGGCCGCGTGGCACCTGAGGGCTCGACCAAAGTATCTCCCGCGGACTCCACTACGTACTCGATTACAGCCACCGGGCCGGGCGGCAATAGCAGCGATTCCGTCCGCATAACCGTTGCCGCGCCCACCGCGCCCCCTCCGGCGCCGAAACCCACCTCAACTATTGAGGAAATGTTTGCCGCCAACGTCAAAGACGCCTTCTTCGACTACGACAAGGCCGATATCCGCGCCGACGCGCGAGACGCCCTGGCCCGCACCGCGGAATTCCTGCGCGGCTACTCACAAGTAAAGGTGATCGTCGAGGGGCATTGCGACGAGCGCGGTTCCACGGAATACAACATTGCGCTCGGCGAGCGTCGCGCGCAGGCCGTCCGCAATTTCATGATCTCGCTCGGCATCACCGCGGATCGCCTGGATACCACCAGCTTCGGCAAAGAGAAGCCCTTCTGCACCGCGAGCAACGAACAGTGCTGGCAGCAGAACCGTCGCGGCCACTTTGTGATGGCCCACTGATCGGCCGAACAGAATCCAGTCCGGATGGGAGTGCCTCGCCTTATCTCGCAGAGCCGCGGCACTCCCCGTCCAGCCCAGAGATTACCTGAGAAGGAGGAACTCCCTTGCGCACGCAATGGGTATTGTTGCTTGGAGCCGCCCTGCTGGCCGGAGCCGTGGGCGGCGTGTTGTTTTCTCCCGCACCCGCCGGTGCGGTCAACAAGGAAATGATCGAGCTGCAACAGACGGTGAATCAGGTCTTGCAGGCCCAGAAGGCCATGCAAAGCTCCATGGATGAAAAATTCGCCGTCCTGAAGACTCTTGTCGAACAAGCCAACGACGCCAACAGCAAACTCAGCACCTCGATGGGCTCCTTGCAGAAAACCGTGCAGGACACCCAAGCCGTCGTGGGCGCACGCATGGATACGATGGCCACCCAGGTCCAGGGACTCTCCGACAATCTTGATGAGACCAAGCAGCGCCTGGGCAAGATCAACCAGCAGCTCACAGAACTTCAGAGCACGCTGCAGAGCATTGACGCCAAGCTCGCCGCTATGGCCGCGGCCGCCAATCCTCCCGCCCCCACCGGTGGCGCTGGCTCGGCTCCCGGCGCCGGAAGCCCCGCGCCGCCTTCGCCGGATGTCCTCTATCAGAACGCGCTGCGGGATCACACTTCCGGGAACTACGATCTCGCCGGGCAGGAATTCCAGGACTACCTGAAATACTATCCAACCACGGACCTGGCTTCGAACGCGCAGTTCTACCTCGGTGAAATCGCCTACGCGCAAAAGCAATACAAGCAGGCCATCGAGCAGTACGACCTGGTGCTGGACAATTATCCGAAGAGCTACAAGCTCTCGACCGCGCGCTACAAGAAGGGCATGGCCTTGCTCGCTCTCGGACAGAAGACGGCCGCCATCCGCGAGTTCCGCGAAGTCATTCGCCGCTTCCCCAATTCGGACGAAGACAAGCGTTCGCGCGATCAGCTTCGGCAGATGGGCGCCAGCGTGACCACACCCCGCTGACGCCAACTCTCCGCGTCTAATTTCTGCTTCCCGCTGCTTCGGCGCTCCCGGCCCCCTCAGCCTTGCGCCAGTTCTGATTTCACTTTTCACGCGCCGCCGTGCTATCTTCCCCGCGGCCTGTTTGCGTCAGGCAGGAGGTACCAGCGATGTCGGTGAACAGAGTGATCCTGGTGGGACGCCTGGGGCGCGATCCGGAGATGCGCTACACCTCCGCCGGTCAGGCCGTGTGCAATTTCTCGATGGCCACCGATGAGACGTACAAAGACCGCAATGGCGAGCGACAGAAGCGCACGGAGTGGCACAAGATTGTCGTGTGGGCCAAGCAGGCAGAAATCGCCCAGCAATATTTGAAGAAAGGCTCGCTCGTTTACATCGAGGGGCGGATCCAGTCCCGCCAGTGGGACGACAAAGAGGGCCAGAAGCGCACCAGTTACGAAATTGTCTGCAACAACTTCCGCATGCTCGGCGGCCGCGCCGAAGCTGCGGCCGCCGGCATCGGTCCGGGCGTGTCAGCAGACGTGGAAGCCCCGGCTCCTTCCGACGACGCTGCCGCCCCGTCTCCCGAAATCTCCGACGAAGACATTCCCTTCTAGGGGCAGTGGGGTAAGGACCTGACCACAGGCGCTCGCGGCTCCCTCTGGTTGGACGACTCTAGGAATTCTCAACTCACCTGGCGCAACATTTAGCCCAAACGGAAACTTTTGCCCCTGCTCACTCGTATTTTAAGTTGAGACGAGAGCGACTGGAGAGCGTGAGAGGCCTCTTTACCCACCGTGAATCACTGCGTGAGCCTGTGGGCGTCGCGCTGGCCACCATGTGGGCCAACAAACTCCGTTCCTTCCTGATGCTCTTGGGGATCATCCTCTCCGTCTCCACGCTGATCATTGTGGTGGCGCTGATTGCCGGCACCAACCATTACATTGCCGACCGCGTCGCCAACCTCGGTTCAAATGTCTTCCTCGTCACGCGCTTTCCCATCATCACCAGCGTCGAAGATTTTATCAAAGCCGTCCGCCGCAACAAGAACATCACCTGGGAGGATTTCGAGGCCCTGCGCGACGGCCTGAAGGTGCCCCGGCGCGTGGGTGTCGAGACGCGCAATGTGGGCAAACTCCGCGCCGGCAATCTCTCCCTCGAGGACATTGACATCCGCGGCGTCACCGCCAACATCGGCGAGATGGACGTCGAAGAGCCCGCCGATGGCCGATACATCACCGATACCGACAACGCGCACCGCACGATGGTCGCGCTGTTGGGTTCGGAAGTGGCCGCCAAACTGTTTCCCGGCCAGGACCCGCTCGGTCGCACCGTGCAGATTGACGCGCAGCCCTACTTCGTGGTCGGCGTGGCCAAACCCATCGGCACCGTCCTCGGCCAGTCGCAGGACGCCTACGTTTATATCCCCATCCAGACGTTTCTGAAAACCTACGGCACCAACCGCAGCCTTTCGATCAATGTCCAAGCGCGGGGGCCCGAATGGATGGCGCGTACGCAGGAGGAAGCGCGCACCCTGCTGCGCTCCCTGCGCCACCTGCGCCCGAACGAAGAAGATTCCTTCGGCATTCGCGATTCCGCTTCGCTGATGGATTTGTGGAATAATCTCACGGGCGCGATTGCACGCTCCATGGTCGGTATCGTTTCCGTCTTTCTGGTGATCGGCGGCATCGTGATTATGAACGTCATGCTGGCCAGCGTGACCGAACGGACGCGCGAGATCGGCATCCGCAAAGCCATCGGGGCGCGCCGCCGGGACATCCTGATGCAGTTCCTCCTTGAAGCAGGAGTGATGGCCGGAGCGGGCGGGGCCATCGGCGTTTCGTTTGCGTATCTCATCTCGATCATCGTGAAAATGACGACTTCGGTTCCAATGGTCGTGCCCATCGGCGCGGTCGCGTTGTCACTGGTGGTCTCAACCGCGGTGGGACTTTTCTTCGGCGTCTATCCGGCTCGCAAAGCGTCGAAGCTCGATCCCATTGAAGCATTGCGGATGGAGGTCTGAGGCGGACTCATGGCCATGCGCATGCACCTCGGCGAAAACGCCCGGATGGCGCTGGGCACTCTGCGCGAAAACAAGATGCGGTCGTTCCTCGCCGTGCTGGGCGTGGTGATTGGCGTCACCGCTCTGGTCTCCGTTTGCTCGATTCTGGTGGGACTCGACCGCGACATCCGCTCCTACCTGAATGACTTCGGCACCGACACCCTTTTCATCTTCAAGTTCGAGCCGGGCATCCACACGGGCCGGCTGACCGCGGAGGAGCGTTCGCGCAAGCCGCTCACTCTCGAAGATGCCATGACTATCCGCGAGATGTGCCCTTCGATCAAAGAGGTTAGCGCGGATATCTTCCCGCGCGTCGGCTCCCAGCGCGGCATCGTCACCGCGCGCTACCGCGGCAAGGAAGTCAGCAACGTCAATTACTACGGCACGCTGCCCACCAACGTCGAGGTAGAAAACGTGCGGCTGGCCAAGGGCCGCTTCTTCACTGAATCCGAAAACCTTCATCGTGCCGGGGTCGCTGTCCTCGGTTACGACCTCGCCGACGGCCTCTTCGGTGCCGAAGACCCGCTCGACAAGACCATCACCGTCAACGGTGTCCCCTTCGTCGTCATCGGCGTCATGGAACGCCACAAGGGCCAGCTCTTCGGAGGCGGCGAGGGCGACCGCGACGTCCGCATCCCTTTCCGCACCTACAACAAGCATTATCCCGCGGACGACGAGGTCTTCATCTCCGCCATGGCCTTTCCCGGCCGCATGACGGAAGCCGAAGATGAAATTCGCGGCGTATTGCGCCGCCGGCGAAACGTCGCCTACAACAAGTCCGACAATTTCGGAATCTCCAGCGCCGCGCAGATCGCCGATCAGTTCCGCCAAATCACCTCTTCCATCGCGCTCTTGATCTCCGTCATCGCCTCGATCGGCCTGCTGATCGGCGGCGTGGGCGTGATGAACATCATGCTCATGTCCGTCACGCAGCGCACGCGCGAGATCGGCGTCCGCAAGGCCATCGGCGCGCGCCGCAGCGACGTCATCTGGCAATTCCTGACCGAGGCCATGACACTCACCGGCGGTGGCGGACTCATCGGCGTCCTGATGAGCATCGGCATCAGCCTGTTGCTGAACGCTCTGCTCCCCAGCTTGCCGTCGGTCGTGCCGCTCTGGGCCGTTGTGCTGGGCGTGGCCGTTTCCATGAGCGTCGGCCTGTTCTTCGGGATGTATCCAGCCATCAAAGCCGCCCGCCTCGACCCCGTGGACGCACTCCGCTACGAATAAGGCCCCGCCGCGTCACGCATTTTCAACAAGATAGGGGCGTACCAATCACGGCAAATCCGAGGTTTTTCGCGAGCACGGCGTTTCCAGCTGCCTAACCCCGCATAGGAGCGAAGTAATACCCCGGTGTATCCAAATACACCGGGGCAAGCTTCGACGCAATTTCCGGACACGTAGGGGGACAGCAGGCGGCCTCCTTCAGGCCGTCGTAGTTCTTCCTAGACGGAAATTAGCCGCACGCGGGAAAATTTCGGCGAACGCAGAATCAACTACTTACCGGCAGCTATTCGTAGCGCAGAGCTTCGATGGGATCGAGCTGCGAAGCCTTGTACGCCGGGTAGAACCCGAAGGAGATGCCCACAAAAATCGAGAAAATGACAGCCACGAAGATGGCGATCACGGAAACGAGCGTCGGCCATGCCAGGAAATAGCTGATCAGCGCCGAGCCCACCAGGCCGAGCACGATGCCGAAAAGTCCCCCCATCATGCTCAAGGTAACCGCTTCGACCAGGAACTGCTGCTGGACGTCCTGTTCGGTCGCGCCGACGGCCAGGCGCACGCCGATCTCGCGAGTCCGCTCCGTCACCGACACGAGCATGATGTTCATGATTCCGATCCCGCCGACCAGCAGTGACACCACCGCGACCGAGCCCAGCAGCAGCGTCATCAGGCGCGAAGTCGAGGTGAACAGGTCCGCCACTTCCGACTGCGTGCGCACGAAGAAATCATCGTCTTCGCCCTGCCGGATGTGATGCCGCTCCCGCAGCAGCGCTGTGATCGGCGACACCGCCGCCAGCGAAGCTTCCTGCGAAACCGCTGACGCATTGATAGACTGCAGCCAGGTGATGCCGGACATCTTCCGTTGCACGGTGGTGTAGGGCGCGAAAATCTTGTCGTCCTGGTCGTCTCCCATCACCGATTGCCCCTTTGATTCCAGAATCCCCACCACGCGGAACGGCAATTGTCCGATGCGGACCTGCTTGCCGATGGGGTTCTCGTCATTGAAGAGAATGCGCTGGACCGTGGTCCCCAGGACGCAGACGTTCGAAGCGGAGTCCACCTCTTCCTGGCCGAACATGGAGCCCGCCTGAATGGGCCAGCTCCGGATGTCGAGATAATTGGGCGTGGTGCCCGTCACGCTCGTGTTCCAGTTCTGGTTTCCGTACACCACCTGCGCCCGCGATCCCACCGATGGCGCGGCCTGCTTGATCAGCGGCACTTCCCGCAGTATGGCTGCCATGTCGTCCACGGTCAGCGTCTTTACCGCGCCATAGCCCATGCGCGCCCCGCTGGGCTTTGCGCTGCCGGCGGCGATGAAAACAGCGTTTGTGCCCATGCTTTGGATGCCCTGCTGGATCATGTAGGTGGCGCCCTGCCCGATGCTCACCACGGCGATCACCGCGCCGACGCCGATGATGATGCCCAGCATCGTCAGCGCCGAGCGCATCTTGTTGCGCGCCAGCGCCCGCAACGCCAGTCGAAATGTATTCCAGAAGTCCATGCGTCCTCTTTGTCTCTCCCGGAGCGGCCCGTTTCCGCGCTCCTCACTCGTGAAAATCAGTCGGCTGATGCCGGCTCCGCCGGTTGCTCCTCATCGTCCAGATCGTCCAGCGAAGGCAGCGTGGGCAGGATTTCCTTCGCGACTAAACGCTCACGGATCCTCTCGTCTCGGCGCAACTTGCCGTCGCGAAACTCCAGCGCACGCTTGGAATAGCGCGCGATATCCGACTCGTGCGTCACCAACACCACCGTCAGACCCTCCTCGTCATTCAACCGCTGGAGGATATCCATGATCTCGACCGACGTCCGGCTGTCCAGGTTCCCCGTGGGCTCATCGGCCAGCAGAATCGAGGGCCGGTTCACCAGCGCGCGCGCGATGGCCACGCGCTGCTGCTGTCCACCGGAAAGCTGGCTCGGGTAGTGGGCGGCCCGGTCGCCGAGGCCCACGCGTTCCAGCGAGAACTTCGCCCGCTTCGTTCGCTCTTCCGGAGGGATGTCCGCATAAACCGTCGGCAGTTCCACGTTCTCGAGCGCGGAAGTTCGCGCCAGCAAATTGAATTGCTGGAACACGAATCCCAGTTTGCGATTGCGGATTCGCGCCAGCTCCACTTTGCTCCTCTGCGAGACGTCAATCCCGTCCAGGAAGTAGTGCCCTTTCGTCGGCCGGTCCAGGCAGCCCAGAATGTTCATCAGCGTGGACTTGCCCGATCCCGATGCGCCCATCACCGCCACGAAATCGCCGGTTTCAATGTCCAGCGAGACGCCGCGCAATGCGTGCACCTTCATCTCACCCAAATCGTACGTCTTGTGCACGCCTTCCAGGTGGATGACGGCTCCGTCCCTGCGCGTCACTTCCGTCATGGTGCTCGTAGGCTCCATCGTTGCTGTCGTTGCGTCCATCCCCAGGTCCCTCTCGATTCCGGGGCGCCCTGCGGCGCTTAGAACCGCCTCATCTGGCCCGGACCTCCCGGCCCGCCGCCCGGCCCGCCCATTCCTGGCGGCCGCTGCTGCGATCCCTGTGCCTGCTGGGAGGGGTTCTTTGACGTCTGGCCAATGAGCAACTCGTCACCGGGCTTGATGTCCGGCGCATCTTTTCCTGCATAGCAACTCATGCAAGCCGTGAAGGTAAAATCCGTGACGCCAAGCTTCACGCGGATGGGCTTCAGCGTCTTGTCCGGCAGGAGCTTCCAGACGATTCCCCAATCGTCCCTCGTGCTGCTGCCGCGCATCGTACCGCCACCGCTTGTACCGCCCGCGCCGCCATTCCCGCCGCCAGCGCGCCGTCCTCCGCCGCCGCCCGCGCCTGCCGCACCCGGCGTAGCTGGCCCACCGCCCTGCGCCCCGCCTTGTGCCGCTTGACCGCCGCCGCCTTGGCCGGCCTGTCCAGCTTGACCGCCATTGCCTCCCTGTCCGCCGCTGCCGCCCTGTCCGCCGCGCATCCCCATCCCGGCCAGCCGTCCCGCCGCCCGGTCCTCAGGGATGCCGTACTTGGCGTACAACGCCTTGCGCTCCTCATCCGTGAGTTCCGGCTTGAAGCGCAGCGCGCCGTTGGGAATTTTCACCGCGTCGGTGACCCAATCCACCGGGATGCTCACGTACGCCGTCATCCCGGGAAAAAGTCTCTGCTCGGGATTGTCGAATTCAATGATCGTGTCGTAGGTGACCACGTTTTGAATCGTGGCGGCGTTCTTCCGAACCTGCTTCACGCGGCCGTGAAAGGTCTCGCGCGGAAAGGAGTCCACGCGGAACGTGGCCGGCGCGTCCTCTTTGATCTTGCCGACGTCGGACTCATCCGTCTTCGCGTATACCAGCATCTTGGTCAGGTCCTGCGCGATGACGAAAAGCACCGGCGCCGAAAAGCTGGCGGCAACAGTCTGCCCCACATCCACGTTCCTCGCGATCACCGTGCCGTCAATCGGCGCGTAAATCGTGCAATGCTCCAGGTTGACGCGCGCCATTTGCGCACTCGCTCTGCGCTGCAACACCTGCGCGCGGGCCTGGTCGGCCTGCGCCATCGTGGACTTAATGCCGGATTGGGCCTGGGCATACTGCGCCTCGGCCGCATGCAGGCTGGCCAGCGCGCCGTCATAGGCGGCCTGCGCGGAGTCCCGCACCTGGCTGGCCACGATCCCCTCTTTGGCAAGTTCGGTATTTCGGTCCAAATTCAATTTCGCATCGTTCAAACTAGCCTGCGCCTTGGCCACGTTGGCCAGCGCCGCGGTCGCATTGGACTTCTGCGTCTCCACCTGCGCCTCGAGCGCCTTCACGTTGGCCTGCGCGTTCGCGAGATCGGCTTCCGCTTGCTGCATCTGCGCGCGGAAGACGGCCGGGTCAATCTGGGCGACCACTTGTCCCTTCTTCACCACGGAATTGAAATCCGCGGATAGCTTTTCGATGTTGCCGGAAACCTGCGAGCCCACCTGCACGCTCGTCACCGCATTAATCGTTCCCGTAGCCTGCACCACTTGCGCCACTTCGCCGCGGTCCACCTTTGCCGTGTAATACTGGATTGCCTGGCGCGTGCCCACGGTCATGTACAGCCCCACCGCGATGATGGCCACCGGCGGCGCCACCAGAAGCGCGCGTCCCATCACCGACCGTTGCCAGAGCGATTTCAATTTGTCATTCATCCTGACTCTCTCCTCATCCCCTCGATTGGGTTTGGATAACCCGTGGCTGGCGGGTCCGGCCTAGCGGCCCGAGTTTTTCTTGCGCTCTTCTTCCATGCGCTTGCGTTCCTCATCCGCCTTCCGGAGGTACTCTTCGTACTTCGTCTTCTGTTCCGGAGTCAGGATGGCGCGGATTTCATCCCGCCCCTGCTGGCGCAATTGATCCATCCGCGGAGCAATCTCCTTGTTCAGCGCCTCGTGGCGCGCCTGGATTTCCGTGATGATCGAATCCAACTGCTTTTGCTGTTCCTTCGTCAGGGTCAACTCCGTCGTCAAGCGCTCCATCACACGCGCGCGCATGTCCACATGCGGCCGGTTGACCGCCCGCACGCGCCCTTCGGCCACGTAAGTTCCTACCGCGCCGATGCCAATTCCCAACACGAAGACAAGCACGATGAGTAGCGCCGCTTTTCGATTCATACGATTACCTTCCATGATTGATGTCCGCAAACGCCTGCAAGACCTCGTCGCTGCTGACCGTCTGGCCTACCAGCGACGGATATTTCGCATTGGCTTCCGTTGGAGTGTTGTTGGCCTGATCCTGCGGCACGCTGACCGCGCCCGCATAAACCCCAAGCAGGATCAGCGCCAGCGCCGCCGTCAGCGCCAGGCGCCGCGCGAGCACTTCGAGTGCGCCCCACAGATCGCTCGCGCCACCCTTGGCAAATTCTTCGGCGCGAATCTGCGCCAGCACCCGCGTGAAGAACGCCGGATGCGGCATCGCCGTGGGTTCCATCCCCTCGCGGAGCATCTCCGATGCCAGGCGCGCGGAGTCCACCGCCGCGCGGCAGTCCACGCAGCGTTCCAGGTGCGTCAGCAGGTCCGCGCTTTCATCCACGCCCGACAGATAGTCTTCGAGCCGCGCCTCGTAGGCTTCGCACGCGGCTCGGTTTTTCTCATCCTTGCTCATCAACGCAACCTCTCTTTCTCCGTCTCCCAGGTTCCCGCCGGCGTGCTCGCCGTACCGGTCACCTGTGGAGTGACTTCCCCGGAGAGTGGACCCGCAGGCGCTTCCTGTAAATCTCCACCAGCCGCCCGCGTGCCCGGAACATTCTCACTTTCACCGTGTTCACGTTCAATTCCAGAATCTCGCTGATCTCTTCCACCGAAAACCCTTCCACTTCCTTCATCACCAGCATGGCGCGGTCTTTCTCGTCCAACTCATCCAGCAACCGCTCCAGTATGTCGCGCTGCTCCACGCGCTTCGCTGAATCTTCTTTCGGGCGTCCCATGCCGCCGGCGAGTTCCGGCGTCGCGTCCATCTGCCGCAACTGCTCTTCGCTCAGGTCCGCTTCGTAAACCAGCCGCCGGACCCTTTTCTTGCGCAGGTAGTCCCAGCACTCGTTCACCGAAATCTTGTAGAGCCAGGTGCCGAATGCCGAGCGCAGGTCAAAGCGCTTCAGCGAGAAGTACGCCTTGACGAACACCTGCTGCGCGACGTCTTCCACGTCCTCCCGCCGCCGCAGGATGCTGCCCACCACCGCGAACACGCGCTGCTGGTGGGTCCGCAGCAGCTCCTCAAAAGCCGCCACGTCGCCCGCCTGGGCCCGCCGGACCAGTTGCTTTTCCGCCTGGCCCTTCGCCGGCGCTTCCGCGGCCTTCGCGCTCGATCTCCCGCCGCGGGCGTCCTCCATCTTTGGGACGTTTGCCATGAGTCTCGGGTTACACCTTTTCGGGCCGAGGTATCTTGAAATATGCGCTTGCACACCGGTTAGCGCTATGAAACAATAGCGACATGATTATCGCTGACCGTCTACGCGCATTACGCGAAGAAAAGAAACTTTCCCAAGGGGACATCGAAAAGCGGACCGGGCTTCTCCGTTGTTACATCTCGCGTGTCGAGAACGGCCACACCGTTCCAGCGATTGAGACATTGGAGAAAATGGCTCGCGCACTCGAGGTTCCACTCTATCAACTCTTCTACGACGGCGAAGAGCCGCCCGTGCTTCCCAATCTCCCCAAGCGCAAATCCGCTGATGAAATCGCCTGGGGCAGCACTGGAAAAGAAGCTCGTTACTTGACCAAGTTCCGCAGGTTGATGGGCCGCGTTGATGAAGGCGACCGGCGTCTCCTGCTGTACATGGCTCAGAAAATGGCGAATCGCTAGTCCAGGGCCCTGCTTGCTGGGTGCTGGGGGTTTGTTTGTCCTCGCGGGCACAATGAACCCCTCGTTCCCGACTCACAGGGGATCTCCCTGTCCCGCGTTTTATTCCCATTCGATTGTGCTCGGCGGTTTCGAGCTGATGTCGTATACCACTCGCGTCACACCCGCAACTTCATTCACGATCCGGCTCGAGATTCGCTCCAGCAAATCGCCCGGCAGCCGCGACCAGTCCGCCGTCATGGCGTCTTCGGATTCCACCACGCGCACGGCCACCGTCTCGCCGTAGCTGCGTTCGTCGCCCATCACGCCCACGCTGCGGACCGGCAGCAGCACCGCGAAAGCCTGCCAGGTTTTCTCGTACAATCCGGCGCGGCGGATTTCCTCCACCACAATCGCGTCCGCTTCGCGCAGACGCGCCAGCCGCTCGCGCGTCACCTCGCCCAGCAACCGCACCGCGAGGCCCGGGCCGGGGAACGGATGCTTCGTCAGCATCTCTTCCGGCAAGCACAGCTCCCGGCCGATTCGCCGGACTTCATCCTTGAAGAGGTCGCGCAGCGGCTCGATCAATTCGAACGGCAAATCTTTCGGTAAACCACCGACGTTGTGATGCGTCTTGATTGTCGCCGAGGGCCCCTTCACCGAAACCGATTCGATCACGTCTGGGTAGAGCGTGCCCTGCACCAGGAACTTCACGCCGCCGCCGCCCGTTCCACTCAGCTCCCGCGCCTGCTCCGCAAATACGGCGATAAACTCCCCGCCAATGCGTTTGCGCTTTTCTTCGGGGTCCGTCACCCCGTTTAGACGTGCCAGGAAGCGATCCGCTGCATCCACCCCGCGCACATCCAGTCCCATGCGCATACCCAGAAGCTCCATGGTCTGGCGGAATTCGTTTTTGCGCAGCAGCCCCGTATCCACGAACACGTTTGTCAGCCGCTCCCCGATCGCGCGGTGCACAAGCACCGCCGCCACCGCCGAATCCACTCCCCCGCTCAGCGCGCAGATCGCGCGGCCGTCGCCCACCTTGCGCCGGATGGCCTCGACCGTGCTGGCGATGAACGCCGCGCCACTCCAATTCGGCTTCGCGCCGCAGATGTTGAACACAAAATTCCGCAGGATGTCCGTGCCGTGCTCGGTGTGGCGCACTTCGGGATGGAACTCCACGGCATAAAATTTCCGCCCGGGATCTTCCGCCGCGGCCACCGCATTCTCAGTTTTCGCCGTCTGCCGGAAACCCGGCGGCAGCGACAGCACGTGGTCGCCATGGCTGTTCCAGATGTTCAGTTCGTGGGGCAGTCCGCGGAAAAGCTCTGAACCGTTCTGAATTTCGAGCCGCGCGCGGCCGTATTCGCGGCGCTCGGCGCGCTCCACGCGCCCGCCCAGCGAATGTGCCAGCCACTGCATGCCGTAACAGATTCCGAGCACCGGAAGCCCGAGGCCGAGGACTTCTGGATCGCAGACCGGCGCGCCGGCGTCATAAACGGAATTCGGCCCACCCGACAGCACCAGCCCCACTGGCGCGTATTTGCGGATCTCTTCGACCGGCGCGGTGCACGGCAGGATCGCGGAGAACACTTCCTGCTCGCGGATGCGCCGCGCAATCAAGTGCGTGTATTGCCCGCCGAAATCGAGCACGACGATCCCGCCCTGCTCGCCCGGGGCGACCGCGGCTTTCCCCGTCCCCACGCTCATCGCACCCATCCTCACTTCACCACGATGTTTACAAGTTTGTTCGGCACCACGATCTTTTTCACCACGCGCTTGCCGTCAATTTGATCAGCGACTCGCGGGTGTGCCAGAGCTCGCTGGTACAACTCCTCCTCGCTCAGCCCTGCTTCGACCACCAGCTTCGCGCGCACTCGGCCATTTACCTGCGCGACGATTTCCACTTGCTCTTCCGCCGCAAGCTCCGGCTTGTAGGCGGGCCAGTTTGCTTTTCCCAGGCCTTCTCCGTGGCCCAGCATTTCCCAAAGCTCTTCGCCCAGGTGGGGCGCCATCGGCGCCAGCATCAGCGCGGTAATTTCGAAAACCTCGCGCGCCACCTCCGGCCGGCAGTTTTCCCGGAGCGGCTCCGCCGCCTGCACCTCGTTCATCAGTTCCATGATCAGCGCCACGGACGTATTGAAGTGCCAGCGCGCTTCGAAATCCTGCGTCACGCGCCGCAGTGTCTCGTGCGTCTTGCGCAACAGCGCTTTTTCCTTCTCTGTCGCCGAGGCCAAATCCGCCTTGCGCCCCGCAGCGCCGCGCACCCACACCGCGTGTCGCGAGAAAGTGCGAAAGACGCGGTTCAGGAATCGCGAGCATCCTTCGATGCTCTGGTCGTTCCACTCCAGGTCTTTTTCCGGCGGCGCGGCAAAGAGGGTGTAGAGCCGCCCGGTGTCGCAGCCGAATTTCTGCGCCATGTCTTCCGCGCCTACCACGTTGCCCTTGGACTTCGACATCGCCGTGCCGCCCTTCAGCACCAATCCCTGCGTGAAGAGGCGCGCGATCGGTTCGTCGTGGTTCACGAGGCCCAGGTCGCGCATCACCTTGCAGAAAAACCGCGAGTAGAGCAGGTGCAAAATGGCGTGCACGATTCCGCCGATGTACTGGTCGATGGGAAACCAGTAGCGCACCACCGCGGGATCGAACGGCGCGCTGTCATTGTGCGCGTCGGCGTAACGGTAGAAATACCACGACGAATCCATGAACGTATCCATCGTGTCCGTCTCGCGCCGCGCCGCGCCGCCGCATTTCGCGCACTTCACGTTGACGAACGCGGGATCGCTGGCCAGCGGCGATTGCCCCTGGCCGGTGAGCTTGACGTTTGACGGCAGCACCACCGGCAATTGATCGTCCGGCACCGGCACCATGCCGCATTGTTCGCAGTACATCACCGGGATTGGCGTGCCCCAGTAGCGCTGCCGCGAAATGCCCCAATCCTTGAGCCGGAAAATCGTTTCGGCCTGGCCGAATCCGCGCGCTTCAGCCTCCGCCGCCATTTTCTCGATTGCCGCCGCCGGACTCATCCCGTTGTACGGCCCCGATTCCACCAGCTTCCCTTCCATGTGCTCGTCGAACGCGTGATCCATCATTTCCGCAAAGAGCGGCTCGCCCGCGAGCGGCTGCACCACCACGCGAATGGGCAATTTGTATTTCTTGCAGAATTCAAAATCGCGCTGGTCGTGTGCCGGCACGCACATCACCGCGCCCGTTCCGTATTCCATCAGCACGAAATTCCCCACCCAGATGGGCAGCTTCTCGCCGCTGAACGGATTCACCGCGTAGCGCCCGGTGAAAAACCCTTCTTTCTCCGCGGTGGCGATGTCTTCCATCTTCACCGACATCCGCCGCATTTGGGCGACCCTCTCCTCATTCGGTGCCTGCTGTGATGACCCTTCGAGAAGTTTGCCCATCAGTGTATGAGAAGGCGCAAGAATCACCGCGGTCGCGCCGTAGATCGTGTCAATCCGCGTGGTGAAGACTTCAATCGTTTCGCCGCTCAACCCTTCGACCGCGAACCGCACCCTCGCTCCGCGCGACTTCCCGATCCAGTTACGTTGCATGGTGAGAACGCGATCGGGCCAGCCGGCTTCAAGTTTGTTCAGGCAATCCAGGAGCTCATCAGCGTACTGCGTGGTGCGGAGGAACCACTGCTCAATCTCCTTTGCCTCCACCGGCGTGTCTTCGTGGCGCCAGCAGCAGCCGTTCACCACCTGCTCGTTGGCCAGCACGGTCGCGCATTTGGGACACCAGTTCACGCGGCTGCGTTTGCGGTAGGCAATCCCGCGCTCCAGCATGCGCAGGAAAAACCACTGGTTCCAGCGGTAATACTCCGGCTCGCAGGTCGAAATCTCGCGCCGCCAGTCGTAGCTGAAACCGAACCTCCTGCAAACGCGCTTAAACGAAGCAATGTTGGTGAGCGTCCACTCCCGCGGATGAATCCCGCGCTGGATCGCTGCGTTCTCCGCGGGCAGGCCGAAGGCGTCCCACCCCATGGGATGGAGCACGTTGAAGCCGCGCATGCGTTTGTAGCGCGCCACCGCGTCCCCAATCGTGTAATTCCGCATGTGGCCCATGTGCATCGTGCCCGAAGGATACGGCAGCATCTCCAGGACGTAGTATTTCGGCCGCGCCGGGTCCACATCCGCATGGAACTCCCCTGTTTCTTCCCAGCGCTTCTGCCACTTCGCTTCAATCGCCTGGGGATCGTAAATCGTTTGTAGTTCCTGTTCCGCCATCTCCCTTTTTCTTTTCTGCCCCTTCTCTTTCCTCTGCGTCATGTGCGCGAACTCTGCGACCTCTGCGTTCAGCTCTTTCTCTTTCCTTTGTTCTTTCCTTTTCTTCCTCTACTTCCTTTACTTCCTGTCTTTCCTCTCCTCTCCCCTCTAAACATCGTGAACCCGTCTTCCGCATCCGGCGCCTGCTTCACCGTCAGCCCCACCAACCTCCAAAGCGCGCGCACGTTTCGCCGGTCGTCTCCCGGCTTGTCAATCGGCGTCTCCAGGATGAATGCGCGTCCCGGCAAGCCATTCACGCCCCCCGCCGACAGCATTGGGTGGTTCAAAATCGTGCGGAACGCTTCGAGGCCGATCTTTCCTTTGCCAATGTGCTCGTGCCGGTCCACGCGCGAGCCCAACGGCGTCTTCGAATCGTTCACATGCAGCACATAAACCGAACTGAGCCCCACGGTGCGCTCGATCCGCTGTAGCGTGCTCGTAAGTCCCACTTCCGTTCGAATGTCGAAGCCCGCTTCAAACAGGTGCGCGGTATCCACGCACACGCCCATCGGCAAATCCGAAGCCGCTTCCATGATCGCGGCTAGCTCTTCGAATCGCGAACCCACCGCCGAGCCCATTCCCGAGGTGTTCTCCACCAGGATGCGCAGCCCGGCATACTTGATCCCTCGCGAAGCCTGACGGAATCCGTCGGCAATGGCGGCCACCGACTGCGCCGCTGTTCTCCCCATCCCCGCCCCGGGATGTGCCACCAGAAAATCAGCGCCCAGCGACGCCGCGCGCAACAGTTCCTCGCGGAACGCCTGAATCGAGCGCACACGCATCATCTGTTCGGGTGAGGCCAGGTTGATCAGGTAGTTGTCGTGAATGACCAGCGGCCCAAGCCCCAGCTCTGCGCGCCGCGCGCGAAATCGTGCCGCATCGGCTTCCGGTATTCGGCTCGCGCCATGACGCGGCCACATCCGCGGGCTGGCCGAAAAAATCTGCAGCGCATTGCAGCCCAATTTGCTGGCGATTTCGAGCGCCTGCGTGATGTCCCCGGCGATCGAGGTGTGAATCCCGATGCGCACGCTGCCGTCTTTCCAGGAAGGGATCTCCGGCAGAGGCGGCGGCTCCGGGAGGTATTCGTCACTGATATCGTAGGCGGGGGGCGCCGGGGGGACGCCGGACGTGTCATCCGGATGCACTCGGGCGGAGCCGGCGCGAGCCGCTTTGGCTAAGTCTTTTGGAGCCACTGTTCTTAAGCCTCGATGAATGGCTACTGGCGAGTCCTTCCGAACCGATTCTCTCTTTGTCCGGAATTTCGGCCGCTAAGTAGTCCCTTATTGTAAACGATGCCCGCGCGCGCGTAAATCAGTTCCACGGCTTCAAAATATGCTTTGCCACGGAGGACCCAACCTGATACCTATTACCTTAATTCCTGCTCAGCGCAAGGTGAGGTGTCAACATTGTCTTGGAATCGCGTTTGCAGTCTCTGCCTGTCCGCAGGGTTGCTCACCTGCCTCGGCGTGGCACCTGCCACGGCTCAGACCCCACCTGCCGTGTCGCCCAACGACAATCGAATCCCGGCGGGTAATCTTCGCAGCGGCGTCCTCACGATTCACTTGGAAATTGCGGAAGGCACGTGGCACCCGCTCGGCCCTGACGGCGAGTCTCACGTGGTTTACATCTTCCGTGAAGCCGGCCACCCGTTGCAAAACCCGGGGCCCCTGATCCGCGTGCCGCAGGGATCGGAGATTCAGGCCACGATTCTCAATACGCTCCCCGTTGGCGTCACGCTCCACGGTTTTCACGAAAGACCGGGCGAAGACAAAGACACTCTCAATGTCCCGCCCGGTGCAACGAAGGAGATTCAGTTCCACGCCGGCGCCCCCGGCGCCTACTTCTATTGGGGCACGACCTCCGGCAATCCGCTGCGCTTGCGCGTTAGCGCCGAAACGCAGCTGGCCGGTGCTCTGGTGATCGATTCTCCGGGCGCTACGCCCTGGGACCGCATCTTCGTCCTGGGAGTCTGGAGCGAAGACCCCGCGGGGCCAAACGTTCGTGAACTTGCAACGATCAACGGGACGTCGTGGCCCTACACCGAGCGCTTCAATTTCAAAGTGGGGGAAACCGTCCACTGGCGGTGGTTGAACGCGACCGGATCAGACCACGCCATGCATCTGCACGGTTTCTACTATCACGTGGACGCCATGGGAACATCGGAGCGCGCCCACTCCTTCAACCGAGAGACGCGCCCGCTCGTCGTCACCCAGCACTTCGACCCCGGGGACACGTTCGATATGTCCTGGGTGCCGGAGCGCGCCGGCAGGTGGCTCTTCCACTGCCACATGCTCGTCCACATGTTGCCGCCGGACCCGCTCCCCGGAGTCGTCCCCACGGTGGCCCATGACTCCGAGCACAGAGCAGTTCCCGAGGCTGCTGGCATGGGCGGCCTCGTGATTGGCATCACGGTGCAAGACGACAAGCCGCTACCGGCACCGGTGTGGCGCGCCGAGCGCAAACTGCAACTCATCATCAGCGAGCGCAAGGACGCGCGACCGCATTTCGCGCTGAAGCTTCAGGACGCGGACCAACCCTCGCCGCGATCAGAAGACCGGGAACAACCCGCACTCATCGGCCCTCCGATCATTCTCGCACAGGGCCAGCCGGTGGAAATCGAAGTTGTCAACCATCTCAGCGAACCCACCGGAATTCATTGGCACGGGATTGAACTCGAGAGCTACTACGATGGAGTGCCCGGCTGGACCGGAACGCCGGATCATGTCACTCCCCCGGTTTTGCCGGGAAAATCCTTCATCGCGCGCATGACTCCGCCAAGGGCCGGCACGTTCATCTACCACACTCACTGGCACGATCGCGCGCAACTTCTCAATGGCATTTACGGACCGCTGATCGTCCTGCCGCGGGGGACAGCTTTCGATCCCGCAACCGACAAGACTTTTCTGTTCAGTATGGGCACGTTTGAACCTTTCGGAGACATGCTGCTGGTGAACGGCAATCCGCAACCTGCCCCGCTGCGCCTGAACTTCGGCAAGAAATACCGCCTGCGGTTCATCAACATCGCGCCCGACAATGTCGCCATGCGCGTCTCCTTGCGTCAGACGGGGGTTCCCGTGCAGTGGCGGATAGTGGCCAAGGACGGCGCCGATTTGCCTTCGGCCGCAGTGAAGATGACCACGGCCGAAATGGGGATCACGGTCGGCGAGACCTACGACGTCGAATACGAGGCAGAATCTGCGCTGGAGCTTTCGCTCGAGGTCTATCTTCCCGGCCCGAAGCTGCGCGCCACGCAAGGCTTGGTCTTCACGCCCGAGCGCCCTCCGCGCGATTAACGGCAGCGCAGGATCTGCACTGCCCCACTCCGGTCTGCTATCCCGCTACTGTTGCCACACCTACACCACCTGCGGCAGCGGCGCCGCGAGCATCGAGATCGCCACCGCGGCCACCAGCGCCATGGCAGCCAGTGCCTTGGTCCCGGCTGCCTTGCCGATTGCCATCATCGTTCTCCTCTTCTCTCTACTGTTTCTTCCCTCTCTCGGACCAAGAACACCTGCTCGCACTAGCGAGCATGATGGCGCTCGTGCCTCACTTCATCGGGAGGCCGGGAGCGAGGACGCCCTTGGCGGTCATCCAGGGGTGCAGTTCCGGTTTGAGGAAGCCGGCTTTCACCAGGATATCGTCCTGAACCAGTTTGGCGGCCTGGTCGAGGGGCACGCGATAGATGAAAATGCCGTTCAATTCGCCGGATTCGCCGAACGGCCCGGCTGCAGCGATCAGTCCCTGCTCGATCAGTTTGCCGACAAAGGCGGGATGTTGGCTGAATAATTCGCGCCCGGCGGGAGAGGCCGGGTCCCATTTTTCTCCGCGATGCAGCAGAGCGAGCGTGTACTGCACCATGGTGGTCGGCGTATCGGTGGAGTGAATCGCGTCGGGGCGAATCATCCACGGGCCGTAAACTTCGGCGGCCAAGCGTCCGGCCTTGATTGCCGGATCGGAGTTGGCCCATTCCAGGGCCTGATCTTTCGAGGCGGCTTTCAGGACGAAGATGCCGCGCAGCGAAGTGTCGTCCAGGAACGGTCCGGCGACCAC
The DNA here is from genome assembly GCA_041497315.1 of Terriglobia bacterium. Lineage (GTDB taxonomy): Bacteria > Acidobacteriota > Terriglobia > Acidiferrales > UBA7541 > JBGQGH01. The sequence goes on along the minus strand of JBGQGH010000046.1, from coordinate 1,220 downwards.
CAGTTTGTTTTCCGCCGCCAACTTGCGGATATTGGCCATGTGCTCTTGCTGGATTTTCTGTGCGGCTTCGGGCGTGATTTCCGGGCGGGTAGCGGGACGCTTCAGCAGGACGAAATAGAATTTGGTCGCCGTTGCTGGGGCGGGCGCGGGCGGCTGCTGCGCGCGAGAGATGGCTTGCGGCAGCAGGACGATCAGTCCCAACAGAATGCTCAGAGTGATTCGCGTTTGCTTCATCTCAATTCCCTTCTCCAAAATCCACTAGGCTCAAATCAGATCCACAGAATGACGCTTCGGGCGATGCCCTCCGCGTCGGGCTGCGGCAGCGAGGAGTGCGCTCTCGCATGCCCATCATACCCAGTGCTAAAACCCTGGACTACTATCGGCGGCCCTTTCAGGGCGCGCCCGAAACAAAAGCGCTCAGGAAGCCACGGGGGCGAGGCTTTGCAAATAACTGACGACGGGCAAGGACTCTTCGCCGCCCTTTTGCGCGTGGGCCATCAAGGTGATGCCGTGCGGGCCGCGCGACGTCGCGAGATTCGGAAACGCCGTGAGCATGTCCTTGACGATGTCCAAGCGGCCGAGCATGGCGGCTTGGAAGATGTCCATGCGCGCGCCCTGGGAAATCAGGAAGAGCGCGATGTCCTTGCGTCCCATGTGGCCAGCGCCGCCGAGAGCGGTTTCCCAATCGCCTCCGCCCCAATCCCAGGTGGCGTTGAGCAGGCCGGGTTCCTGCGCGAGTAATTCCCTGGTGCGGTCGAGATCCACGTGGCCCGCGCGGACGAACGCCTGGACAAGATCGAGGTCGAGGCGCGGAGGTTTCGCCGGGGGCTGCGATTGTGCGGACGGCTGCGTTTGTGCCGGCGTTTGCAGCTGTGTCTGCGCCGCGAGATGCTGCGGCATCATCAAGGTGACTCCGGCGCCTACGGTTGAAGCCGCGGCCAGAGCCAGAAATTCTCTTCGCGATTCAGTGGTTTTATTCATGTCTCCCCCCGACTCATCTCTACAATACCCTCCGTTTGGGCGAAAAGTTACGGACCGGCTGAACAAGAGAATAGAAAAAGGAAAATGACGATAAGCCGACCCCCCTACCCCCCGTATTCTCGTATGTGAAGGCGCGTAAGGGTTTAGGTTGGGGTGAGTGACCTGCCCCCCGTTCTTGGTCCAGTCATAATGTAGCACTCGGGGTCTCCTGCAAGCTCGATTCTGCCCACACCGGGATG
>JBGQGH010000045.1:0-22853 GCA_041497315.1 Terriglobia bacterium | reverse complement strand
CTCGCAGGCGGACATCGCCTTCATCGAATCGCATCGCGCCGATATCCCCGTTCTCGAAATGGTGATGGTGCACCGCCGCCGCTACATGAAAGACGGTTTCATGGCCCACCTGAGCGGCTACGTCGGCGAAGTCAGCGCGGAGCAGGTGGATGCGGGCGACGGCCGCTATCGCCCCGGCGACCTGGTCGGCAAGTCCGGCCTCGAACGGCAGTACAACGAGATCTTGCAGGGGACCGACGGTCAGCGTCGCGTGATCGTGAACAGCGTCGGCAGAGAGATGGGCCGCCTCGAAGAAGTCGAAGCCGTCGCGGGCAAGCAAATCCAGCTCAGCATTGATTACGACTTGCAGGTGGTGGCCGAACAATCGCTCGCCGGGAAACAGGGAGCCATCGTGGCGCTCGATCCGCGGACGGGCGAAGTGCTCGCCATGGCCAGCCAGCCTTCTCCGGACCCGAATCTCTTTGCCGTGCGCGTGCCGCGGGAAGAATGGAAGCGCCTGAATGAAGACAGTGATAAGCCTCTCCTCAATCGCGCCATTCAAGCCCAGCTCGCGCCCGGCTCGGTCTTCAAGATCATCATGGCCACGGCCATGCTGGAATCAAAAGCCATCCCGGAAGAGTTCACGGTGTTTTGCCCGGGCTCGGCGGAATTCTACGGACGGACTTTCCACTGTTGGAACAAGAAAGGCCATGGCACCGTGAATTTGCACCAGGCCGTGGTGCATTCCTGCGACGTTTTCTTTTACAACGTGGGCAAGCGCCTGGGGATCGACCGCATCGCCTATTACGCCTACAAACTCGGCCTCGGTCACAAGACGGGAATCGATCTACCGGGCGAAGAATCGGGCCTGATGCCTTCCGAAGAATGGAAGCAGCGCGTCTTCCATCAGAAGTGGTATCCGGGGGAAACGATTTCGGTGGCCGTGGGACAAGGCGCAGTTGTGGCGACGCCGCTGCAACTGGCGCGAATGGTCGGCGGCGTGGCCATGGGCGGCGTCTTCAAGCAGCCGCATCTGCTGAAGGATGCCAAGCAGGTGGGGGAAGAGCGCTTCCCGATCAGCGAGGACACTGTCGAGAAAGTAACTCAGGCGCTGTTCGGCGTGGTGAATGAGGGCGGCACGGCCGCGGGCGTGAAGCTCCCGGGGATCGAACTCTCCGGCAAGACGGGCAGCGCGCAGGTGATCAGCGCCGAGGGCCTGGCCAAGGCCGGACGCCGGCGCGAATTGAAAGACAATGCGTGGTTCGTCGGCTATGCCCCGCGCCGCAACCCAGAAATCGTAGTGGCCGTGCTGGTGCAGGGCGGCGAGCACGGAGCTTCCGCAGCGGCGCCGCTGGCGCGCGACATCGTGAAGGCATACTACGACAAGAAGGCGCGCAAGGAAGCGCAGCAGTTGACCGCCGCCACGAAACCCCGGGGACTGCAAACTTCTCCTGCGGTCGTTCTGCCCACCCCGGATGCTCTGCCGGTCAAGAAGGAAGCGAACGGAATTCGATGAAAGCGCGCGGGAGAATTCGGGATTACGACTGGGTGCTGATGGCGTTGGTGTTTTCGATCTGCGCAATCGGTGTGTTGGAGATTTGGTCGGCCACCCACAACGCAGGCCGCTCGCTGGCCACCTTGTCGACGAAGCAGCTCGAGTGGATTGCGCTGGGTGTAGCCGTCATGCTGGTGCTTTCCCTGATTGATTACCACGTCATCCTCGACCAGGCCCCGGTGCTTTACCTGCTGGCCATCGTGGCCCTGCTGGCCGTGCTGGCTTTTGGACACACCCGCTTCGGCGCCAAGCGCTGGCTCCCGATTCCGGGGCTGAGTTCGGACAATGCGTCGGAAAGCGGCCTTTTCCAGGTGTCAGAATTGGCCAAGTTGATTATAATTGTGGTTCTGGCGCGCTTTTTCAGCGAGGTACGCACGGACCGGCTGACTCTCACAGACTTGGCCAAGGTTGGCGTCCTCACCGGAGTGCCCCTGGTACTGATCTTGAAGCAGCCGGACCTCGGCACCGCTCTGGTCCTGGTGCCCGTCGCCGCTGTGGGAGCATACTTGACCGGTATCCGGTGGCAACATGCCGCCGCGGCGCTGGTAATCGCCGCGCTGCTCCTGCCGGTCGGCTGGCACTTTATGAAGCCGTACCAGAAGGAACGTGTCACGACGTTCCTTCACCCGGAGGAAGATCCGAAAAAGTCCGGCTACCAGATCCTGCAATCGCAGATCGCCGTCGGCTCGGGCGGATTCTGGGGCAAAGGACTGGGACACGGCAGCCAGAATCAAGGCGGCTTCCTGCCGGTGAAGTATTCAGACTTCATTCTCGCAGCGCTGGCGGAGGAATTAGGGTTTAAGGGAGTTTTCCTGTCACTGCTGTTGTATATGGCTTTGCTGTTACGCTTGGTCCATAACGCCCAGCGGGCGAACGACCGCGCCGGGATGTACCTGGCGATGGGCGTAACGGCAGTTCTAGCTTTTCACGTGTTCGTAAACGTGGCCATGGTCATCGGCTATATGCCGGTCACCGGCATCCCGCTTCCGTTGATGAGCTATGGCGGGTCGGCCACGTTGTTCGTATTCATGGCGCTGGGCCTGGTGATGAACGTGCGCATTCGGCGGTTCGTCAACTGATCCTGCGCTGCAGGGCTTCGCGGGCTGTTCCCGCTCTGGCGGGACCCCCGTCGCGAAGAATCGAGATTGCGAGGACAGCATCGCGTGAACGAAGTGCGGCACCTGCGGTTTGCGTCGTCTGAGCCAGCCTGCCTTGGCAGGCCTGCCCGCCCTTGCGGGCCCGCCCCTGTGCGGCGAGGCTCCCTACCGTCCGGAACAGGATGGGGACGCACGAGCCCTGATGCGCCGTGGAGTTCCACGGCGGTGCGCTCCGAGGAGTTTGAATGTCCAAAGAACTTGTCATTTCCGCGGCCTCCCACGAGACCCGTGTGGCCATCCTCGAAGACGGCCAGCTTTGCGAAATCTATATCGAACGTGAAAAAGAATTTGCCCTAGTTGGAAGCATCTACAAAGGCCGTGTCACGCGCGTGCTGCCCGGCATGCAGTCGGCCTTCGTCGAAATCGGCCTCGATAGCGACGCCTTCCTCTACGTGAGCGACTTCCTGGAGAATCTGGAAGAGTACGATCACGTCGTTTCCACCGTCGAGGGCAAAGTCCAGAAAATGGAGGAACAAGGCGGCCGCGTGTTCGCTCCGCCTGCGGGAACCGCGCCAAGTTTTCAGCCGGCAGCTATTGAGCCGCGCACGGACGAGCCGCAGGCCTTCGAGCCGCCGCCGGCCGCCGCTGCACCCATGATGGAGCCGGCCGAGCCGCCCATCGTGTTGCCGGGGGAAACGATTCAGCCCCGCACGCCCGGTTCTGCATCGGCACCCACGCACCATCCTCCATTCGAGACGCGCGACCGGGGCGGTCGCGGTGGATTCGGACGCGATCGCGGTGGCGGGGGACGCCGCGGCGGGGGCGGCGGAGGCCGCTGGGGTCGCGGCGGCGGGCGCGGGCGTGATCCACGCCACGGCCGGGACCTGCCCCCATCGAAATACGCTTCTTCGCGGCCGTACGAGCCGCGAGGGCCACGCCCACCCCAGGATTTCGGTCCGCCGCCCAGCGATGAGCAGATCTTGTTGCCGGGCGAGTCGCTGGCAAAGTATCGGGTCCGCATGGCTGCAGCCCCTGCGGCCCCGCCGGAGCAATCTGCCCCGCCCGTCAACGAGCACGGCGCTGACACCGCTTCAACAGACGCGGCCAATGAAGCACGAAGCGCCGGAATCGAGCCGGTGGATCTTGTCCTGCCCTCGATTGAGCAAAGCAGCGCGCCGGTCGAACAGCACCGTGTTGAGGAAAATGTCGTGCCTCTCGCGCCCGCAATCGAGCCTATTTTCTCCGAACCTGCTGCCGAGGAGTCGCGCTCGGAAGAGACGCCGCAATTGCCGTCGGCCACTTACTTCGGTGCCGGAGAATCGCCCGCTACCGTTCGAGAAGAGGCGGGGCACGAGTCCGCCCCCGCACCGCAGCAGACCAATGGTTTCCTGACGGAAGAGGAAGCCGCCGCGCTCGGCGAGCAACTGGCTGAAGCCAAGCACGAAGAAGCTCAGGATGAGGCGGAAGCGGCCGCCGAGGTCGAAACAGCCGGAGCTGCCGGACTCGCGGAGGAAGAACACGAAGAAAGCTCCGAGGTGATGGAGGAAGCCACCTACTCGGTCGAAGGCCTCGAAGAACCGTTCGAGCGCGAAGGCGTAGAGATGACCGCTGAATCACCGGCGGAGGGCGCGGAAACTGCCCCGGAAATGGAACACGCCGAACCCTCTCCCGAAAGCCAGCCGCAGCCCACCTCAGCACGCGTCGAAGATCGTTCCCGCGCGCGATTCCAGCGGCCCATGCGCCGCGGCGGCCGGCCTCAGCGCGACCGCGGTGGACGGCCCATGCGTCACCAGGGCGGCCACCGTCACGAAGCGCCGAGCCGCCCCCAACTCATCTCCGAAATGCTCAAGGCCAATGAGGAGATCATTGTCCAGATCGCCAAAGAACCGCTGGGCAAGAAGGGCGCGCGGATTACGAGCCACGTGGCCTTGCCCGGGCGTTTTCTGGTGTACATGCCCACCGTGAACCACATCGGCGTCTCGCGCAAAATCGCCTCGGCGGATGACCGCTCGCGCCTGCGCCGGATTGTCGGCGAAGCTAAGGGCACGTTCCCTGGCGGCTTCATTGTCCGCACCGCTGCAGGCGGCGCCACCGACGAAGAAATTCGCGCCGATGTCGAATTCCTCGGCCACACTTGGGATGAAATCCTGAAGCGCGCCGAACAACGCAAGGCCCCTTCCCTCCTCCACCGCGATCTCAACCTTGTCGAGCGCATCCTGCGCGACTACATGAGCAGCGACTACACCGCCATCTGGATCGACAACGAAGAGGAGTTCGGCAAGGTGGTGGAGTTCGTCAGCCGCTTTCAGCCGAAACTCGTCAACCGCGTCAAGCTCTATACCAAGGAAGCGCCGATCTTCGAGGAGTTCGGCATCCAGCAGGAACTGGACAAGGCGCTGCGGCCGAAGGTCTGGCTTAAATCCGGCGGCTACATCGTCATCAACCATACCGAAGCGCTGGTGGCCATCGACGTCAATACTGGCAAGTATGTGGGCCGCGGTTCGACACGTCTCGAGGACACCATCGTCAAAACCAACCTCGAAGCCGTGAAGGAAATCGTGCGGCAGATTCGCCTGCGCGACCTCGGCGGGATCATCGTCGTGGACTTTATTGACATGGAGGAGCGGCGCAACCGCGACAATGTGATGCACGCGCTTGACGACGCCCTGCGCGCTGACCGCGCCCCATCCAAGGTCCTCTCGTTCAACGAGTTCGGCTTGGTGGCCATCACGCGCAAGCGCACCAAGCAAGCGCTCGAGCGCGTGCTTTGCCAGCCGTGCCCGTACTGCACCGGTTCGGGGATGGTGAAGTCCATCCCCACCATCTGCTACGAGATCCAGGCCGAAGCGCGGAAGATGGCCGCGGAGCTCGATTCGCAGAGCCTGACGCTCCGCGTCAATCCGGAAATCGCCAAGGCGCTGAAGACACGCGAGGCCACGATGGTGGAAGAACTCGAGCAGGCCACGCGCAAGAGCGTAATCATCCAATCGGACCCCACTCTGCACTGGGAGCAGTACGATATTTACTAGTGGTTGGAAATTCGAGGTTCGACGTTCGAAAAAAACCTGAGAATCCGAAACGCCCCGGAAGGATTTCCTCCGGGGCGTTTCAGTTCTGAATTCTGACTTCCGACTTCTGACCTCCGATTTCCACCCCTTAATCCGAGTCGAACCTCTGCTCCTTCCACGGATCGCCGTACATGTGGTAGCCGTTCTGCTCCCAGAAGCCCGGTTCGTCCGTCGCGGACAGCTCCAACCCGCGGACCCACTTCACGCTCTTCCAGAAATACAAATGCGGCACGACCAGCCGCAGTGGATACCCGTGCTCGGGCAAGAGCGGCTCACAATCATGTTTGAAGGCGAATAACGAAGTCGGCCGCATCAGATCGTCCAGCGGCAGATTAGCCGTGAAGCCCTGCTCGCCGTGCACGAGGGCAAAGCGCGCCTCGGACCGGGGGCCCACGAGCTTCATCAGTTCGGTGAACAGCACACCCGTCCAGCGGTTGTCGAACCGGCTCCAGCGCGTCACGCAGTGGATGTCCGAAACGATTTCAGTTTGCGGCAGGCGGTTGAACTCTTCCCACGTCAGACGCACCGGCTTCTCCACGAGTCCCGCGATCTGGAAGTCCCACGTCTTCAAATCAACGTGCGGCACCGAGCCGTAGTGCAATACCGGCCACTTGAGCGTGAGCGATTGGCCGGGCGGCAGGCGCCCTTCTTCTCTCCGCTGCCTCTCCAGCACCTTGCGCTCGCTGTTTTCCCAGAGCATCGTTTTTGTTCCCTCTCTGCTGCGCGAATCCGCTGCAATCCATTCTACATAGGGATCCTGCGGAGTAATCCGAAAGAATTCGCACCCTCTTAGATGCAGTTCGTCGCAATTCGATGCGCTTATTCAGAAGTCCTGGACTGGTTCAACCGCAGGCTCATTGAGGTGGCCGTCCTCTCCGCAGTGCGAACTGCGGATCTGTATCGAAATCTTCCAGCTTCGGCCGTCCAGTGATTGCGAAGTCCGCGAAGTAACGCAGAATTGCAGCGACGTGCCCCGTCCGGATCTGGATGTCTTCGATTTCGCCCCTGACTTGATCGCCCACGCCATTCAAATCGGTGAGAGCGATGTCCTCGGTGAAGGCGGATCACACCGGCCGCGCCCGCTCTTCCGCCGAGTCGCCGGCCCTCCTACCTTTCGCGGAATGTCGCTTGAATCGCCGAAGACCGTCCCCGGACGAGGTAACGGCGTGCCCCGCTGACTGACGACTTCGCGCCAAACTGGGTAACTTTGAAGTATTATTCGATCCAGAACGAGATGGCAGAAGATGCAGAAAAGAAACCTGATGGACGAAGATAAAGACGTCCAGGATGTTCGGACACAGGAGCAGAACCGAGGCCGTAGTCCTGCCGAGAGACTCACCAACAGGCAACGACGCAGTCTACTGAACAGTTTCGAAAAGGCACTAAAGGAGTGTGACCGGCAGATCTTTGAAGAAGCTATTCGCCGTGAGCTCGGGCTGACACCCGGATCCCCGCAGTATGTACGCGCTTTGCAGGCCTGGAACGACTTCCACCGCAGGCCAAAGAAATAGCCGCTTGAAATGAGGCAATCCTGCGCTGGCGCTCTTCGGGCGGCAAAGTCAGAAGATGCTCCTCGGCGATCGCAGCGAGTTGCTTGGCTGTTTTCTTGAGGTTGCGCTTCTTGATCGTAACTTTCGCCACAGCCTTCCTCCAATTCTAAAATCATTATAAGACGGCTTGCCTCGTCGCACAAGCAATCCTCCGGACTGGCTCACCAAGAGGCACCCCCGCAGCCCGCCCGTAGCTCGTGTGTTAGAATGCGCTTGGAATTATCTGCCGCGCCCCGGGAGCCGATTTGACCGCACGAATCCTGAATGGCAACGCAATTCGCGACCAGATTTACACCGAATTGGCCGGCGAAATCGAGCACCTTCGAAACGAAGGCATCCGCCCCGGCCTCGCCGCTGTACTGGTCGGTGACAATCCCGCGTCCAAGCTCTACGTCAAGAGCAAGATTGCCGCCTGCGAAAAACTCGGTCTCGCAAGCTTTCTCCTCACTCCGCCTGCCTCCATTACCACGCCGGAACTCCTCGCCGTCGTCGAAGAGCTCAATCGCCGCGACGACGTGGACTCCATCCTCGTCCAGATGCCTCTACCGCCGCAGGTGGACGCCAAGAAGATCCTTGAAGCCGTGGTTCCTGCCAAGGATGTGGACGGATTCCACCCCTTCAACGTCGGCAAACTCGTGGCCGGCCGCCCGACTCTGGTCGCCTGCACTCCACTGGGCGTGATGGAAATCCTGAAGCGCAGCGGCATCGCCATCGAAGGCGCCAACGCCGTGGTGATCGGCCGCAGCGATATCGTCGGCAAGCCTATGGCCCTCTTGCTGACGCACGCAAACGCCACCGTGACCGTCTGCCATTCGAAAACGCGCGATCTTCCCGGCGTGGTGCGCCGCGCCGATATTGTCGTGGCCGCTATGGGCCGCGCCGCGATGATCACGCCGGACTACATTCAGCCCGGCGCCACGGTCATTGACGTCGGCCAAATTGTGGTCACTGATGCCGCACTGGCTGCGCGCATCTTCGCGCATTTTCCCGACCGCCTGGCGAAGTTTCGCGAGAAAGGTTCGATTCTCGTCGGGGACGTCCATCCCGATGTCGTCAATGTCGCGGGCGCATACACTCCCGTGCCCGGCGGCGTAGGCCCGCTCACCATCGCCATGCTCATGAGCAACACTGTGAAGGCGGCTCGTCTCCGGCGGGCAGGCGCCGGCTCTCGGGGTGCCGCGGCCACCGTGACCGCCGAACGCGGCGCCGGAAACTAATGCTTCGCGTTGGACTGACCGGCGGGATCGGCTGCGGCAAGTCCACGGTTGCCGCAATGATGCGGGAACTGGGCTGCGTGATTCTGGAAGCCGACCCGCTCGCGCATCGCTTGATCGAGCCGGGCCAGCCCGCCTACGTCGAGATCGTTCGCGACTTCGGGAGGCAGATCCTTGCCGCCGACGAGCGCATTGACCGGCCGAAGCTCGCGGAAGTCGTCTTCCACGACTCCGCGTGGCTCGCTCGACTGAACCGGATCGTCCACCCGCGCGTACTCGAGGCGCTCGACCGGCAACTCGAGGATCTCGCCAAGACACAGCCGCACGCGGTGGCCGTGATCGAGGCAGCGCTGCTCGTCGAATCGAAATACCACGAGCGGCTCGACCGCCTCGTCGTGGTCTGGTGCCGGTCGGAGCAACAAATCGAGCGACTGCTGGCCCGAGGCATGGCGCGTGACGACGCCGAGCGCCGCATCGCCGCGCAGATGCCCATGGATGAGAAGCGTCGCATGGCCGACGACGAAATTGACAACTCGGAGACACCGGAGCACGCGCGGCAACAGGTGGAAGCGCTGGTCGAAAAATTCAAGCGCATGGCTGCCGCGGCCGTCGCCTAAGGAGTCGGGAACATGTCATTTGCACCGATGAAAACGAATGGCGCGCGAAATATCATCCGCGCGACTTCGCTCACCGCCCTGCTCATCCTCGCGGGATTCTGGGCCGGCAGCCGTTGGGGTCCGCACCATCCCGCCAACGTGGAAGCATTGCCCGCGCAGTCCCAATCGGCGCGCCCGCGCAACGCCGGCCTGACCGAGGACGAAGCCATCAATGTCCGCGTATACCACGACGCCGCGCCCGCGGTCGCCAATATCGTCACGCGCGCCGTCGAGTACGATTTCTTTTTCAATGCGGTCCCCGTGGAAGGCGCGGGCTCCGGCTTCGTGATCGATCCGCGCGGCTACATCTTGACCAACAATCACGTCGTCGAAGGCGCGCAGGCCATCGAAGTTACACTGGGCGATCGCACTCGCTATCCCGCAAAACTCGTGGGCCGCGATGCGGGCAACGACCTGTCCATCCTCAAGATCGATCCCGGCAGTAAAAAATTGATTTCTCTTTCCCTGGCCGATTCCAACGCCCTGCAGGTGGGCCAACGCGTCCTCGCCATCGGCAATCCGTTCGGTTTCCAGAGCACGCTCACGACCGGTGTGGTCAGTGCGCTGGGCCGCACCGTGCAGACCAGCCCGCAAACCTCGATCGACCAGGCCATCCAGACCGATGCCGCCATCAACCACGGAAATTCCGGCGGGCCCTTGCTGAACACGCGCGGCGAAGTGATCGGCATCAACACGCTGATCTACTCTCCCTCGGGCGCGGCGGCCGGAATCGGCTTTGCCATTCCCAGCAACACTGCCAAGCTGATCGCGGAAGAGTTGATCAACGAAGGCCACGTGCGCCATGCTTTCGTCGGCCTGCAGGTCACAGCTCTCTGGCCGGCTCTTGCCGAGGCGCTCGGCGCGCCTGTCTCGGAGGGTCTGCTGATCGAAGTGGTCACACCTGGGGGCCCGGCGGCTCGCGGCGGGTTGCGTGGAGGAACCCGCGCGGTGCAGGCGGGCATGCGGCGCTTGCTGATTGGCGGCGACGTCATCGTCGCCATCGACGGCCAGAAAATCTCCAACCAATTGGACCTCAACCTGGTCATGAACCGGAAGCGCCCCGGAGATGCCGTCACCATCACGTTTTATCGCGGGCAGCAGAAGCTCGAACAGCGCGTCACCCTCGGCGAGCGCACCGAACGCTGAACGCACCGGATCGGCCGCGCGGCCGGTTTCGCGCTCGCCTGCAACAATCAGTGTGGAGGTCGGAAATGAAGAAACCGAAGCGGATTCTCGTGGGGTTGAAAGATCTGCAGCACACCGTCGAGCTTGCGGATATAGCCTGCCGCCTCGGCGCGCGTGGCACGGCGCTGACCCTCGTCCACGTCATCGAGCTGCCGGATAACACTCCGCTCGATGCCGAAGTGGCGGATCTCGATGCGGCCGGAAAAAAGATCTTGCGCACGGCGGAGCGCATCGCCAAGGGAAGCAAAATGAAGTTCACTTCGCGCCTGCTTCGGGCGCACTCCGCTGGAGCAGCCTTACTCGATGAGTTGAAACAACAGAAATGTGATCTGGCCGTGCTCGGCTATCACCACGGTCGCACCCTCGGGGAGGTATTCCTCGGCACGACGGCGACGCATCTCGCCAATCACGCGCCGTGCCACGTCCTGCTGAGCATTCCCCCGCGAAAGTAGCTCCGCGCGTCGCCACGCTCAGTCCATCCAGATCGCGCGTTGCCGCTCGCGCTGCTCGGGCGAAAGCTCGAACCAGCCTTCCGCCGCGTCGCGCGCTTCTTCCAGCGCCTTCTGCATCTCCTCGCGCTTGCGGTCAACCATTTCACGGTCGGCATCGGGAGGCACAAAGATTGGCCCGGAGCCGAGCACGACCGCATTCGTGAACAAGCGCGGAATCTGGAAAAGGTCCCAGGTTTGTTCGAGCACCTTCTTTTCCTGTACGCCCACATGGAGGACGAGAATCGGGCAGCCCGTCTGCCGCGCCAGCATCACCGGGCCGGCCTTGGCGACGTAGCGCGGCCCGCGCGGCCCGTCAATCGTGAACGCCACGTCGTGCCCTTCTTCGAGGCACTTGGCCATCGCTGCCAGTCCGCTCAATCCGCCGCGCGTCGAGCTTCCTTGCGCGGTGCCGAATCCCAGGCGTTCCACCACGCGGCGCGTCCACTGCCCGTCGAAATTGGTGCTGTTCATCACCACGATGCCGCGATTGCGCGCCAGCCAGGCCGTGGCGATGCTCGTGTTGTGCCAGAAAACCCAGATCAGCGGCTTCCCCAGCGCCTGAATCCTCTCCAGCTTCGGATCCCCGATTCGGTCGAATCGCAGCGTCGTCCCGATGCCGCGGATGATCCAGTAGACCGCCCAGGCAATCACCGGGATCTGCATCCGCCGCCAGAGACTGTATTCGGGAAGCGTGGTATCGAAGTGCGCGCTGGGGCGTTGCTTCTCTGGTCGCTCGCTGGATTTCGCCGCTTCCCGCATGGGCGTATAGTATAGGGGAACGATGGCCGAACTTGCGATGCGTCTCGTCCCGATGCAGCCGCGCCTGGCCCTCCTCCATCCGCGCCTCGTCAGAAGTTTGTCTGGAGTAGCCGCCGTACTTCTTACTCTTGTCGTGCTCGCGCCACCGCACCTCCGTGCGCAGGATACCGTGGGCAAAATCGAGGGCGACGAAATCGCCGTCAAGAATCCGCTCAGCGTCGAAGTCGAAAATGGCCGCACTACGGCGCTGCTTGCAAGCGGCAGTGACGTCACCGTGCGCGCTGGTCAGGCGCGTTTGGTCCTCACCGATGGCGGCGAAATCGGTATCTGCGGCCCGGCGCACTTCACCGTGCTGAAATCGAATGGCGCGGTTACACTCGCTCTGGACTACGGCCGCGTTCACGCGCGACCCACTGGTCCCGGCGCGCTGATCATTTACACGCCATTCGTCGTAGCCAGGCCGATCGCCATTGGCGATGGGCAGCGCGACGCCACAGTCGGTCTCGAACCATCTGGCACCATGTGCGTCCTCGCCGCGCGCGGCGCCGTTCGCATCGAGCAGCAATTGAGCGGGCAAAGCCTTCTCGTGCCCCAGGGCGGGGAGATCCAGCTTGCCGGCGGCGAACTCAGCACGCTGCGTGGCGCCTCCGGCGCCTGCCAGTGCGAAGCTCTTTCTACGCGCAAGGAACCTGCGCCGTCGAAGCCGCCGGAATTCAGCGTCCCCGCGCCTGCGGGCCAGCCGCGCGATTCGAAGCCCACCGAAAAGCCTGCGCCGCCGGTGAAAACCGATGTCGCGGAAAAAACAGAAATCCCGCCGCTCGTCACCGATCGCCCCGCGCCGTTCGGCACCTCCGGACCGCCCGCGACCGAAGAGCCCATCTACAAAGTTTTCATGCCGCCGCTGACCTTCGACGCGGCGGCGCCCGCTCCGCCTCCCGATCCCGATCCACAAACTATTATCCTGATGCGCAGCGTCCGCGTGCAGCCCGCGGCGGTCTACCGCGGCCACGTTGTCCCTGCGCCTCCCCCGATGATGAAGCCCGCGCCGCCGGTTCAAGTGGCCCAGGTTCTTCTGCCGCGCGCTGACGATTCTCCCAAATCGGAGCCCAGCCTCTTCGCAAAGATCTGGACGATTTTCCGCCGCGGCTCCTCGAAAGGCCCCTGCGCCGGCGCTGGCTGCGGCCGCTAGAGGCGAAGGCTCAAAATCAATTTGAAGTTTGTGCGGTCCAAACTACATGCCTTCGTAGTTTGGTCCGCCGCCGCCTTCGGGTGGAACCCAGTTGATGATTTGGTAGGGGTCAGCGATGTCGCAGGTCTTACAGTGGACGCAGTTCGAAGCGTTGATCTTCAATTTCAGCTCGCCTTTTTCCCGTGTCATCTCGTAAACCGCTGCGGGACAAAAATACTGGCAGGGATTTCCGTACTCCTCGGCGCAGCGCGTGCTGCAAACATTCGTGTCCGCCACCACCAGGTGGCACGGCTGATCCTCTTCGTGCCTCGTGCCGGAGTGATAGACGTCCGTCAATCGGTCGAACGTGAGCTTCCCGTCGCCTTTGAATCGCTCCGCCGTCTCTGTGGCACTATTGATCTTGTGGTACGCCTCGTGGCCCGGCCGCGCCCGCATCGGATCCACCAGCCCACGTCCACCGGTGATGAATTGCAGGCCGGCGTTCACCATTCCCGGCCAGAATCCGCGCTGGAATGACTGGTGGAAGTTCCGCACCTCCCACAGCTCTTTCTTGATCCAGCTTTGCTCCAGTTTTTGCGGATATACGGAAAGCGTCTTGGCCGAAGTGTCGCCCGCGCGCAGCGCCTCGAAAATGGTTTCCGCCGCCAGCATTCCGCTCTTGATCGCGGTGTGAATCCCCTTCAGCCGTTGCGAGTTCAGCAGGCTTGCCGAATCGCCGATGATCAGCCCGCCGTCCACGTAGCTCCGCGGCATCGCATACCAACCACCGTACGGAACTGTTTTCGCTCCGTAGCGCACCAGCATCCCGCCTTCGAGAATCTTCCGCACATACGGATGCGTCTTGTACTTCTGAAAAACCTCGTGCGGATCAAACCGCGGATCGCGATATTCGAGCGCCATCATCATGCCCAGCGATACGCGGTTTTCGCGCATCCCGTAGATCCATCCGCCGCCAAAGACGCTCGTATCCAGCGGCCACCCCAGCGTGTGCGCCACGAATCCGGGTTGGATGCGTCCCGCGGGCAGTTCCCACAGTTCCTTGATGCCGATCCCGTAGGTCTGCGGGTTCAGGCCGTCGAGCTTTTTCTTCGCCACCAAATCTTTGGTCAGCGAACCGCGCGGCCCCTCCGCCAACACCGTCACCTTCGCGCGCAATTCGTACCCGGGCGTGTAGTTGCCTTTCGGCTTCCCGTTCTTATCCACGCCCTTGTCTTCGGTGATGACGCCGGCGATTCCTTCGCCTTCGTAGATCAGTTGCGCTCCGGCGAATTGCGTGAACAGGTTGATTCCCGCCTGTTCCACCAGTCCTCCCAGCCATTTCGTAAGTTTGTTTAGCGAGATGACGTACTTGCCGTGATTCTGAAACGGCGGCGGCGTGATCGGCGATTTCCACGCGCGTTTCTCCGTGAAGTAGAAAAAAGCGTCGCTCGTGACCGGCGTATCCAGCGGCGCCGTTTTCTCAAAGTCCGGCACCAGCTCGCGCAGCCCGCGCGGATCCATGACCGCGCCGGAAAGCTGGTGAGCACCGATCTCGCGCCCCTTCTCCAGGACGTAGATGTTTTCCGCGGAAAATTCTGGTTTTCCGCCGGAGGCGTTGTGCTGCTTGATGAGATTTGCGAGGTGCAGCGCGCAAGCCAGTCCCGCCGGCCCCGCGCCGACAATCAATACATCCGCTTCCAGTTGTTCGCGTTCGACCGCCACGCCGCTATTCTATCTGAGGTGCTTATCTCAATTTCAAGAATTGTTCCAGAGAAACCCCCAATTGCCGCAATATTTTGAAGAAGAGCGGAGGGCCTATCTCCTTGCCGCCGTGAAGCGGAATGGTTAGAGCACAGCGGTGGTATCCGCGGGGAAGGATCGGCCGTTCTCGCGGTATTCCTCTGCAATCATTTGGAAGACACGCTCAAGCCCTGCCAACGCCTCTTCCTTGGTTTGCATCAGGGCATAGCACCCGGAGATGGCAGGGATCTCCGCTACCCAGGAGCCGTCCTCCTGACGGTAGAGAATCATTTTGTAGTCTTGAAACGTCACGGCTGACCTACAATCCGCAGTCTAACACACAGTTTCCTCCGCTGGCAGAAAGTTGAAGTGCGGTAGTTGAAAACGTCATTTTCGCAGCGAATCCTGCGGCAGAATCTGCAACGGATTCACTCTCGCCTCATTCACCGTCAGTCCCCAATGCAGGTGCGGCCCCGTGACGCGGCCCGTGGCCCCAACGCGTCCCAGAATTTCGCCGGCCTCCACGACGCCGCCTTCCTTCACCTCAATGGCCGACAAGTGCCCGTAAAACGTGTACACCCCCAGGCCATGATCGACCACCACCGTGTTCCCCGCAAAAAACAGCTCCTCCGCCAGCGCCACTTGCCCCCGTTGCGCCGCGTGCACCGGCGTCCCTGTCAGTGCCGGAATGTCGAGCCCCGCGTGCGGCGATCGTGCCTGACCGTTCAGTATCCGCCGCCGGCCGAAATTCCCGCCGCTCCGGGGTCCATCGAGCGGAAACCGGAACGCGCCCTTCCACATTCGCTCGGCACTCCGGCCGGCAAAAATCGCGCGCAGGCGCTCCCCCTCTTCAGCCGCTCGCTCCAGCTCCTCCGTGGTCGGTTCAACGAACTGGGGAGCCACCGTCAACTTCTCTACCGCAAATCGCCCGGCTCGAACCTTCACGCTCGTGCTGCAGCCCACCCGCTCGCCATTCGCGAATTTTCCCACTACCTTTAACTCGTGCGCCCCTGCCGGCAGTTCCAAGTCGATACCTAGGAACGCTCGATGCAGCTTCCCCTCCGCGTCGTCTTGCCAGAAGGACACGGCGCGCCCTTCCCACTCGCCTTTCACTTCCGTGAGCGCCGGGGAACTCCGCAGCATGATGCGTAGCAGCTTTCCCTGCGTAGATTGCAGCGCGCTGAGCCGCAGCCCCACACCCGTTGCGCACGGTTCGAGGGTTTGTGCCTGCGTGATTGCTGGAAGCAGAGCAAAACTTGCGAGTGCGAATGATGCGATGAGGAACTTTGTCTTAAATCCCCGGGGCGTGACGCTCATGCAGGTATTCTAAATCCGTCTCGCGAGCGTGCGGCGCCAGAAACGCGCCCCTGTTTCCGTGCGTGCGGCCGCGTCAGCCCGCCTTCGCTTTTTCCAGCGCTTCGCTCAGCGCGGGCATGATTTCAAAGATGTCGCCCACGATTCCGTAGTCCGCCACTTCGAAAATCGGCGCGTTCGCGTCTTTATTGATCGCCACAATCGTGCGCGAGCCTTTCATCCCCACCACGTGCTGAATCGCTCCGCTGATTCCCAGCGCGAGATACAGTTTCGGCGCCACCGTCTGCCCCGAGCTGCCGATCTGCCGCTCCATTGGCAGCCAGCCTTCGTCGCAAATCGGCCGCGAAGCCGCCAGTTCGCCGCCCAGCAGTTTTGCGAGCTTTTCCGCCTGAGGAATATTCTCCGGCGCCTTGATCCCGCGCCCGATGGCCACAATGATCGGCGCCTGTGTCAGGTCCACCGCCTGCTTGGCCTCGCGGAAAAGTTCCAGCGGCTTAGTGCGGATTTGTTCCGGCTTCAGTTCGACCGCCACAGCCTTCACCGGCGCTTTCGCGCTGCCTTGCGCCGCCAAATCGGCACGAAATGCTCCCGCCTGAAAACTCGCGAACCACGGCCCCGCGCCGGCAAATGTCACGTCAGCCGCGGTGCGCCCCTGAAACATCTGCCGTACGAAAACGAGCTTCCCTCCTTCATTTCGGTAACCGATGCAGTCGCCGATCATGCCCTTGCCCAGCGACGCCGCCAGCTTGGGCGCGAAGTCGCGCACCTGGTACGTGTGCGGAAACAACACCAGGTCCGGCGCCTCGCTCTTAATCAAATGTCCCAGCGCAGCCGTGTAACCATCCGGCGTGTACGCCGCCAGCAGCTCATGTTCCACGAGGAACACTTCCTCGAGTTTCTTCGCCGCCAGTTCCTCCGCCAGCGCGCCGACTCCCTTGCCAATCACCGCGCCGCTCAGTTTGCCCTTCATCTCCGCGGCCATCTGCTGCGCCGCAGCCAGCGTTTCGAAACTCGTCTTGTGCCACTTCCCTTCGCGCTGTTCCGTGATCACCAGGATTTTCATCCGAGCACCCGCGCTTCAAACTTTAGTTTTTCCACCAGCTTCGCCGCCGCTTCTTTCGGTGTCCCGCCGATCATCTCCGTCTTTTTCGTTTTCTGCGGCACATAAATGCGCTCCAGCCGCTGCGTCAGCTCGCTTGCCACTCCCAGCGGCTCGCGCGCAATCGTCGCAATCTCTCTTTTCTTTGCCGCCATAATTCCCTTCAACGTGGCATAACGCACTTTGTTGATCCCCGATTGAATCGTCAGCACCGCGGGCAGCGGCAGCTCCACCCACTGAAACCACCCCGCCTCCAGTTCGCGCTTCAACTTCATCCGGCCTTCCAGCACTTCGATCTGCATGATAATCGTTGCGTGCGGCAACCCCAGCAATTCCGCCAGCAGCACGCCGGTCTGCCCGAAGCCGTGGTCGTCGCTCTGCAAGCCCGTCAGCACCAGGTCGAAGTTTTCTTTCTGGATCGCCGCGGCCAGTGAACGCGCCGAAGCCAGCGGATCGAGTTGGTAGAATTTGTCATCCGCCACGTGAATCCCGCGGTCCGCGCCCTTCGCCAGCGCTTCCTTGATCGTCTGTTTCACGCGCTCCGGCCCCATCGAAACGGCAACCACTTCGCCGCCGTGCTTCTCCTTCAGCCGCAGCGCCTCCTCGAGCGCGTAAGTGTCCGGCTCGTTCATTTCGAATCCGATATCGGTCTCGCGGATCCACGCCCCGCCGGCGTCAATCGTCAGCGGCGCGTCTTTCGCGGGGACTTGTTTCACGCAAACAGCGATTTTCAAGCTTTCCTCCCACGGGCGTGGCAAGAAACTGAAGAGATCCGCGGCAGCGGGCGCGTCGCCGTTGTTGACCTAGCGCTCGGACCAGCGCCGGAACAGCAGCGCCGCATTCGTTCCTCCGAAGCCGAACGAGTTCGAAAGTGCGTACTCCACCGCGGCCTTCCGCGCATGATTCGGCACGTAGTCCAGATCGCACTCCGGGTCCGGGTTTTCGTAATTGATCGTCGGCGGCAGCACCTGATCCCGCAGCGCCATCACGCAAATTCCCGCCTCGAGCCCGCCCGCGCCGCCCAGCAGGTGCCCGGTCATGGATTTCGTCGAGCTCACCGGCACTTTCTTCGCGTCCGCGCCAAACAGCCGCTTCATCGCCGCTGTCTCGATGGCGTCACCCAGCGGCGTTGAAGTTCCGTGCGCGTTCACGTAGTTGACCGCCTCGGGTGGCACGTTCGCGTCCTTCAGCGTCGCTTTCATCACGCGGTACGCCCCTTCGCCGCCTTCCGCAGGCTGCGTAATGTGGTAAGCGTCGCCGGACATCCCGTAACCGATAATTTCCGCCAGGATTTTAGCGCCGCGCTTCTCCGCGTACTCCAGAGACTCCAGAATCAAGATTCCCGAGCCTTCTCCGACCACGAAGCCGTCGCGCTCTGCGTCAAACGGCCGGCTGGCGCGTTCCGGCGCCTCATTCCTCGTCGAAAGGGCGCGCATAGCCGCGAATCCGCCGATCCCCATCGGCGTGATCGAAGCTTCCGCGCCTCCGCAGATCATCACCTCCGCCGCGCCGCGCTGGATGATCTTGAACGAATCGCCCACCGCGTGCGCCGACGCCGAACACGCCGTCGCCGTGGCCGAATTCGGCCCGCGCGCGCCCCAGCGGATGGAAATTTGTCCCGAAGCCAGATTCACAATGGCCGCGGGAATAAAGAACGGCGAGATTTTGCCCGGCCCGCCCTTCAGCAGCTTCGAGTGCTCTCGCTCGATCACGTCGAATCCGCCGATCCCCGAGGACACGTACACCCCGGCGGCGTCGGCGATTTCCGGCCCGATTGTCAGGTCCGCCATTTTCATGGCGAAATCAGATGCGGCGATGGCCAGTTGGATGAACCGGCCCATTTTCTTGATTTCTTTTTTCTCGATCCAGTTCAGGGGGTCGAAGTTTTTCACTTCGCCAGCGAAGCGGCAGTCGAAACCTGTGGTGTCAAAATGGGTGATCGTCGCGATGCCGTTCTGGCCGGCCTGCAACGCGCTCCAGGATTCTTCCGTCCCGATCCCGCAGGCGCATACGAGGCCCACACCCGTGACGACTACGCGACGGCTCAAAGTGGGTATTCTCCTGTCGGATTCCCGCGGCCCGGCGGCCTTCCTGCCCTGCCCGCGGCAGGCGGGCTTACTTCTTCCCCGAGGAATGTTTCGTGATGTAATCGATGGCGTCTTTCACCGTGGCGATTTTTTCCGCGTCCTCGTCGGGGATCTCCATGCCGAACGCTTCTTCAAAGGCCAGCACCACCTCGACCTGGTCGAGAGAGTCCGCTCCCAAATCATCCACAAACGAAGCGGTGGGCGTCACCTCGGCTTCATCCACGCCCAGTTGTTCCACCACAATCTGCTTGACGCGTTCTTCCACACTTGCCATTTCCGTATTCCTCCGGTTTTCGCTCTCTCGCTGACCGCTTCGGCTCGCCTGATCGAGCTTGCTCGTCTTCGGCCCGCCGAGTCACTCGTCTGAATAGGTTCGAATGAACCCGCCCATTCTATGC
Organism: Terriglobia bacterium; assembly: GCA_041497315.1. GTDB lineage: Bacteria > Acidobacteriota > Terriglobia > Acidiferrales > UBA7541 > JBGQGH01. Next base: position 3,493 of record JBGQGH010000045.1, on the reverse strand, counting down.
ATCGCCCCGCGCAGGGTCAACCACAGGTCCGTCGGCCCCGCCGTTGGACGGAGACGGACGCGGCCCCTACGCCATGTAAAGCCCGCCGTTCACGTCCAGCACGTGCCCCGTAATGTATCCCGCTTCTTCGCTGGCCAGAAATACAATTGCCGCGGCCACATCGTTGTCCGTTCCCATGCGGCCCAGCGGAATTCGCGATAGCAGGGCATCCTTTACCTCCTGCGACAACACATCGGTCATGGCCGTGGCGATAAATCCCGGCGAAACCGCGTTCACGGTGATGTTCCGCGAAGCCACTTCCGTCGCGATCGCTTTCGTCAACCCGATCAATCCCGCCTTGGACGACACGTAGTTCGCCTGCCCCGCGTTTCCCGACTGCGCCACCACCGATGTCACGTTGATGATTCGCCCGTACCGCGCGCGCAGCATCACGCCCAGCGCCTGCTGGATGCACAGGTGCGCGCCCGTCAGGTTCGTGCGCAGCACCGCGTCCCAATCCTCGAGCTTCATCCGCAGCGCCAGCGTGTCTCGCGTAATCGCCGCGTTGTTCACCAGAATATCGAGCTTGCCGAAGCGCTTAACCGCCTTCTTAAACCCTGCCTTCACCTGCTCGCCGTCCGCCACGTCCATCTGAATCGCCAGCGCTTCGCCGCCCGCTTGCGCAATCTCATCCGCCACGCCGGACAACTTTTCCGCGTTGCGCGCCGCCAGTGCCACCTTTGCGCCCGCTTGCGCAAGCGCCAGCGCAGTGCCCCGCCCGATTCCCTGCGAAGCTCCGGTGACCAGCGCGACTCGATCCTTCAAACTGAACATCGCTCTCCAATCTTGTCATTCCGAGGGCCGCAGCATGCGGCCAGAGCAATCTCAGCCACTCCACTTGTCCGGGCGGCCGTCTACCCCTCTCCCGTCTCCGCCTGCGCGTGCGCCAGCTTTTCCAGCGCCGTCACCAAACTCGCTTCGTCCTCCACGTTCACACAATGCACCGACCGGTCAATCTGTCGCAGGATCCCGCTCAGCACCTTCCCCGGACCGACCTCCACAAACATGCTCACGCCCTGTTCCACCAGTTCCCGCATGGACTCTTCCCATCTCACCGGCAACGACACTTGCCGCACCAGAGCGTCTCGCGCTTCATCGCCCGTCGTGATAATCCCCGCATCCACATTGGTCACCAGCGGGATTTGCAGCGGCGTAAACGTGGCCTTGCGCAGGTCTGCCTCCAACTTCTGCTGCGCTGGCATCATCATCTCGCAATGGAACGGAGCCGACACCGGCAGGATCACTGCTCGCTTCGCTCCTGCCTGCGAAGCCAGTTCCACCGCGCGCTTCACCCCCGCCGCCGCTCCCGAAATCACCGTCTGGTCGGGTGAATTTAAATTGGCCGGTGAGACCACCTGGCCGTCCGCGGCCTTCTTGCAAATCTCCGCCACCTGCGCGGGAGCCAGACCGAGGATCGCCGCCATCGCTCCCTCGCCCGCGGGGACGGCATCTTGCATATACAAGCCCCGCGCGCGAACCAGGCGCACCGCATCGCCGAACGTGAGCGCCCCCGCCGCTACCAGCGCCGAATATTCTCCCTGGCTGTGCCCGGCGACGTACTGCGGCGTAATTCCCTTTTCCGCCAGCACGCGATACGCCGCGACGGAAACCGTAAGGATAGCCGGCTGCGTATTCGCGGTCAGCTTCAGCGCGTCTTCCGGCCCCTCAAAACACAGTTGCGAAATGGAGAACCCCAGCGTGCGGTCCGCTTCCTCGAACACGGCGCGGGCCGCCGGAAACTTCTCCGCCAGGTCCTTGCCCATGCCGGGGTATTGCGAAGCCTGTCCCGGAAACAAAAATGCGATTTTTCCCATGGTTTTCGATTCTCTAATTCAGGATTTCCCGTGCCTCAGCTTGCTCCACATCAATTCGGAAGTAAACCCGCGCGCAGGCCGCGCCGGGTCGTTCAAACTCTCGCCGCCACCGGCAGCGCCGAAAGCTCCTGCTCGATCCTCTCGTTCACTTTCGAACGCGCCAGGCCGGCCGCCACGCGGATCGCGTTCTTGATCGCGTTGCCGTTCGAACTGCCGTGCCCGATCACCGTCACGCCCCGCACGCCCAGCAATGGCGCGCCGCCGTATTCGGAGTAATCAATCTTCTTTCGAAACGTCTCGTACGCCTTGCGCGAGAGCAGCGAACCCACCTGCGAACTCAGCGTGCTCTTCAGCGACTCCTTCAGCAGGCTCACGATCAACTGCGCCACGCCCTCGCTGATTTTCAAGGCCACATTGCCGATGAATCCGTCGCATACGATCACGTCCACGTTCCCCGCAAAGACTTCCCGGCCTTCCACGTTCCCCACGAAGTTCAGCGGCATTCGCTTCAGCCGGTTGTGCGCCTCGCGCGTCAATTCGTTGCCCTTGCTTTCCTCTTCGCCGATCGAAAGCAAGCCCACCTTCGGCCGCCGCGTCCCGAAAATCGCCCGGTAGTAAACCTCGCCCATCACCGCGAACTGCGCCAAGTGCTCCACCTTCGAGTCCACGTTTGCGCCCACGTCCAGCAGCACCGATACTCCGCCGCGCATCGTGGGGAATGGCGCCGCCAGCGCCACGCGGTCCACTGACTCCAGCGTGCCCAGGCCGAACCGCGCCACGGCCATCACCGCGCCGGTATTCCCCGCGCTCACCATGCCGTCAGCTTGGCCATCGCGCACCAGCCGCGCCGCCACGTGCGCCGAGCTCTCCTTTTTCTTGCGGAAGGCCTGCATCGGCGCATCCTTCATCGTGATTACTTCCGCCGCCGGCACAATCTCAATCGCCAGCCCCCGTGCGCGGTGCCGCGCCAGCTCCGCCTTCAACGCCGCCGGCTGCCCCGCCAGCAAGACGCGCACGTCCAATTCGCGCGCCGCCAGGACCGCTCCCTCCACCTCAGGCCGGGGTGCATGGTCGCCTCCCATGGCGTCAACGGCGATGGTGATCATCTGCGCTCCGGCTTGGGAAAGGCTTTGTTGGCCCGGGATGTGGGCCGATCAGGCCGAGGTGTCCACGACTTCACGCCCCTTGTAGTACCCGCAATGCGGGCAGACCTGATGGGGCTGCTTCATTTCGTGGCAATTCGGACATCCGGCGAGCGATGGTGCGGTCAGGTGGTCGTGCGCGCGCCGGTTATTTTTGCGCCTCTTCGAATGGCGCCGCTTCGGATTGGGCATACAGACTCCTCTTACGCTCCCCGTGAACTCGGATGAAGCATTCTATGGGTTTTACGGCTGGAATTCTATTGCTTTTTGGGCCAGCTCTGCCGCAGCCGCGAAAGCGGAGCCATCCTCGAGTCCGCCGACTGCGTCTCGCAACGGCATTCTTCACTGTTCAGGTTCACGCCGCAGTGTGGGCACAATCCTCGGCAATCGCTCCGGCAGATTACCTTGATGGGCAGCGCCAGGTTCACCTGCTCCGCCAGCACGTCAGTCAGAAACAATCCATCGCCCTGGAAAAACCCGATCTCCGTATCGTCCAAT
>JBGQGH010000044.1:0-22865 GCA_041497315.1 Terriglobia bacterium | reverse complement strand
GCCTACATCATCAACAACGGCAAGATCTTCCGCGCGGGGACGCCGGGGGAGTTGAGCAGCGATCCGGAAGTCCGCCGCGTTTACCTGGGGGAGCATTTCCGCCTGAATTGACTGGTTCCTGCAGGCGGAATGGAGCAAACTGGGCTTTCACCATCGGCCTTCGGCCTGGGCCACGGTACGCCATGAACTGGCTACAGCCAAAACTTCACCTCCGAGTCTCGCAGAAGCAGATCCTCACCCCGGGCCTCGTCCAAATGGTGAGCGTGCTGGCGCTCAACCGCTTGGAACTTCGCGAGATGATCAACCAGGAGATGATTGAGAACCCGGTCCTCGAAGAACTCAGCGACGACGGGGTGGTCAGCGAGAACTACAGCGACGAAGCATTCGTGAAGGCGGAATCGGAGAAGGTCCCCGAGACGGAAGCGCCGAATGTGTTCGACGAATTTGACATCGGCGCTCTGTTCAATCACCTCGATAGCGGCAGCCGCGCCGAAGAGTACCGCGAGCGCGAAGATAACGAGCGGCCCTCATTTGAGAAATTCCTCTCATCCCCGCAGGGTTTATCCGAACATTTGACCTGGCAGCTCAGCGTCACAACTTGCACCGATATTGTGCGGGAGATCGCTGATTCCATCATCGGGAACCTGGACGAGAACGGCTATCTGAAGGCCACGCTCGAAGAGATCGCGCAGGCCGACAATTACGGTATGGAGGACGTGGAAGAAGCGCTGGCGGTGGTGCAGGAGTTTGATCCTGTCGGCGTGGGCGCGCGCAACCTGCGCGAATGTTTGCTGCTCCAGCTTCGAACCTTTGACGCGCAGAACGCGCTCGCGCAGCAGGTGGTTTCCGAATTCCTTCCTCAGCGCGCCCTGGCCGTTGAAAAGGTGGACGGCGAAGATCCCGAATCACCCCTCACGCGGATGTTGCAGAACAACCAGATCAAGGAAATCGCGCGGGCGTTGAACCGGCCGGTCGAACAGGTGAAGCACGCCATCGAGGTGATCAAGCGGCTGGATCCGCGCCCCGGCTTGCGCTACAACAAGACGGAACCTCGCCTCGTCGAGCCCGACGTCTATTTCCGCAAGGTGGACGACGAGTGGCAGGTGTTCATGAATGAAGACGACCTGCCGCAGCTCCGGCTGAGTCCGGTGTATCGGCGGCTGCTGGCGCGAGACGCCGCGGACCGCGAGGTTCGGAATTATGTAAAGGAGCGCTTCAGCGCCGCCCTCCAGTTGATGAAAAACATCGAGCAGCGCAAGCACACCATCTTGCGCGTCTGCCAATCCATCATCCGCCGCCAGGGGGAATTCCTGGATCACGGCCACGACCATCTGAAGCCGATGATGATCAAGGAAGTGGCCGAAGAGGTGGGTGTGCATCCCTCAACGGTCAGCCGCGCGGTGGCCAGCAAGTACGCGCACACGCCCCAGGGAGTGCTCGAACTGCGGTCGTTCTTCTCCGAGTGCGTGAATGGGCCTGAGGGCGGCGGTATGTCTCTCCAGACGCTGAAGCGGCTGGTGAAGAAGATGATCGAAGAAGAAGATACGGCGCACCCGCTCACCGACGATCAGATCGCCAAGCGGCTGGCCGACGGTGGCATCCGCGTGACGCGCCGTACGGTTGCCAAATACCGGGAAGATCTCCGCATCCCCAGCACCCATCAGCGCCGGGTCAAGGCATAGGCGCGCCGCGCTGTGAAACGCCGACCGACTTCCGAGCCGCGGCAGTTGGTAATCCTCACCGGGCTGAGCGGTTCAGGCAAGAGCACAATCCTGAAGGCTTTCGAGGACCTGGGCTTCTATTGCGTGGACAATCTGCCCGTCGAATTGATCCCCACGTTCAGCGACCTCAACATGAGCGCCGGCGGCGAAATTCAGCGCGCGGCCTTGCTGGTGGACGCGCGCGAAGGGGAACAACTCGCCAAGCTCCCCGCGCTGTTCCGGCAATTACGCAAGGAGTATTCCGCGACGCTGGTTTTCATCGAAGCCTCGGAAGAGGCACTCTTGCGGCGGTTCAGCGAGACTCGCCGGCCGCACCCGCTGGGCCGCGACCTGCCCGTGCGGGAGGGACTGCGCCGGGAACGCGAACTGATGGAGTCGATCCGCAAGTTGGCGGACGTGGTGATTGATACCACGAAATTCAACGTCCACGAGTTGCGCGATTTCATCACCGAGCGGTTCAAGAGCGCGGGCCGGAAGCCGCTGCTGGTCTCGCTGGTGAGTTTCGGCTACCGTTTTGGAATTCCGTCGGACGCCGATTTGGTTTTCGATGTGCGCTTCTTGCCCAATCCTCACTTCGTGCCCCGTCTGCGGCGGCTTTCGGGCAAGCATCCGCGAGTGGCGCGCTACATCCGCTCGTTCCCGCAGACCGGCGAGTTTTTGCGCCGCATCGAAGGACTGTTGGCGTATCTCATCCCGCATTACATCCGGGAGGGCAAGAGTTATTTGACCATCGCCATCGGTTGCACCGGCGGGCGGCACCGCTCGGTGACGCTGACGGAGGCTCTGCGCCGGGCCCTGGCGCGGCGCGGCTACACGGCGCAGGTGCTGCATCGCGATATTCAGAAGTAGGCGGCTTGACATTGCTGTGAGCCGCCCGTAGCGTACAAATCTCCTTGCTGAAGCTGCCTAACGAGTTCGCGCGGCTCCTGCGTTATGTCCGTCCGTATCAGGGACGGCTGGCGGTGGCGGTAGTGTTGCTCGCACTGACGGGCGTAACGGAAGGCTTGATCGCGCTCATGATCACCCCGGCAGTGGACAAGGTGCTGAATTCAGCGGCGACGGGCGCTTCGATGAGACTGGCCATACCCTTCGCCGGGCGCTCCATTGACCTCTACAGCCTGTTTCCCCACCGCATGCAACACATTGGGACGGTATTCGGAATTGCGCTGGTGGTGATTTTTTCCGTGAAGGCCATCTCTGAGTATTTCGGCGCGCTGCAAGTACAGTACGCCGGACTGGCCGCGGTGACGGACCTGCGCAATCAGGTTTATGCCAAGCTGATCCGGCAGCCCATGGGATTCTTTCAGCACCACCCCACCGGGAAATTGATGTCTTCGGTCATCAACGATGTGGAGCGGGTGCGCAGCGCGCTGTCGGAATATCTGGCGGAATTATTCAAACAGTTTTTTACCATGGTCGCGCTAGTGGTTGTGCTGCTGAGCGTCAATTGGAAGATGGCGATCGGCTCCGCGGTGGTGTTGCCGCTGGTGATTGTGCCGGTGGGAAGGCTGGGGCGGCGGATTCGCGGCTCGGTGCAGAAAAGCCAGTCGCGGCTGGGCGACCTGAGCCAGATCCTGGAAGAAACGGTCAGCGGAAACCGCGTGGTGAAAGCGTTCGGAATGGAGAGCTTCGAGATCGAGAAGTTCCGCACCGCGGCGCGGCGGCTGTTGCGGGAAAACCTGCGATGGATCCGGGCCTACGTGATGACCTCGCCGATGATGGAACTCCTGGGAGCGATTGTTTTCGTTTTGATTCTGTCCTACGCGCGGAGACAGATCTCCAGCAATGTGATGACGACGGGTGCGTTCTTGACTTTCATCTACGCGCTGTTCAAGGCTTACGAGCCGATCAAGAGGATCGGCGCGGTGTACCAGCAATTTCAGCAGGCCGCGGGGGCGAGCACGCAGGTGTTCAGCTTGTTGGCACTCGAAGAAGAAGCGCAGGAGGCGCCGGGCGCGCGCGCATTGCCCAGCTTCTCCCGCGAAGTGGAATTCGCTGATGTCACGTTCGCCTACGATTCCGTCACGCCGATTCTGCGCGGCATACGGTTCCAGGCGCGCGCGGGCGGAGTGACGGCGATTGTGGGCTCGAGCGGGGCGGGAAAAACGACGCTCGTGAATCTCCTGCCGCGCTTCTACGACGTGACGTCCGGCGCGGTACGGATTGACGGGCAGGACATCCGTGAAGTGACGCTGCGGTCTTTGCGCGAGCAGATCGCCATCGTTACGCAGGAAACGATCCTCTTCAACGACACGGTTTGGAACAACATCTGCTATGGCCAGCCGGGATTGCCGGAAACGCGCGTTGTCGCCGCTGCGCAAGCGGCGCTCGCCCACGACTTCATCCAGGAATTGCCGCAGGGCTATCAAACGATTATCGGAGACCGCGGGCAACGCCTGAGCGGCGGGCAGCGGCAGCGGCTGGCGATTGCGCGCGCCTTGCTGAAGGACTCGCCCATCCTGATTCTGGATGAGGCGACTTCCGAGCTGGACTCTGAATCCGAAATGCTGGTGCAGCGCGCGCTGGCCAACTTGATGGTTGGCCGGACCGTGTTTGTGATCGCTCACCGCCTCTCGACGATTCGCCGCGCGGATCAAATTGTTGTGCTTGAAGACGGCGTCATCTGTGAATCGGGGACGCATCAGGAGTTGCTGGCCGCCGGCGGCACCTATGCGCGGCTCTACGAGATGCAATTTGCGGATACGGATACTGCAGCGTCGCCGGTGGGGCCGGTCAAGCTATGACAAAAGAAAACACCAATTCGGGCGCACTGAAGTCCATGACCGGCTTTTCCCAGGCGCGGCGCGAGCAGGACGGCTGGGCGCTTCGACTGAGCCTGCGCAGCGTGAATCACCGTTTCCTGGACCTGCACCTGCGCCTGCCGGAGGGGATGGAGGCGTTTGAACCGCGTATCCGCCAGCGCGTCCGCGACCGTCTTCGCCGCGGCCACATCGACGTGACGCTTCATTTCGAGACGGCCGGGCCGGCTGCCGTGCAAATCAATCGAGGGGTCGCGGAAGCGTATCTGAAAGTGGCGCAGGATTTGCGCCTGCAGTTCGGCCTGATCGCGGAGCCGGATATGGCCGGAATGTTCCGACTGCCGGGCGTCATCTCTTCAGCGGGAATTTCCAACGGAGTACTTGGTGAAGCGGAACAAGAACGGCTTGGCACGCAGGTGGATGAGTGCCTCGACGAAGCATTGGGAAAGCTGGAAGAGATGCGGCGGTCGGAAGGCCGGCAACTCGCGGATGAAATGAAGGGCAGGCTCGTGCAAATCGGGGAGCGATCGAAAGAGATTGGCGCACTGGCGGAAAAGAGCCAGCCAGCATATGCTCGGCGTCTGCAATCCAGGCTGGTGGACTTGTTGAGCGACACGCAACTGGACCCGGCGCGCCTGGCGCAGGAAGCGGCGCTGCTGGCGGAACGCGGAGACATCAGCGAGGAGCTATCGCGGCTGGCCAGCCACGTGACGCAGTTTCAGAATCTGCTGGCATCGAGCGGTGAAGTGGGAAAGAAGCTGGATTTTCTTCTCCAGGAAATGCAGCGCGAGGCGAATACGATGCTCTCAAAGACGCCCGGCGTGGAAGAAGAGGGCATCCGGATCACGGACCTCGCTCTGGAAGTGAAATCGGAAATCGAAAAGCTGCGGGAACAGGTGCAAAACCTCGAATAAAGATGCCGAATGACCCTTCGCCGCTTGTGTTGATCGTCTCCGGCCCCTCGGGCTCGGGGAAATCGACACTGGTGGAAAAAATCCTGGAGATGCCGGGCACGATGTTTTCCATTTCGTGCACCACGCGGCCTCCGCGGCCCGCAGAGAGTCCCGGGAAGTGGTATGATTTCGTTACAGAGCACGATTTCGAGCGCATGGTCGGGGAAGGCGCGTTCCTGGAGCATGCGCGCGTGTTCGGCAAGCACTGGTACGGGACGCCGCGCAAATGGCTGGACCGGGCACGCGAGGCCAGGAAGGACCTGGTCCTCGAGATCGACGTGCAAGGCGCGGCGCAGGTGAAGGAGAGGTTGCCCGGGGCGCTGGCGATTTTTATCGTGCCGCCGTCGCGGCAGGAATTGGAGCGCCGCATCCGCGACCGCGGTCAGGATTCGGAGGAAGAAATCGCTCGGCGGCTGGAGCGCGCGCGCCAGGAGATGCAGAAGTTCAGCGACTACGACTTCGTGGTGGTGAACGACGATCTGGAGCGCGCGGGGCGCGAGGTGCAAGCCATCGTGACGTCAGCCCGCCGCTGCAGCAGGCGCAATTCGGACCAGGTTCGGAAGATTTTGGATTCCTTCGGAGGTTAGTCCGCGCATGACGGTTCAAAAAGAAGCGCCGGAGAGCATGTTTGCGTACGTGGTCGTGGCTTCGCGCCGCGCCCGTCAATTGATGGCCGGAGCGCACCCGCTGCTCTACCAGCCGCGCTCGCATAAACCCACACGCATCGCCATGGAAGAGCTGGACAAATCCACGCTGGAATTCGCTCTGCCCGATACGCCTGAGGAAGCGGCAGAGAAAGAAGGGAAGCGGCGCAAGTCGTGACGCGCCCGCGGGAGATGAGAATCGCGCTCGGAGTCAGCGGAGGAGTCGCCGCCTACAAGGCCGCGGAACTCGTGCGCCGGCTCCAGCAGGAAAAACTGGACGTGCAGGTGGTGATGACGGCGAGTGCACAGGAGTTCGTCGCGCCGCTCACTTTTGCCGCGCTCACGGGGCAGAAAGTCATCACGCAAATGTTCGCGGAGTCCGCCGGAGAAACCGCCAACGTCGAGTCCGCAATAGAACATATTGCCGTGGCCCAGCGAATCGATCTATTGGTGATCGCGCCCGCGACGGCGAACATCCTCGCCAAGCTCGCCCACGGCGTAGCTGACGATTTCCTGACCACGCTTTATCTAGCGACCACGGCGCCGGTGGTCGTGGCCCCCGCGATGAACGTCAATATGTGGGAGCATGCCGCGACGCAGGAGAATCTGGCCACCCTGCGCGCGCGCGGGGTGCACGTCGTCGAACCCGATGAAGGCTACCTGGCCTGCGGGATGACTGGTGCGGGGCGTTTGGCCGGCGTCGAGACGATCGCGCGGGCGGTTTGCGATGTTCTTGGGATTCGGCACGATTTTGTGGGCGAGACGGTCCTTGTCACCGCCGGGCCCACTTGCGAAGATCTCGACCCCGCGCGGTTTCTCACCAACCGCTCTTCTGGGAAGATGGGTTACGCCGTTGCGGAAGCCGCGCTGCGCCGCGGCGCGCGGGTGGTTTTGGTAAGCGGGCCGGTCGCGATCGAGCCACCGTCCGGCGCCGAAGTTGTTTCCGTGCGCTCCGCTGAGGAAATGCGCGCTGCGGTGATGGAGCGCCTCGGTGAAGCCACCGTGGTCATTAAGGCGGCCGCCGTAGCCGATTACCGGCCGGTGGCGCGCCAGTCCAGCAAGATCAAGCGCGGCCCCGGGCGCATGAGTCTTGAACTTGAACCCACACCGGACATCCTTGCGGACGTCGCCCGCGCGAAGGGCGAGCGCATCGTAGTCGGGTTTGCGGCGGAGACGGACCACGTTGCCGAGCACGCGCGCGAGAAGCTCGCGGCGAAGGGTGTGGACCTGATCGTGGCCAATGACGTTACCCAGGAAGGCGCCGGCTTCGATGGCGAGACGAACGTCGTCACACTCTTCTCTCGCGATGGCCGCGAGACGCCCCTGCCCCGAATGAAAAAGCTCGAAGTCGCGCAGCGCATATTCAACGAAATTCTGCGTCTGCGCTGCCGCGCCGCGCCGGCCAGCGCGCCTTCCGGCGCCTCCGGCAGGAAATATTCGGATACCCGCTGATTCTCGGATGAACTCGCCCCACCCCAGCGATCCTCGCGAACAAATCGAAGCCTGGCTGCGCTACTACGAGGGAATCGGCCTGCGCAGTTTCTATCGTGATCGCGTCGCGGCGATTGCCCCGGCGAGTTCCTCAGTGATTTCCTCAGCGGAAGATGTGGCTCCTCAGAAAAAGAAAACAACGCCGACTCCGGCCGCCGCTCCAGCGGGTTCGAGCGCGGCAAAGATTGCGGTCCTGCCCGTCGCGCAAGGGCCGTCGCTCTTCGAGGCCGCGGAGCGCATTGAGGGCGACACCCTCGAGCGCGTTCGCGAAGACCTGGGCGAGTGCACTCGCTGCAAGCTTCATCGGCATCGCAACAAAATCGTTTTCGGCGCGGGCAGCGCGAAGGCGGAGCTGGTATTCGTGGGAGAAGGCCCGGGCCGCGACGAAGACGTGCAGGGACTTCCCTTCGTAGGCCGCGCGGGAAAATTGCTGACGCAGATGATCGAGGCCATGGGCCTGAAGCGCGAGGACGTTTACATCTGCAACATCGTGAAATGCCGTCCGCCGGAGAATCGCACGCCGGAAAAAGACGAGGTCGCCGCCTGCTCGCCGTTCCTATTGCGCCAGCTCGCCGCTATTCAGCCGAAAGTGATTTGCTGCCTCGGCACCGTGGCGGCGCAAACGCTTCTCGGCACGAACAAGGGCATTTCCCACTATCGTGGAGAATGGTTTGATTTCCGCGGCTCGCGGCTGATGGCCACCTATCATCCGGCCTATCTCCTGCGCAATCCAAACGCAAAGGGCGAAGTGTGGGTTGATTTGAAGAAGGTCATGGCTGTGCTCGGACTCAATCCTCGCAAGAAATAGCGTTACCGACCTCCTCCGCCGCATCCTGCATGTGAATCGGACGCGCTACTCCTCTCTGCTACACTAGAACGTCCTCATGACCTCCCGCTATTGCGAAGTCGCGCTTCCCCTGCCGCTGCGCTCCGCGTTCACGTATCTCATTCCGGAGTCGCTGGCCGAAACGGTGGTTCCCGGCTGCCGTGTGGTGGTGCCCTTCCGCAATCGGGCAATGGTAGGCGTTGTACTCGCGCTGACCAGCCGCGCGCCGGCCACGGCGAAGATCAAGGAAATCGTAGAAGTACTCGATCCCCTCTCCGCGCTCTCGCCGCGCCTGATTGAACTCGGGCGTTGGGTGGCCGACTACTACATCGCTCCAATTGGGGAAGTCTTTCGCGCGATGCTGCCGCCAATGATCGAGGTGCGGCGGGAGGAAGAGTTCGTCATCACGCAATCCGGCAAGGAGTACTGCGCTGAGCTCGGATCGCGCGGCAACTGCAGCGAGATGGAGGTCACTGACCTCGCGCTCCTCAATCTGATCGAGATCGAGGGAAAGCCGGTGCGCTGCGATCGCGCGCGGAAGTTGCCTGGAGGGGAGGCCGCGGCGTCCCGGTTGTTGCGCCTCGGGCATCTGCGGATCCGCGAGGTCGCGCGGCGGCGCAAGTCTCGAACACAGCGGATCATCGCGTGGAATCCCTCCGCGCCTCCGCTCAGCGGCAAAGATGCCCACGGGCCCGCCGCCGAGAGTACGGAGCGCATTCGCCGGCTGCTTAGTGAGGAGCGCGGCCCGCTGCCGATCAAACAACTGCTCGCGGAAACCGGCGCGAAACGCGCGCAGGTGGAACGCCTGGTGAAGCACGGTGTGCTCGAAGAATGGGAGGAGCCGCTTACGGCGGAGGAAGACCTCTTCGAGATGGATTTTACGCCGCCGGCAAATGTCTTGAACGCCGAGCAGGAACGCGCCGTGGGCGAAATCCGCGGCTGGCTCGATGCCGGAGCGTTCACCACCGGCTTGCTCTACGGCGTCACCGGCAGCGGCAAGACGGAAGTGTATCTGCGCGCGATTGAGCGCGCGCTCTCGCGCGGGCGCACGGCGCTCGTCCTCGTGCCGGAGATCGCGCTCACGCTCTGGATCGGCCGCCTGTGCCGCGCGTGGTTTAAGGATGCCGGCGTGGCTGTGCTGCACAGCGGCCTCGCGGATATCGAACGCGCGCGGGAATGGTGGCGCGTGCGGCGCGGGGAAGCGCGCGTGGTGGTCGGCACGCGATCAGCGGTTTTCGCGCCGCTCGAAAACCTGGGCCTGATCATCGTGGATGAAGAGCAGGAGCCCAGTTACAAGCAGGAGGAAACGCCGCGCTACAACGGGCGGGATACCGCCATCGTTCGCGCGAAATTGGAGAGCGCGGTCGCGCTGCTCGCTTCGGCGACGCCATCACTCGAATCTTTTCACCACGCGCGTTCCGGCAAGTACAAACTTCTCGAACTCGCCGCACGCGTCGAGAACCGCCCCATGGCCGGGGTCGAGGTCGTGGATCTCCGAGATGAATTTCTCCGGACGCGCAAGGCCGGGGCGATCTCCGAAACCTTGCGGGGCGCGATCGCCCAGAGGCTCGATGCCGGGACGCAAGTGCTGCTGCTCATCAACCGCCGCGGCTATTCCTGGTTCGCACTCTGCCGAAGCTGCGGGATTGCGGCACAGTGCGAAAACTGCAGTATCTCGCTGACCTACCACAAGCAGCGCAACGGCCTGGTGTGCCACTACTGTGGATTCTCCAGGCCGGTGCCCAAGACGTGCGCTAAGTGTGGTTCGGAGCATATCTACTACGTCGGCCAGGGCTCCGAGCAGCTCGAAGAAAAGCTGCGCGAGATCTTCCCGGAAGCACGGATCGGGCGGCTGGACCGTGACACTGCGCGCACGAAGCGCGAATTTCAAAAAGTGCTGGGAGCGTTCGCTGCGGGCAAGCTCGATCTGCTCGTCGGAACGCAAATGGTGGCGAAGGGGCACGATTTCCAGCGCGTCACGCTGGTCGGCGTGGTGTCCACGGATACTTCGCTCGGCCTGCCTGATTTTCGCGCCGCCGAACGCACCTTTGAATTGTTGACTCAGGTGGCCGGGCGCGCGGGCCGCGGCGAACTGCCCGGCACGGTGCTTGTGGAGACGTATTATCCGGAGCACTACGCGATCCAGCACGCTGCGCGGCAGGACTACGCCGCCTTTTTCGAGCGAGAGCTGCATTTCCGTCGGCTGATGCACTACCCGCCGTTCACCGCGCTGGCCAGCATCCTGATCCGCGACGCCAAAATCGAAAATGCCATCCGATGGTCGCGCCAGGTCGCGGCGTTCCTTGCGCCGGCGGAAGCCGGCGGAGTGAAAGTGCTGGGCCCGGCGGCGGCGCCGCTCGCGCGACTGAAGCGCGAATACCGCTTTCAGTTTCTGCTGAAGTCTCCGAAACGGGGAGAATTGACGCGCACGCTCGCCGCTTGCCTCGCGGCTTGCGCGAAGGCCGAAATTCCGGAGCGCGCCGTGCTCGTTGACGTGGACCCGATCAGCCTGCTCTAAGCCTCAAGTATCTCCGCAAGCCGCGGCGGCCTCATGCTAGAGACCCTTATCGTATGGGCACAGGAATGAAGCAGAGTATGAAAATCAGCAGGGCGATCGCGGCCCAGATCCGGCGTTTGGGATCGAGTGGCTCCCAGGGATCAATCAGCGGTGGATGCCGGAACCTCAGGATCAGCAACAGGCCTGCCCAGACATACCACCCCTCCCAGAGAAGCTTGCCCATGGGAATGAGAAGGAGCGCGACACCGAGTGAGACCGTGCGGTGCCTACGGCTGGAGATCGCATAGAGGATGTGGCCGCCGTCAAGCTGCCCGGCGGGGAGAAGATTGAGCGCGGTGACCAGCAGACCCACCCACGCGGCGCGACCCACAGGGTGGAGCAAAATGTCGGCCGCGCGGACTCCGGGCCGCAAAATTTCCGCCAGCATCTGGGAGACCAGAGGATTGCCAAAGATCGCTGAAGCATTCACCTGCGCCGCGGGTACGATCTTCGAATAATAAATGGCCACAGCCAGCGCCGGCACGGCGAACACAAAGCCGACCACGGGTCCCGCCAAGCCAACGTCGAAGAGCGCTCTGCGATTGATGATTGGCGAGCGGATGCGAATGAATGCGCCCAGGGTGCCGATCAGCGTTGGCGCGGGCACGAAGTAGGGGTAGGTGGCTGCAATACCGTAGTAGCGGCACGCGAAGTAATGGCCCAGTTCGTGGGCCAGCAGGATCCCCAGCAAGGTAAACGAGAAGGGGATTCCCCTTAGCAACACGCTCGGCTGATGCCAGAAGGCAGTGTAGGGCTGGAAGAGATCGTCGAACCCAAACGCTCGATTGCTGGCGTAATCGGCGGCGAATTGCGCGCCGACGGCGAGCGTGGTGAAAACGGTGGCGGCGAATAAAGTGATGGCGATGATCAGCGAACGCCGGCGAGGGTTGCGAACCCGGGCTGCGGGAACATACTCATTCTCCACAGGATATTCCGGCGTGACGCGGTAAACCTTGAACGGGGGTTGCCCCTCTCCGTTGCCGCTGGTCATATCAGTTTGGATGCGTGGGAGCCGCTGCAGGCACAAAGAAGGCTCGCCAGGGGAGTGCTCGTCGGCCTCCGGTGGTGCCTTATTCGAGCGACTGGAGTTCCTTGCCGGGCTTGAAGCGGACGGCCTTGCCGGGCGGGATGCTGACTTCCTCGCCGGTGCGGGGATTGCGGCCAATGCCGGTCTTGCGGGGTTTCACGTTGAAGACGCCGAAGCGGCGCAGCTCGATGCGTTCGCCGCGACCCAGCGCGTTCTTCATGGCCTCAAAGACAGTTTCTACCGCCTGTTCGGCTTTGGTCCGGGTGACCCCGGTGCTGCTGACCACGGCGTTGACGATATCGAGCTTGATCACAACTGCCTCCCGCGTCTCGAATGGCAGCCTATCCTAGATAGGCGGTTCCAGGTTGTCAAGTTTCCACCGGCGTAATAAGATGCGCTGCTTTTTGTCGCGCGGGATCTACCGCAAGATGACGTCCAAGAGAGACCGGAGGCCCGAATGTCCGTAAGGCCGGATCGATGGATTCGCAAGATGGCCCTGGAGCACAAAATGATCGAGCCGTTCGAAGACCGCCAGGTGCGCGACGGCGTGATTAGCTACGGCGTGTCGTCCTACGGCTATGACCTCCGCGTGGCCGACGAGTTCCGCATCTTCACCAACGTCAACTCCACCATCGTGGATCCGAAACACTTTGACGCGCGCTCGTTTGTCGAGTTCAAGGGCGCGGTCTGCATCATCCCGCCGAATTCTTTCGCGCTGGGCCGCTCCGTGGAGTATTTCCGCATCCCTCGCAACGTCCTGACGATTTGCGTGGGCAAATCCACGTATGCGCGTTGCGGCATCATCGTGAACGTCACGCCGTTCGAGCCGGAGTGGGAAGGCTTCGTGACGCTCGAGATCAGCAACACGACTCCGCTGCCCGCAAAGATCTACGCCAACGAAGGACTCTGCCAGGTGGTTTTCTTTGAGTCCGATGACGCCTGCGAAGTTTCCTACAAGGACAAAAAAGGGAAGTACCAGGCGCAGCAGGGCATCGTCCTGCCCAGGCTGTGATCCGACTCGCAACCGAGCAATCTATGGTTTCTGCGTGGGCCGGAGAAGGATTTCGCTGATGAAGCTCTGCGGCGCCTGAGTGACCAGGGTGGCCACGGCGTGGGCCACATCTTCGGGCTGGAGCATCTTAGCCGGATCTTTGCCGGTGTGCGGAGAGAAGTCGGTTGCAACTGTGCCCGGACAAACCGCGCTGACGCGGATGCCGAATCCACGCAGGTCCTCGGCCATGCACTGGGTCAAGCCCAGGAGGCCCCACTTTGAAGCGCAATAAACTGCGCCGCCCGCAAACGCATTTTTACCCGCCAGTGATGCGATGTTAATGATGTGGCCTGCCCGCCGGCGGATCATCTCGGGTGCCACGGCCCGGCTCAGCAGGAACACCGCTTTCAAGTTGGTGTCTAAAATAGCGTCCCAATCCGTCTCCAGCTGCTGGTGGAACGGCGCAAAGGTGGCGATTCCCGCGTTGTTCACAAGGATGTCGATGGGGCCGAAAGTAGTCCGTGTTTTTTCGAGCAGGGAATCGATGTCGGCCTGCCGCCGCACGTCTGCCGCAGCGCCCAGCGTCTCGAACCCGGCGCGCCGCAGCCGCTCTTCCGCCTTGGCAAGTCTTGCGGCGTCCCGCGCGCAGAGGGCCAAGCGCGCTCCCATGGATCCGAGTTTTTCGGCGATGGCGAAACCGATGCCGCGGCTCGCGCCCGTGACCAGCGCCACGGCGCCGGCGATTGGTTTCTCCGTGGTCGAGGCGGCGAGCATCGGTGCGATCTCCGTTCGAGGCGACCTTTCCGCTCAAAATGCCATCTTATCACTAGAGCCTCGGCAGGAGCGTTTGGAGACCGAACGGCGCACAACAATCTCGAGGGATGCTCGAAACACTCTTGCACCACCGGGTGTGATTCCCTATAATCCCGGAGTTTTGAGCCTAGCCAGCGTCCTTGGAGTGCAGTATCCTCATTCGACTGGCGTCCCGACGATAGCGTCTCGCCTAGGAGGCGGAGAGAAAAAGATGATACGAACGTGGAAATCTGCGGGTGCGGGTCTGCTGTGGATTGCACTGCTGAGCCTCGTGTCTGCGCCCGCCGCGACAGCGGCGCCGCAAGATCAAGGGCCAGGCTACAACATAGCCGAGTACACGGACTACAATAATGCAGTGAATGAAAAGGATCCGCAGAAGCGCATAAAACTCCTGGATGAGTTTGTCGCCAAGCACCCTGCTGTTTCACCGAAGCTGATGCTTCCCGCTCTGCGGGCCTTTTTCATCACGTACTTCAACGATCTGAAGAACTACGCGAAGACGATAGAGTACGTGGACAAGATGCTGGCGTCCCCTGGCGCGAATCTATTGGATCCGGGCGGCCGGTTCGAGGCCTACTACGTTCGCACACAGGCGTTTTTTCCTATCTTCAATGACAAGGGGCTCGATGCCAAGGAACAGGCCACGAAGGCGCATGACGCCGCCATTGCGGGCCTGAAGGCCCTCGGCGAGGTCCCCAAGCCCGAAACCCTTTCCGCCGACGATTTCGCAAAGGCCAAGGTGGATCCGACCGCGCTATTCAATTACACGGCGGGCTTCACCTCCGCCTTCCTGAAGGATTACACGGCCGCAGTGGAGTCCTACAAGGCCGCTCTGGCCGTTAAGCCGACGGACACGCTGACGTACTTCCGGCTGGGTGTGGTGTATCTAACGCAGATGGACCCGCCCCAGTACATGAATGGATTCTGGGCTCTGGCGCGGTCCATCGCGTTGAAAAACCCGAGCGAGGCGCAGGTGCGCACCTACCTCAGGGGACAATTGGTGCGCTATCAACAGACCGTCACTTGCGACAGCCTGACTGATGCGCAGGTCAACGAGATGATCCAACTCGCCGCAAATTCCGCCGAGCGGCCGGCAAGCTATTTCATTCCGAGCGCGGCCGATCTGAAGAAGGCGACCGAACCGGCCAGCAATTTCATCGAAGAGCTGATAGCCGGCGGTGACAAAGCCAAAGTCACTTGGCTGGCCGTTTGCGGATTGGAATTCCCCGAAGTCGGCGGTAAGGTGATTGAAATTTCAGGCGATGATCCAATCATTCTCAAAGTCTTCTACGCGCCGACGCCGGAGGCGATCGAGGCCGGCACAACGCCAAACATGGAAGCAAAGGTCTCCGGCCAGCCCGACGTCAAACGGATTCCGCCGGGCGATCCCGTGCGGTTCTCCGGCACCTTGGCCAGCTATGATGCTGCGCCCTTCATGCTCCACTGGGATAAGGCGAAAGTGAACCCGGAAGATATACCTGCGGAAAAACCCCAGCCGGGTAAGACGCCTTCCAAGCGGCCGCCGAAGAAACCGGGCGGCAGATAAGTTCAGAACGGCGGGGGAAAAAACACGAACGGCTCCGGTTACCCCGGAGCCGTTTTTCTCTGTGATTAAGCAAGAAAAGAGGAGGGGAACCGGCTGGTCCGGATCAGGAGTGCCGGTACGGCCGATTCTCGAGCTTGTACAGGCCGATCTTGCGGCTAAGCGTATTGCGGTGAATTCCCAGCGCGCGCGCCGCGCGGGACTGGTTCCCATGTGCGCGGTCGAGCACGCGCTTGATGAACCGCTTTTCGAATTCGTTGATCGCCTCATCGAAAAGGATTCCCCGTTCCACCATCTGTCCCACCAGCGATTCCAGTTGGTCTTTCACGTTTCTGCTCTCCTCTCCATCCAGTGCGGTTTTCTTGGTGGGCCCGTCAGGCGAGTTCACGCCCGGTCAAGAGCCGGTAAGCTTCCCGGTATTTCTCCCGCGTGGCCGCCACAACATCCGCGGGAAGCTCCGGCGCCGGCGGCTGCTTGGACCAGCCAATGTGCTCCAGATAATCCCGAACGTACTGCTTGTCGAACGAAGGCTGCGCGCGGCCGGGTGCATAGCCCGCGACAGGCCAGAAGCGCGATGAATCCGGTGTCAGCGCCTCGTCGATCCAGATGAGTTCTTTTCCGATCTGGCCAAACTCGAATTTTGTGTCGGCCAGAATGATTCCGCGAGGCTCGGCGTAAGCCGTGGCCCGCCGGTAAAGTTCGAGGCTGACTTCGCGCAACTGCTCCGCCAGCTTCCGGCCTACACGCGCGGCGGCATCTTTGAAGGTGATGTTTTCGTCGTGGCCTTTCGTGGCCTTGGTAGATGGCGTGAAGATCGGCTCCGGCAGCCGGGCAGATTCCTGCAGCCCCGGCGGCAGCGCAATCCCGCAGACCTTGCCGGCGGCACGGTAGTCCTTCCATCCCGAGCCGGAGAGGTATCCGCGCACGACGCACTCGATCGGCACGGGATTAGTTCGCCGGACGATCATGGCGCGTCCGGCAAGCTGCGCGCCGTAGGGCGCCAGCTCCTTAGGAAACTCCGTGGCGCTCAGGACGTGGTGGGGAACAACGTCGCGTAGTTTTTCAAACCAGAAGAGCGAAAGCTGTGTCAGCACCCGCCCCTTGTCCGGGATCGGCGTGGGCAGCACCACGTCGAAAGCTGAGAGCCGGTCGGTCGCAACAATGAGGAGGCGGTCGCCCAGGTCGTAGAGGTCGCGCACTTTTCCGCGCGAGGCCAGCGGCACCTCGGAGAAATGAGTTTCCCAGACTACAGGATTGAATTGCGGTGATGCCACAGGAAAGTCCGCCCCCGAACGAGGCGGGTATTCTAGCGCAGCGAGAAGGGAAGTCAACGGAGAAGAAAAATGGAAATGAGGAAAACGCGGCGAGCCACAAGATCTCGCCATGACGAAGAACTTTCCAGTTAGGCGGCGTTGGTTTTCGCGCGGGCAGCCGGCTCGTCCCAGCGCACGGAGACGAGTTTCGAAACGCCCGGCTCCTGCATCGTCACTCCGTAGAGCACCGGTGACATCTCCATCGTGCGGCGGTTGTGCGTCACGACGATGAACTGCGTCTGCGCGCTCATCTCCGAAACCAGTTGCGTGAAGCGCCCCACGTTGGCTTCGTCGAGCGGCGCGTCCACTTCATCCAGGATGCAGAACGGGCTGGGCTGGTAGCGGAAAATCGCGATCAGCAGAGCCAACGCGGTCAGGGCTTTTTCGCCGCCGCTCAGCAGCAGCACATTCTGCAGGCGCTTTCCCGGCGGTTGCGCGGCGATATCGATGCCGGCATCACCGCTGCTGTCCGCTTCGGTCAAGCGCATCTCGCCCGTGCCGCCGCCAAAGAGCGTGCGGAAGGCATCCGCGAAATTGCGGTTGATGATGGTGAAGGCTTCCTCGAATTTCTGCCGCGAAACCTGGTCGAGCTCAGTGATGGCCTGCTGCGTATCCGTGATGGATTGCATCAGGTCGTCCTTCTCGCGGCTCAGGAACGTAAAGCGCTGCTCGCACTCGTTGTATTCCTCGAGCGCCATCATGTTCACCGGGCCCATGGACTCGATCCTGGACTTCATTTCCTGATAGCTCGCATCCGCTACGGCCAATTCCTCGCCGCTGAGCAGGGCGGGGAACTCGGCGATCAAGTCTTCGGGCTGCGCGTTGAGTTCGGCGATACAAGACTGGCGCAGATGCTCGCGGTCGGAATCGTTTCGCGCGCGCTCGACCTCATGCTGTCCGCGCTCTTCGCGCAGGTCGCCGAGCTTCTGCCGCGCCATCCGCACATGATCGTCCACTTCCACGGTGCGCACCCGAGACTGCTCCCATTCCTGTTCGAGCGAAACCTTGTGCGCTTCCAGCCGCTGCTTTTCTGCGCGAAGCGCTTCCACCTGGCGCTGCTGTTCGACGGTTTGCGAATCGAGTTCCTGCATTTCGCGCTGCAGGGTCTCAAGCTGCGCGCGGGAGGCGTTCTCGCGTTCTGTGGCTTCGCGCCGGTCGGCGGCGATGCGTTCGGCGGCGGCCTCGGCGCTGGCCAGACGTTCCGCGAGCGTGGCGGCTTCCGCTCGCCGGGCCGCGACCTCTTCCTGATTCGCGACGCTCTGCTGTCGTAACTGGCTTAAGCGTTCCGTTGCCTCGGCTGCTTCGGATTCCGCGCCAGTTCGGGATTGCGTCGCCGCGGCATGCTGCGCGCGAGCTGCCTCGGCTCGCTGGCGCGCCGCATCCACTTCCTGGCGCAAGCGCGCCAATTCGTCCTGGCGCGAGGTCAACTCGATTCCGAGGCGCGCCAGGTCCGACCTCGCCTGGTCACGCTGGTGCGTCGCGGAGACCACATTTTTCTCCGCCTGGACGTGCCGCGCGGTCAATTCCATCAACGACTGCTCGCGATCGCACAGATCTTCCTTCAAGCGGTCCAAGGCGACCTGCGTTTCGTTCGCGGCGCGTTCCAGCCGCGCCACTTCAGACTCCAGCGTGCGCATCTCGCGCTTCATCACCAGCGGGCCGGCGTCGGAGGGCCGCCCGCCGCTCACCATGCGGCCCTGATACGTGGTGCCTTCCGGGGTCACGAAATGGTATTGCGGGTTTGCACGCGCCAGTCGCTCGGCCGTCGGCGCTGTCTCGACGAGGAATGCAGCTTGCAGCCGCGGCAGGAACTGCTTTGCCGCGGGGCCCAGTGGATCACGGAACTCAACCAATTGATCGAGGCGCGAGACCACTTCGGTCTCGGCGCGGAAGGGCATGATCGGCTCGCCGATGGCCAGATTCAGGGTGCGCAGCGAGTCCACAAAGAACGTCGCGCGCCCGCCGACCTCCTCGCGAAGCATCTGAATACCCGCACGCGCATGGTCGAATGTTTCCACCACCACGTATTCCAATTCGTCGCGCAGAAACTGTCCCACTGCGCTTTCGTACTCTTCCTCGACTTCGGCGTAATCCGCGAGCACGCCCACGGCGCGGAAGCCCTGCCCTTCGCCCTTGCCATTGCTGGCGAAAAGCTTCTGCACCGCGTCAGCGGTGTAGGAACGGTCGTTCAACACTTGTTCAAGCGAATCGCGGCGTGCGCGGGCCTCGGCAAGCTGATCGCGCACCGATTCGGATTGCGTGGCCGCTGCGGCAATCTCATTGCGCCGGGTGGCGATGACGGCTTGCGTCTCGCGTACTTGCTCGCCGAGCTGAGCTGCTCCGTCCAGGGCGGCTTGCAGGTTGAGATCGGCCGCGTGTGAGCGATCGCGGTACTGCACCGATTCTTCGAGCAGATCGTGTTCGAATTGCTCGATGCGGCCCAAGGCTTCGGTCTGGTGCGCCAGCGTCTGCTCCGCCTGCGCGCGCTCGCCGTGCAGCCGCGTCAATTCCTCCCCCAGCTCGTTCAGTCTTAGTCGCAGTTCCTCGATGCCAGCTTCGGTGGTTTGCGCTTTGTCCCCCAGCTCCTGCGCGCGCGCGGATAGTTGCTCCAACAACTGCAGCACCCGCGCCGTTTCCGCGCGCACCGCGTCCACGGACTGCTGGTGCGCGCGGGCGCGTTCTTCGAGTTGTGCGGCAAGCGTCGCGGCCTGTTCAATTTCAAGCTGCGCCTGGCGGCTGCGGGCTTCCAGTTCAATCCCGCGCTGCCGGTTGAAGACGATGCGGTTTTCGCTGCGATCCAGTTCGAGTGCCGTCTGCCCCAGCAGGTTCTGGTTCTGTCGCAGCTCGACGTCCAGGTCGTAGGTGCGCTTGCTGAGCTGCTCCTGCTCGAGTTCGAGTTGTTGCAGGTCTTGCCCCTGCCGGGATTCGGCCACGTTCAGGTCAGTCAATAGTTGCGTCAGGCGCGTAGCTTCGCTGTCGAGTTCGGTTGCTTTGCTGGCCAGCAATTGGCGCAGCAGGCCGCGCATCTGTTCGCGCAACTCCGCGTAGCGCCGCGCCTTGGAGGCCTGCCGCTTCAGCGAGGCGAGTTGTTTTTCGACTTCGACGAGGATGTCGTTCACCCGCGAAAGGTTGATCTTCGAAGATTCGAGCTTGGCTTCCGCCAGCCGACGCTTGGTTTTGTACTTCGTGACGCCGGCGGCTTCTTCGATAATCGCGCGGCGGTCGTTCGGCCGCGAGCTCAGCACCTGCCCGATGCGCCCCTGCTCTATGATGGCGTACGAGTCCGGCCCCAGGCCCATGCCCATGAAGAGTTCCTGAATATCGCGCAGCCGCGCCACGCGCCCGTTGATCAGGTATTCACTCTGGCCCGAGCGGTAGAGCCGCCGCCCTATCACCACTTCGCCGGGCTTCGTGTGCAACGCGGGCCTTTCCGCTTCGCGCTTGCGGCGGAATGGCTTGTTGTCCTGCGCCCCGTCAATTGCCTCCACCGGTGTGTCGCTCGTCGCTTGCGTGGATTCCGCAAGGACTTCAGTGGCGTTTTCGTTTGGTGGCACTTCGCCGGCGGGCTGACTCTCTTGGGTGGCCGGCTGCTCCGCCGCGCTCTCCAGCACGAACCGCGCCGCTTCGGCGAGTTCCGGATCTTCGAGGGTGATCAGTACTTCAGCCATCCCGAGGGGCGGGCGCTTGGCCGTGCAGTTGAATATGCAGTCAGCCATGCGCTCGGCGCGCAGAGATTTATGGCTCTGCTCGCCCAGCACCCAGGAAATGGCGTCCACGATATTGGACTTGCCGCAGCCGTTCGGCCCCACGATGCAGGTCAATCCGCTGCCGCTGAATTTAAGGTGCGACTTTTCCAGGAAGGACTTGAATCCCACCACTTCGACTTTGCGAAGTTTGAGCAAGTACGCCTCTTTCAAACCGTTCTTCTGGCGCGGCTTATCCAGCCCAGCGCAGAGATACGGCTTCGAATTCCTCGGGCGGAGGCATGTTTCGACAAAAACTCTGGTGGGTCAGTTAGCAGTGGCCCAGCCGCCTGGCGCTATGGATCGGCGGTACGGAAGAGGAAGATAGCATAGGCACATGGTCGTGTAAAGCGTAGTGCGGCGCCCTGTGCTTGCCCTGCACTCGTGTCAGGAAATTACCGCTAGCTGCGTTTGCCTGTCAGGACAGCGTCGGCTAGAATGCCAAATTCACAGTCCGCGGCCGAGACTCACATGGGCGAGATCCTCTTCCAAAACACGCTGACGAACCGCACCGAGCCCTTTGTGCCGCTGCGCCCCGGCGAGGTCCGCATGTACACCTGCGGCCCCACGGTCTATGACTTCGCGCATATCGGCAATTTCCGAACTTTCGTCTTCCAGGACATCCTGCGGCGCTTTCTGAAGTTCAAGGGCTTCCGCATGCAACAGGTGATGAACCTCACCGACGTGGACGACCGCATCATTCAGAACGCAGCCGCGAAGGGCATCAGCATTCGCGAGTACACGGAGAAATATATCCAGGCTTTCCTCGAGGAACGCAAGACGCTGAACCTAGAAGAGCCCGAGCACATTGTCCGGGCCACCGATCACATTGATGACATGGTGCGGCTGATCCAACGCCTCACCGAGAAGGGCTACACGTATACCAGCGACGGCTCCATCTATTTTCGGATTTCGAACTTTCCCACTTACGGCAAGCTCTCGAAAATTGATGTGGCCGGCATTCAGGCCGGCGCGCGCGTGGATGTGGACCGATACGAAAAATCCGACGCGCGTGACTTCGCTCTCTGGAAAGCTCCCAAGCCCGGCGAACACTTTTGGGAAACACCGATCGGCCCCGGGCGCCCCGGCTGGCACATCGAATGCTCCGCGATGGCCATGAAATATCTGGGCGACACGCTCGACATTCACACCGGCGGTGTGGATCTGGCCTTTCCGCACCACGAAAATGAAATCGCGCAGTCGGAAGCCGCCACGGGCAAGCCATTCGTGCGTTACTGGCTGCACTCCGAGCACCTGATTATCGAGCGCGAGAAAATGTCTAAGTCCCTCGGCAACTTCTACACCCTGCGCGACCTCTACGCGCAGGGCCACAAGCCTTCGACGTTGCGCTTCCTTCTCGCCTCGGTACCCTATCGCCGCCAGCTCAATTTCACCGCGGACAGCCTGCAACAGGCCGCAAGCTCCGTCGAACGATTGCGCAATTTTGTGGAGCGTCTGCGGACGGAAAAATTTCCGGCCGGCGATTCCGGAGGCGCAATTGCCGCTCGCGCCCGCCAGGCCGAAGAAGCACTCGAACATGGCCTTGAGGACGATCTGAACACGGCGCAGGCGCTCGCGGCGATGTTTGACCTCGTGCGCGACGTCAACACTGCCATCGACCGCGGCGAATTCCGTCAACCTGGCGTCGCGCCCGTACTCGCGGCACTCGAGAAGTTCGACGCGATTTTCGCTGTCTTGAAGAACGACGATGCGGATAAGCTCAGTGCAATCGGTATCAAAAACGCATCTGTCAACGTGTCCGGGCCGGAGATGACCGCGTCAGTTGGGGAGATTGAAGTACTCGTTGCGGAACGCCAATCTGCGCGCAATCGGCGCGATTTCGCAGCGGCCGACCGTGTTCGCCAACAACTGGCCGAGCGTGGTATCATCCTCGAAGACACCAAGGACGGCGGTGTCCGTTGGAAGCGCAAGTGATGCGTCGGCTCGCACAACTCGTTCCGCTGCATGCCCTCCCGTCGCGGGAACGTCCAAACCTTTTCGGTGTCGATTAAGGCTTCCTCCTCCTCTCGCGGGTTGTTCACGCGACGAAATCTCGCAGCAGATTATCTCTTCGCGAGACTCCCCGCCGAAGCAGTTAGGCCGCCAAAATGCAGTTCCAGGAGGAAGAAATGCCCGAAGCCAAAATTGCTACCAAGCTCCCGCATCTGATCACTCCGCTCCCCGGACCAAATGCGCGCAAGCTCCTCGAGCGCGACGCGAAGTACATCTCGCCTTCCTACACGCGCGGCTATCCGCTCGTCGCCAAGACGGGCCGCGGCGCGATCGTTGAAGACGTGGACGGCAACGCGTTCCTCGATTTCGCCGCCGGCATCGCTGTGGTCGCGACCGGCCACTGTCATCCCGAAGTCGTCGCCGCTATTCAGAAGCAGGCCGCTGAGCTAATCCACATGTCCGGGACGGATTTCTATTACCCGAACCTGGTCGAACTCGCCGAGCGGCTTGCCACCCTCGCGCCTGGTAAAG
>JBGQGH010000043.1:0-23320 GCA_041497315.1 Terriglobia bacterium | reverse complement strand
TGGCTACACTCTGTCATGGAAAAGGCCGCCTCTCTGCGCATCAACCACGCATCGACAACGCAGTTATGCCTGAGAAAGCGGCCCTTTTCTACTCCCAACCCTCACTTCTTGTTCACTTCTGGTGAGAAATCCGGGCTAGAACTCGTAGCGCAGCGCGAACTGCATCTGCCGCGGGGTGCTTTCCTCGCTGGTGATGCGCCCGAACGTGCTTTGTGAGTTGAAGTTGACGCTTGGCAATCTGAAACTGGGATGGTTGAAGAGGTTGAAAGACTCCCAGCGGAACTGGAGTCTCTGCTTCTCCGACCACGGCATCTTGAAGTTCTTAAGCACCGCCAGATCCACGTTCCAAAAATGCGGGCCGAAGAGATTGTTGCGGTTGCCGATTTCGCCGCCCACGGGGTTTCGCAGCGTACCCAGGGCCGCCGCGTTGTCGGCGAAGTACTGCACCGTGCCGGTGCTGTCCACGTGAATGTTGGCCTGTAGCGGCGCGGTCGAGCCGGTCACCACGGCGGGGCTGTCATAGACGAAGCCCACCGGGAAGGAACCTGTGGTCGAGCTGAATGCGTAGCCCGTCCGCCAGGTCCAGATCCCGTTGGCTTCCCAGCCGCCCACGATGGCATCGGCCCAGCGGGGTGCACCGCCGAGGATCCGGCGGCCCTTCCCAAACGGCAAGGCATAGAGCCAATTTGCGCTGATGATGTGCCGGACGTCAAAATCCGAATTGCCGCGGCACACGCGGAGATTCCGCACATCGCAAACCAGCCCGCCGAACACCGTGTTGGTCACGCTGGACAGATTGTCAATCGAGTGGGAGAACGTGTAGTTGAAGTCGAACTGCAACCCGTGCGACGGCCTCTTGCGCAGGGTCAAGAGAAGGCCGTTGTAGTTCGAAGCCGACAGGTTGGAGACGTAAGCGTTTGTGGAGAACTGCCCGCTCAGTCCGGTATTCGGAAACAGGTAACCCTGGCTGTTCAGGAATTGAACTGTGTCGGACACGTCGCCAATCTGGACAAGATTGGAGACGAACGCCCGGACAAGCCGCGTGCAGCTCTTGTTCACCGAAGCGGGGTTGAAGAACGAGACGCAAGTCACGCCGGCGCCGAAATTGCTCGCGATCGCGGCGTTCATCTGGTTCTCAAACCACGGCTGCGCGGTAATGCCCGCGGAGGGCGTCAGCGCGATGATCTGCTGCTGCAGTTTGTTGAACGCATCGAGCATGAACTGCCCGGACGTGTTGTCCTTGAAGTCCACGATCTGTGCGCCGTCCGCCTGCGACCACAGCGAGTGGCCCAAACGTCCCACGTAGTTGGCCTCGAGCAGGAAATTCCCGGGCAACTCCCGCTGGATGCCGAAGGAGAAAACGTAGGCATAGGGGATTTTGAAGTTTTTCGCCATCAGGTAGTTGGTTTCGCCGGTCTGGTTTCCGATAGGCTCCACGCCGTTGAAGAAGGGTGTGTTCGGACGAGTCACGGTCGGAGCCACCGGTGTGCCCGGAAGGGTGGAGAAGTTGACGAACCGCGGATCATTCGTTAGCGCAGCAGTCGCGCCGCCGGACCCGAAGTTGATTGTGTTGGAGTTGTCGAACAGGTAGGTCACCTGGTCGGCGATGAAGGACAATGCGCCGCCCACGCGGTCATAGACCATGGACCCGCCCATGCGCAATACGGTCTTGCGATCGCCGAACAACTTGCCAAGGAACCCGTTCTTAAACGAGGGGTTGTAGGCAATGTTCAGCCGCGGAGCAAAGTTATTCCAATCGCCCTGGTAGTACCCCGGAGCGTTGTTGGCCGGTCCGCCCAGGTTATACGTCAGGAGTGGCTCTGCGTTCGCTCCACCGATGCCGTTCAGGCCGTTATGCTCGCGGATTGTGAAAAGCGAGCTGAGGTCCACATTGCTGGTGACCACGGACTGGAAGCCATTGGCCTCGAACGGCGGTGAATAGTACTGCCAGCGAAGGCCGTAGGTCAACGTGAGGGATGAACTCAGCTTCCAGGTATCCTGGCCATAGAACTCATACTCATTGTAATGGAAATTACGGCTCTTGCCCGTACCGGCCTTCTGAGCCTGGCCGGATGTGTTGTAGTTGAAATTGGTTGCGACCGACGCCGCATGTCCCAGCAGGAAAGCGAACATACTGTCGTACTGGCCCGTCGCGGTGGTGGTATTGAGAATGTTGGCCGGACGCACGGAAGGATCGAGTGTGCCCAGGTTTCCTCCCAGGCCGACGGTGACAAAGTTGAAGTCGTTCGTCAGTGAGGAATTCTGGCGAATGGGCTTGATCGTACCTCCAAACTGGAAAAGGTGCGTGCCCCGGGTCCAACTGAAGTCATCCCGGATGGTCGGCACCGGCACGAACCGCGTCTGGCTGCTGAAGCCTGGGAACGGATTCGAGATGGGCCCGAAGGTCCACGAATTCGGGAAGGTCGGTTGGAAGAGCGTCGGGAATTCGAGCCCCGAGCGCGATACGCCATAGGTGGCCTGGTTGACCATGTTGTTGTTGATGGTCCACGTCCACCCCAGGGCGTAGGCGTAGTCCTTGACCAGGATCTTGGCCACAGTGGGGTCACCCGGAAATTGCTGCGCGACGTTATTGACTATGTCGTCTTGATCGCGCCGGGCGAAGTTAAAGCGAGCGAATAAGCTGTGCTTTTGGGTCGGCTTCCAGTCCAACCGCGAGGTGTAGGTATTATCGGCTCGTCGGCTTGGTGCGTTGAAACGAAAAATGCCTGTGGTCACGCCATTCCCCGATGGAATGTCATTCGGCAAGGGATAGCGACTGGTGAGGATACTCAGAATGTTCGGATCTGCGCCTATGTGCAGGGGATCCAAGGCCTGCACTTGCGCTGCGGTCAATCTTGTAATGCACTCCGGCGTAGTGTCCGATCGACTCGACGAATCGCAGGGCTTCCCATCGCTCAACCGGGTTCCGTTATTGATGTAGGCCACCCCTCCCGCGCGGATGAAATCCAGTGGAACTGTACGTGAATAGCTGACGCCGCTGGCATCCCGGCGGCCTTCGTAGTCGAAGAAGAAAAACAGCTTATCCTTCAAGATCGGCCCGCCCACGCTGCCGCCGAACTGGTTGCGGTTCAGCACCGGACGCGCGATTTTGGACTTATTGTTGAAGAAGCTGTTGGCGGCAAAAAGGGTGTTGCGGTTGTACCAACGGGCGTTCCCATGAAAACCGTTGGTGCCGCTCTTGGTGACGATTTCAATCTGGCCGCCGCTGCTCCGGCCTTCACCGGCACTCCCATTCGCCGTCACGGTTCGGACTTCTTGGACCGAATCGATGGCTGCGTTGCCCACGGTTGCGAACGCCTGGCCAGTCGTCACATCGTTGGCGTCGATTCCATCGATGGTGATATTGCCCTGGTCCGTGCGCGAACCGGTGACCGCGCCTGAACGGTTCGTGCCACCACCAGAATTCGCCATCACGCCCGGCTGCAAGCCAAGCAATGCCGCCGGCGTGCCGCGAATCTGGATCGGCAATCCCGCAACTTGATCGGTGTTGACCACGTTGCCGACGCTGGCATCCGTCGTATTAAGCGAGGCTTCGCCCGAGGCCCTCACCTCCACAACCTGCGAGACCGACCCCACTTCGATTTGAGCATTCAAGGTGTGCGTCACGCCTACGCCCAGGTAAACGTCCCGGACGGAGTTGGTCTTGAATCCGTCTTTCGCAAACGTCATGGTGTAACCCGGGCCGGGTGGGACGTTCGAAACCAGGTAAACGCCAAGATCGTTGGTCTTGGTCTTGTAAACTGCGTTGGTCTTCGTGTCGGTGAGCTTGACCTCGACGCCTTGGACAACCGCGCCCGAGGTGTCCGTAACGACTCCCGTCACCGAGGCCACCTGTTGGCCAAATACGAGCATCGGCAGCAACAGGAGAGCCAGCAGTACGGAAATCTTAACTGAGATAAACCGCTTCATTCGAGTACCTCCTAAAGGTTTGGGAGAAACTGTCTGGATCGCCGCGTCCGGAATCGGGACACCCTGCGGCAACACGCTGGAAGAACAAAATCCACCCCTAACAACCATGAGCAAGTCTCAAGCCACTCTACCCATTTTCATTTACAAATTTATCTCACAGAAAATATAGAAGTTAATCAAACCACTTCTACATTTGTTCTAAAACCGGACATTCCACTTCAATAAATAAGAGGGTTTTCCCAAAAAGCATATCAATTCAGGATAATTCCCATAGTTCGAGTGTGTGAGGCGTGCTACCCCCGCATGTTCCATCACGGAGCCATCACAGTGAATGCGTGCAAGCCAGCTTCGAGGGCGCGGCGGTTCATTTCGATAAGACTCTTGTTCTTGACGGCACTTTCGAGAACGGCCATGGCCGTTTCGGCGGGCATCGCTTCCGTGAGCGTAAGCATCGCGCCGAGCATGACCACGTTGGCTACCTTCGCGGATCCGATTTGGTCGGCAATCCCGGAAGCATCAATGCAGTGGACCCGGGCGTGCGGAAGCGTGAAGCCTTCGGGAAGTTTGACGCGGTTGTAGAGCACGATGCCGTCGCACGGCACCTGCGGCGCGAACTTGCGCAGCGAGATTTCGTTCATGGCGATGAGCACGTCGGCGTGCTCGACCAGCGGAGAACCGATACGCTCGCGTGACAGGCAGACGTGGCAATGAGCGCTGCCGCTGCGCATCTCCGGGCCGTAGGATGGCAACCAGCTCACTTCCATCCGTTCCCGCATGCCCATCTCCGCCATGATCTGGCCCAGCAGGAGAACTCCCTGCCCGCCGAAGCCCGCGATTTTGACGGTCAGGTTTCGCGCCTTCACCGGAGAAATCACCCGCGCCGCAGCTTCGTCCGGAACGGGCCCCAGCTTCAACAGTTCGGCTGGAGTCACAACTTGCGGCCCAGGAATATCGGGAATTACGGGTTTGCGATCGCGAAGAACGCCGAGCGGGAAAATCGGCAGCATTTTTTCCGCCACCCACTGGCGCGCTTCAATCGGCGTCATTTTCCAGATGGTGGGGCACGGGGAAAGGATTTCCACGAATGAAAAACCGGCGCCATCGCGCTGTAGTTCGATGGCCTTTCGAACAGCGCGGCGCGCGCGCATGATGTTCTTGTTGTCACAGAGTGCAACGCGCTCGATATAGGCGGGCGCCTCAAGCGTGGCCAAGAGCTCGGCCATGTGAAGTGGGAAGCCTTCATTCGAAGGGCGCCGGCCCCAGGGCGTCGTCGTGCTGACTTGCCCAACGAGCGTCGTGGGCGCCATCTGGCCGCCGGTCATGCCGTAGATGGCGTTGTTGACAAAGAAGACGCTGATTTTTTCTCCGCGGTTCGCCGCATGGATGATCTCCGCTGTGCCGATGGCGGCCAAATCGCCGTCGCCCTGGTAGGCGATGACGATGCTGTCCGGGCACGAGCGCTTGAGCGCGGTGGCCACCGCCGGGGTGCGCCCGTGCGCGGCCTGAACGTTGCCGACATCGAAGTAGTAGTAGGCAAAGACGGAGCATCCAACAGGGCTCACGAAAATCGTGCGGTCTTGCAAACCGAGATCCGCGAGCGCTTCGGCCACCAGTTTGTGCGCCACGCCGTGCCCGCAGCCGGGACAGTAGTGCGTCTGCTGCTGCAACTCGGACTTGCGCTCGTAGCGGTCGTAAAAGATCGGCGACTTCGACTGTGCCACCTGGTAATCGGACACGGGGATCGCCTCCTCCGCCAAACTAGACTCCCCAATCCAGAGCCGGGGTCAGCCGCTCGGAAAGTTGTTCGCAGATTTCTTCCGCCAGCGGCACGTTGCCGCCCGTCCGGCCGTAGAATTCCACCGGCACGCGGCCATCGAGCGCCAGCCGCACGTCTTCAATCATCTGGCCCGTGCTCATCTCCACGACCAGGACGAGTTGGACGTAACGCGCGGCGTGCGCCAGCGCTTCCGAGGGGAACGGCCAGAGCGTGATGGGACGGAAGAGTCCGGTGCGCAGGCCGCGATCGCGCATCTGCTCCGCGACCGAGCGCAAGACGCGCGAAGTGATGCCGTAGCCGACCAGCAAGACTTCCGGATCGTCGGCCAAGTAGAGTTCGTGGCGCGCTTCGACCTCGGCGGCGAGGCGGTATTTTTCTTCGAGCTTGCGGACGTGGGCTTCAAGCGCGTCCGGCTCGAGGTAGATGGAAGAAATCAGATTCGGCCGGGTCTCGTGCGTGCCGCGGACGGCCCAGGGCTTTGCCGGCGCATGCACGATGTGATCGTGCAACTCGAGCGGTTCCATCATCTGGCCGATGAACCCATCGGTGAGCACCACGGCCGGATTGCGGTGACGGTCCGCGAGTTCGAACGCGAGCAGCGTGAGGTCGGCCATCTCCTGCACCGAAGCGGGCGCCACAACGAAATTGCGGTAGTTGCCGTGTCCGCCGCCCTTGACCATAGCGAAGTAGTCGCTCTGTTCCGGAGCGATATTGCCGAGGCCCGGTCCGCCGCGGACGACGTCCACGACCACGCAGGGCAGTTCCGCGCCGGCGAGGTATGACATGCCCTCCTGCATTAAGCTGACGCCCGGACCGGAGGAGGCCGTCATCACGCGAACGCCGGCGGAAGCCGCGCCGTAAACCATATTGATCGCCGAAACTTCGCTCTCAGCTTGAAGAAATACCCCGCCGATCTGTGGCAGGTAGAGCGCGGCGGCTTCGGCAATTTCGCTTGCGGGAGTGATGGGATAGCCGTAGTAGGCGCGACACCCAGCGAGGATCGCGCCCTGCATGACGGCAACGTTGCCCTTAGTGAGCTGGCGCATGCGTGCCCTCCTCGCCGGCGCGCGGAATCATCTTCGGCGGCCCGGCGGCGCGGTAAACCGTGATCGCTCCCGGTTCCGGACATGCGTAAAAACAGATTCCGCAGCCGGTGCAACCATGACCCGTGTAGCGAGCGGGGCGCACGCCGTAAGGCCCGAGGTCGAGTTCAAATTCGAGGCAGCGCGGCGGACAAGCATCCAGACAGAGCCCACAGCCCTTGCACTCTTCAGGATCGATCGTGACCTTGCCGCGCGGAGCTGTGGCCTTGCGGATCGAGGGATCAGGGGCAGCGGTCATGTTTCACTCCTTCGTTTCGGTTCCCACGAACCGGGCGTCCAGATCCACTTCACCCAGCCGGGGCGCAGCGCTTCCCTGCTCGCGCGGCCGCTGGAGCCACCGGGTGCTCTCGCAATAGTCGTAGAGCTGATTGCGGAAATCCGGATGCGCGATCTGGATGAGGGCTTCGGCGCGCTGGCGGATGGTTCGTCCGTGCAGGTAGGCGATGCCGTATTCGGTGACGACATAGTGCACCGTGCCGCGTGAGGTAACCACGCCCGCCCCCGGATCGAGCATCGGCACGATGCGCGAGATGCGGCCGCCCTTGGCCGTGGCGGGCAGCGCGATAATTGGTTTTCCTCCACGCGAGCGGGAAGCGCCACGCATAAAGTCCACTTGTCCGCCGATCCCGCTGTAAAAATACGTTCCCACCGAATCGGCGCAGACCTGCCCGGTGATGTCCACCTGCAAAGCCGAATTGACGGCCACCATGTTGTCGTTCTGCGCGATGAGAACCGGATCGTTCGTGTAGCTGTTGGGATGAAATTCGAAGACGGGATTGTTGTCCACGAAGTCGAAGAGATCTTTCGAACCGAGCACGAAGCCCACCACGATCTTGCGCGGATGGACCGTCTTTCGCCGGCCATTGATGACGCCGGACTCAATCAGCGGAATCACGCTATCGGAAAGCATTTCGGTGTGGATGCCCAGGTCCTTGTGGTTGGTCAGTTGGAGAAGAACCGCATCGGGGATTCCGCCGATGCCGAGTTGGAGCGTGGCACCGTCTCCGACGAGGCATGCGACGTTGCGCGCGATGGCCTGGTGGACTTCGGTGATTTCGACCTTCGGCAGCTCGCACAACCGCCGCGATACTTCCACCACCGCGTCGAGTTCGCTGGTGTGGATGAAGCTGTCTCCATAGGTGCGCGGCATCTGATCGTTCACTTGCGCAATCACGTACCGCGCCGTCTTCGCCGCCGTCAGCGTGGTATCCACGCCCACGCCGAAGCTGCAGAAACCGTGCGCGTCCGGGGGGGAGACTTGAATCAGCGCAACGTCGAGCGGCATGTCGCCGCTCTCGAAGAGCCCTTCGATTTGGCTGAGGAAAATGGGCGTGTAATCGGCGCGACCGTCGTTCACCGCCTCACGCACATTCCCTCCGATGAACATCGCGTTGTGCCGGAAGTGGCCGGCCATTTCCGGCCGGATGTAGTCGGCGCGGCCCAGGGTGAGCAGGTGGACGATTTCGACGTCGCGGACAAACGGCGCTCGTTCGATCAGCGCCTCGACCAGGACTTCCGGCTCGGCGCAGCCGGGATGGATATAGACGCGCATCCCCGAATTCACCGCGCGCACCGCTTCCTGCGGGCTCATTCGTTTCTTGCGAAAGTCATCTTGCCAGGACATGGGCTCTACGCGCGTTTGTCGCGGCCGTGCCGTCACTGGAGACGGAAACGCACCGTCACCAAAAGCTGAACCGGGATCGGTTCGTCATTCAGGTATGTGGGCTGATAGCGCCACTTCTTGAGAGCTTCCAGCGCTGCGGGGATCAACAGCGGATGGCCGGAGATGACCTTCATCTCCTGCACGGTGCCGTCCTCTCCAATCACGGCATCAATCAGGACGTCACCCTGCATCCGCGCCTGTCGAGCCAGGGTCGGATAAACGGGTTCCACGCGCGCGATGAGGCGCGGCTCGCGAATCCTTCCGCCGACGCGCACCGGCGCTTTTGGCATCGCGATGGACGGCGGCATCAGAGGGATGTTTGTGCTCGGCGCGTTGGAAATGATTCCGCCCATCACTCCGCCGAGCTGGCCGCCTGGGATTCCGCCAGGAACTCCGCCGATCACGCCGCCGCCGACATCTGGCGGCAGCGCTTCTTCCTTCAGCATGGCGACCTTGGCCGGAATCGCCGTGGGCGCCAAGAGCTTGCCGGCCTGGGTAAAGACCCGCTTCGGCGGGGTCACCACTCGAGCCACGACCGCTGGCGCCGGTGGAGGAGGAGGCGGCGGTGGCGGTGGGGCCACGAGCATCGTTTGAGAGAATTGCTTCAGATCAATCGCTTCGGTGAAGAAAAGCGGGATGAGAACGAGCGTGGTAAGGAAAATGAAATGCAACAGCAGCGACACGACGATATCCAAGGTCCGGTGCCGCGGCCTTGTCGGACTCATCTCGAGGAGCGTCTCCGCGAAGAGTTCGTGGGAGTGCGCAACCGCGCCGGCGTGCGCGGAATCTGGCAAGGAAACAATCGCCGTCTTCGACCCGCGGGCGCGCTTCTCCTGACGCTCCTCGGTTGCTGCTTCCGGGGATTGTGGCGGCAGGGTGGTCGGGTGGGGTGACATGGTCTTAAACCTCCGATCATGTTGGGGCACGATGTGGGCCATGAACCAGCCTGGTCGGGAAGAGTTAAAAGGCTTATCTGGTTACACTTACGGGTGGTTTAACAGCGGCAGGAAGGCCACTTCTGCGCGGGTTAACACAGTCGCTTTCGGGGTCTGCGTCAACTCGCACACAGGACAGGAGTTCGCAAAAAAGGTCATACTCTGGGATGAGAGCGAACGGTGATCCGCTTCAGTAATCGGAACGCCTAAGCTGACGGAATCTTGGAACGCGCGGCCAGCTTGGCGCGAAGGGCGCGGTCCATCGAGCGGGCCGCTTTTCGCGCCGGCACCATCGCGGTGACGATTAAATCGGCGCCGCGCACGCAATCGCCCGCGGCCCAGATTTCTTCCTGGCGGCTGGTTTCGCCTTCCTCTTCGGTAGCAACCCAGATGGTGCCCCACTTCGTGGTCTTCAAGTTTTCCGTCGTGCGGGAGATGTCCTCTTCGACGCTGTAGCCAATGGCGATTACCGCGGTATCGCACTCGAGGACAAAATTCGAGCCTTCAATGGGGACCGGAGTGCGGCGGCCCTTGGCGTCGGGTTTGCCGAGTTTCATCCGGATGCACTCGCAAGCTTTCACGCAGCCTTCTTCATCACCCATGAATTTGACTGGCAGGGTCAGCCATTCGAATTTGGCGCCCTCTTCTCGAGCGTTGATGCGCTCTTCCATCCGGCCGGGCATCTCCGCTTCGCTGCGGCGGTAAACGCACCAGACTTCCCCATCGGGGTAGAGCCGCCGCGCGGTGCGCACGCAGTCCATCGCCGTATCGCCGCCGCCGATGACCACGGTGCGTTTGCCGGCGTGCGGCCGGCCGTGCATTTCTAGGGGCAGCAGATCGTCGGGCAGATTTCCGCGGACCAGGTATTCCGTGGCGTTGTAAACGTTTTTCAGATCTTCGCCGGGAATCTTCATGCGATTTCCGCCGCTGGCTCCGTGGCCCAGGAAAACCGCGTCAAACCTATGTTTTGTGAACAGGTCGTCCACGGTCAAATCTTTTCCGACGCGAGTGTTGCAGCGGAATTCGACGCCCAGCTCCTCGAGAGAGCGGATTTTGTCCCAGACGATTTCCTTGTTCAGTTTGAATCCGGGGATGCCGTAAACGAGCAAGCCTCCGGGCCGCGGCCACGCTTCGAAGATGGTGACGCCGTGCCCCCGCTTCAGGAGCTCTTCCGCGACGGCAAGGCCTGCGGGGCCGGAACCGACGACGGCGACGCGCGTGCCAACCGGCTCCGGTATCTGCGGTTTGGGATACCCGCCCAGTTTTTCGCGCACGGTATCCACGCAGAACTTTTCGAGCTTGCCGATGGCGATGGGCAAACTGTAGGTCCCGAGAACGCAGGATCCTTCGCACTGTTTTTCCTGCGGGCAGAGGCGGCCGCAGATCTCCGGCAGGTTACTCGTCTCCAGGAATTTCATCGCCGCGCCTTCGATGTCGCCCTGTTCGAGCAACCACAGCGCGCCCGGAATGTCGTTGTGGGCGGGGCAGCCGAACGTGCAGGGATGGTGCTCGCACTGGAGGCAGCGCGCGGCTTCGAGGATTGCCTCGCGCAGCGTCAGCGCCTGCGAAACCTCGTCGAAGTTTTTCAGTCGTGCGGCGGGGTCCTGCTTGCGCGGCTTCACTGGATCGGTACGCAGCCGACGGCGGCGGTCGAACGGCCGGGGCATTTGCGGCAGAAGCGGTTGCACGAAATCGGTGGACACGGCTTGGTCCTCCCCTTCCCCTAACGGGCGTATGCGTTCGGCCATCGGGCTTCTCAACTCCCTCTTAAGCCATGCCGAGGTTGCACGAGCGAAGCGATCCGGACCGCGGCAGGAGTAGGAAGTGCACGCCGCTTTCCGTGCTGCGGATCCCGTCGCATGGGCTAAGTTGCTGACAACACAGGGGAAATCACTGCGGAGCAAAGGGAGTCTTGCGGCCTTAGTGCGCCTGTTCGCTCAGCGAGGAGCGCAATCGTTCGGCCCAATGGCGAATCCTAGCTCCTCACCAGGAATCCCGAAGATTCCATACGAGCCGAGCAGTCGCGACAGAAGCGGGGCGATTTCAGATCGATCCATTCCACCGAATGCGAGGGTGCCATCGAACAAAGATAGTCTTCGCAGTGTGGAAGCGCGAGCATGTGACCGATCTCGTGCAGCGATTCTTTCAATAGGCGATCGCGGAGAAGGACGGGATCGGGCGGCAGCCCATAGAATTCCTGCCGCAGCCGGTGCGTGGACACAACCGCACAGGAACCCCCTAGTTGCGCCTCTCCAAACACAAACGTGAGGATCGGGATGTACAAATCTACTGAGGTGACACCGAGCAGACGGCGCTCCGCAGGCATCGAATTCACCGAAAAATTCATGCGCGAGAGAATTTCAGAGGAGTAATACTGTTCACGTTCGGGATGAAAAGCGAAATCGACATCGAGTCCCGAGGGGAGAAGACTACACCGGACGCCGGTGGCGGCACGGAGGCCGTGGGCGAGTTCATCGAGAAGAGCGAGTTCACATTTGCCCACCGGCGCGAGGTCTATGTGAATCATCAGCGGCACCCCGCCGCGTCAGTGAGTGCTCACGGGCGTCGGCCTCTTCCAACCGTAGCGTTTCAATTTGTTATAGAGCGTGACGCGGTCGATATCGAGCACTTCCGCCGCGCGCGTCTGATTGCCGCCGCACTCCTCGAGAATTCGCAGGATGTGTTGGCGCTCCATGTCGTCCAGCGTGCGCGGCGTGGCCTCACCGGATCCGGCTTCGTGGCCGGAGAGTTTCAGCGTGAAGTCGTGCGGCTCGAGTTCCGGTGACTCCCGGGAGGCGTCAGCCACGACCATGGCCCGCTCGACCGCGTTTTCCAGCTCTCGGACGTTTCCCGGCCAGTCGTACTGCTGCAAGAGCAGCATGGCATCCGGCGAAACGCGCCCGATGCGCTTGTTCATCTGCTGAGAGAACCGCCGAACAAAGTGATCCACCAGGAGCGGGATATCTTCGCGGCGATCGCGGAGCGGCGGCACCTCGATACGGAAAACGTTTAGCCGGTAATACAGGTCGGCGCGAAAAGTTCCAGCCTCGACCAATTGCTCGAGGTCTTTGTTCGTGGCCGCCACACAACGGAAATCCACGTGAATGGACTGCGTTCCGCCGACGCGCGTGATTTCGTGTTCCTGCAGAACTCGCAGGAGGTCGGTCTGCGTCTTCAAGCTGATATCGCCTATTTCATCGAGAAAAACGGTGCCGCCCTCGGCCATCTCGAACTTCCCTTTCTTGCGGTACTGCGCGCCGGTGAACGCGCCTTTTTCGTGGCCGAAGAGTTCGGATTCGAGGAGCGTCTCGGTCAAAGCGCCGCAGTGAATCACGACCAACGGATGAAATCGCCGCGGGCTGGCCGCATGGATGGCCTTGGCCACGAGTTCTTTCCCGGTGCCGCTCGGGCCGGTGATGAGGACCGTGGCTTCGGTAGGCCCGACGGTTTCGACGGCATCCAGCAGCTTGGTGATGGGCGTGCTCCGGCCGATGATTTCCGAAGGCCGCGCAACTTCCACAACGGTTTCGCGGAGGCGAATGTTTTCCTGGCGCACGCGCCGATGGGAGAGCGCGTTGCGCACGGCGTTGGCGATGTCATCGGGATCGAACGGCTTCGTGACGTAGTCGTACGCGCCGTTTTTCAACGCTTCGACCGCCGTCTCCACCGAGGCGTAGCCGGTCATGATGATCACGGGCAGGTCGGGATCAATCTCGCGCAACCGCTTTTGCAGTTCCATGCCGTCCGTTCCGGGCATTTTAATGTCGACGAGAGCCAAGTCCCACTGGTGCTCCGCCATTCGGGTGAGGGCTTCGCTGGCGCTTTCCGCTGTGCCCACCTCGTAACCTTCTTCGCGAAACCATTTGCCCAGCGAGTCGCGCACGATGGCTTCGTCGTCCACAATCAGCAAGTTTCCTTTTTCGGTCATGGCCAGTTACCTCTCTGAATGCGTTGTTATGGCGACGCCGGGTTCGGCCGCGACTTTTTCTGGTACCGGATTACCCACAGGCCCATCGATGGGGAGCGTCAGGGTGAATGTTGTCCCGCGGCCCGGTGTGGAGGAGACTTCGATACGCCCGCCGTGACGCTCCACGATACTTTTGCTGATGGCCAGGCCCAGCCCTACGCCGCGGCCGCGCTCCTTGGTCGTGAAGAAGGGCTCGAACAATTTTGGCAACAGCTCGGGCGCGATGCCCGTGCCATCGTCTTCCACGTCAATTTGGACGTGAGTGGAAACGGCAGCTCCGGCCGGCAAGCGGCGACTGCGCAAGCGCAAAGTCCCCCCATGGGACATGGCGTCCACGGCGTTCATCACCAATGCGAGCACGACTTGCTGGAGCTGAACGGGATCGCAATGGACTTGCGGGAGCCCGCCCTCCCCGGCGGGCGCCAGGTCTTGCTGCAATTGGATTCCCGAGAGTTCGAGCTGGTGCATCACCAGCCGCACCACGCGGTCAATCACTTGGTTGACGTCAACCCATTCCAGGTTCATCGGCGCCGCGCGTGAAAACTGCAGCAGATTCTTCACGATTTCGCCGCAGCGGCGGATTTCCGATTCCACCAGGTCGAGCGAGCTGCGCACCTCTTCGCGGCGCGCGGATTCCCAATCGCCGCGCTCCAGCCATTTCTTCAGCAGTTTGGTGTAGGTCAGAATCCCGGCGAGCGGATTATTGATTTCGTGCGCCACCACTGCCGCGAGCTTGCCGATGGAAGCCATCTTCTCGACCTGGAGGACATGTTCGTGCGCGCGGCGAAGTTCCCGAGTTTTCTCCTCCACGCGATCTTCCAGGGTGCGAGCCCAGGCCGTCAATTCGCCATGTGCCGCGGCCAGCTCTTCGGTCATTTTGTTGAATGAAACCGCCAGATCACTGAGTTCATCTCGGGTGTGGAAGGGACCGCGTTCCACCGGCAGGCGGTAGTCAAGATCTCCTTCCGCGACCTTTTTAGTGCCGGTGGTGAGCTCCTGGACCGGCCGGTGAACCAGCAGCCAGATGAAGGCCATGCTGAGCCCGGAAATCACCAGGAGTGCAAGGCCGGTGAACTGGGTGAGCCGCGCCTGATGCTCCGCAAGGCGGGCGTCCACGCTGGCAAGCGACAGATCGGCGTCAATGACTCCCAGGACCTTGCGATCCACCGGATGAGCGTGGCACGCCGCATTGGAGCAGGCCGGCTCATTTTCGATCGGGCGAATTAGACCGAGGATCCGTTCGCCGCTCGCATCGGTGAAGATTCGCGCCCGATCGGGCCGCGCGAGGCGCGCCAGAGGTTCGCCGAGCTTTTTCTCGGGGGCATGGCAGCCGTAGCAAGCCTCCGCCTGCTTATCCACCAGCGTGTTGATTTCCCGCGGATCGGTGGAGATGCTGACGCGGCCTTCTTCGTTGAAAATGCGAATACGGCGGATTCCAGGCTCGTTCCCGATGGTGGTGATGACTTGATAGAGCGCTTCGCGGTCGTTGCGCATCATCTGGTAGCGCGTGCTGCGCTGGATCAGGTCGCTGATACGCTCGGCGCTTTGCAGCACCATCTCCTGCGAATTGCGGCGCTGCAGGCGCAGGTTCAGGTAACCAAAGACGAGAAAGAGGATCGCCGTGCTGACCACCAGGCTCGCGGCGAGCTTGACGGCGAGGCCGACCCGCGGCCGTTTCGGAGGCGCAGGCGTATCCATGTTCGCTTCCTTTCTAATCGCTGCCATGCGCCGGAGCGGGCAAGGCAGCAGTTTGCGGTGCTCGCGCGGACTGTTCTACCGGAACCGGCTGTTCCGATGGGAAAACGGGGAAATACTTGGCGACGGTCCGGAACGCCGCAAAGGCGATGGCCAGCAGGCTGAGCGTGATCATGACCTCGCTCCAGCGCGGCACGTAGTGCACGCCGGAACCTGCTTCAAGGCCCACGATGCTCACGTTTAGACGATTGGCAATGAATCCGAACATCACCATCACCGAGGCCCAGTAGAGCTTCACCGCGCTCGAACGGAAACTGCGTCGATAGAGAAGCACCGTGGGCACGACGAGCAGCGCGATCTCCAACCAGAAGAGATATGTCTCGCGGCGGTTGATCCAGAACAAATGCACGGCGCCATGCCGCACCAGGTCCAGCATCCGCACGGCGAGATAAAACGACAGGATCACGGCCAGGACGCGCGCCATGCTGGACAGCAGCGGCAACGGCAATTGCCGCCCGAAGGCCTTGCTGCTCTGCCAGGACATGAAGATCACAACGGACAGTCCCGCGCAGATCGCTGAAATGAAGAACAGCACTGGAAGTAAGGGCGTGTACCAGAGCGGATACAGTTTGTAGGGCACGATCAGGAAGAGGCTGCCAAGCGACGATTGGTGCAAAGTGGAAAGCACCACGCCGAAGATGACAAGTGGCACAGAGATGCGGCGCACCCACTTCAGCGTCGTCTTCCAGCCGAAGCGCTCGCAGATGACCGGCAAGAATTCGAAAACCAGCACAGTGGTGTAAAGCATCACGCACCAGGCCACTTCGAACAGTACCGAGTGCACATTCCAGAACACGATGGGATGCCAGATGCGGAATGGCTGGCCGATATCAATGAACAGCGCCACGCACATCAGCGAATAGCCGAGGAAGGCGGTGAGGATTACGGAGCGCATGATGGGCTTATAGCTCTCGATGTTGAAAATGTGCACCGTGGCCGCGAGCGTGAATCCGCCCGCCCCCAGGGCGATGCCGGTCAGGACGTTGAAGCCTTTCCACAGGCCCCAGGGAAACTGGTCGCTCAAGTTTGTGGAGCCGCCCAGGCCGTAGAAAATGCGCACGTAGAGCGCCGCTGCTCCGCCGACGAGGATCATTGCGAAAATCCATTGCCAGAGAGTTAGTCGAGGGAAATGAAGGGTGCGAATCATTGTTGCTTCCCCTTCTCCGTCAGTTCCGCCGCGGCCACATCCTCACGGCGATGGGTGATCCACCAGATGCCGCCGAGGAGGACTGTGCCGAGAGTGGCGATGTCGGGCACATGCTTCATTACACGCCAGGTCAACAGCGGCATGGGTTCGTGGATCAGGTCATTGCGATAGCCGAAAGTGTCCAGGGGCACGCTGGAGATCAGGAGCACGGCCGTTCCGCCCACTTCCGAAACGCCGAAAACATTGTTCACGTATTGCCCGGGCTTCTCGCGGAGTCGCTGTTCGGCCTCGGCGATGAGGGCGTCGCGATCACCGAATTTCGTGGCGCCGGTCGGGCAGATTTCCGCGCAGGCCGTGGGACGCCCCGCGAGCACGCGGTCCGAACACATATCGCACTTCTTGATGATCGGAAGACGCTTGTCCCACTCGTAGGTGGGCACCTGAAACGGGCAGGCCAGCATGCAGTAGCGGCACCCGATGCATTTCTTTTCGTCGTACATCACTGGGCCTTCGCTGCTCTTCGTGAACGCGCCCACCGGGCACACCGACTTGCACGTCGGGTCGAGGCAATTCATGCACAGGCGGCGCATGAATTTGTCGCCGCGCGTCAGGACTGCGGTGATCTTGTGCGCCGAGAGCTTCTCCTCGATGGCGATGGATTCGTTGTAAGGGAGCTTGTTTCGTTCGGAACACGTTTGCTCGCAGAGTCTGCAACCGATGCAGAGCGTCGCGTCGTACAAAAGGGCCTTACTCATGGGCCTCTCCAGACACTTCCAAGTAGGGTTCAGGGCAATTCGCCTGCCAGTGAGATTTGCCATGTTCAGAATTGCAACGCCCGGAAGTTGCTCTGCCGTAGCCACTTGCGGGGGAGGAGAAGTTCGCGGGCTTCCCCTCAGAATCCGTTTCCCTTAGCGCTGAGGAATTCAACGCAGGGAGCAGGGCCGGAGTTCGCGCTGGCAGAGCATTGCGCATCGACCGAGGAGAAAGCACACAAAAAGAGGGCGGCGCCCCGATTTCTCGGAGCGCCGCCCCTTGCGCCAGGGAGGACATCCATCACCTCAGTTGAGGAAGTACTCGCGCGCCAGCTCTGCCCAGTTTTCATCGGGCAGCTCTGCCGTCAGATCGCGGACCGCGAGCCCGCCGTCCTGTGCCAGTGCGAAGGACGGCGCTCCGGCCAGCAGCTTCATCCGCGCCTGCAGGCGCTGCGCGGCTTCTTCCATCCACTTGCGGGCTAGCGCGCCGCTGAGCAGGTTGCGGAAGTTGATCTTCGGGTCCGGAGCCTGCAGTTTCACCAGCCAGCCTTCTCCGTAGGGATCGCGCAGCGCGAGCGCGGGATCCTTCATCACTGCTTCGTTGATCGCGGTGACCATCCCTTCCATCGGCGAAACCACTTCGGCTTGCACGCCGTCGCGGTACACGGTCATCAGCTTTTGTCCCTGGCGCACCCACCGGCCGCGCTGCGGCAGAGCGATGCGCTCCACCTTGCCGATGAGTCGCGCGGCGAAATCGTCCAGGCCCACGCGCATCAGGTTCGGGCTTTCGTCCAGCGCCCAAGTGTGTCCGGGATGATAGGAGAGATTCCCCGGCAGCTCGAATCCGGCCACGATGCCAGACCTGAGTTGCGGAGTTTTCGTTCGTGCAACGACTTGAACAGGCTGCGCGGCGCGGCGACGGCTGTAGAAATAATCGATTGTGAGGAACACGATGAAAGTCGCGAGGATGAGTAGAACGGTCATTGGCCACCTCCCTGGCGGGTCTTTCTTCTGACCCGCTGTCCATTATAACTAAAGGCACGGGGCTGGCCAATGAATCGAAAAGCCGCAATCACTTGAAGAGCCACTCCAGGCGTCTGGAAGTGAAGGAGTTGCGTCGCTGCGCCAAAATTCGACGCGCGAAGCGAATTTGAAATCTCAACAGCGCATGTTCAAAAACTCAGCGCTGAGAATTAGCGATTCACGTGTTTAACGATCATACGTTGAGCTAACCAGCGGCAACAGAGCGGGTTGGCGGCAGGGGCGAGGCTGCGTAAATTCGCAACATGCTGTGATGAAGAGTTCAACAGAAAAAGCGCGTGCAGCGGCCTTCAGTCCGTTTTCTTACGTGGATCGGATTGCGGAGCGTTCGGATCCGGCTT
The DNA here is from genome assembly GCA_041497315.1 of Terriglobia bacterium. Lineage (GTDB taxonomy): Bacteria > Acidobacteriota > Terriglobia > Acidiferrales > UBA7541 > JBGQGH01. The sequence goes on along the minus strand of JBGQGH010000043.1, from coordinate 4,909 downwards.
CGATTCTGACGGCACTGGGGCTGTGCCGCCGGCTCGCGGACCGGCAGGCGGTTCCGGCTTCGCGGCTGGCGAGGTTGTGGGATCAGATTTCTGCTCCTTTGGAGCAGGCGCCGCATTCCGTGACTGCTTCGAACGGCCCAACTCCAAATAGTAGGCAGGCCGCGTGTGCTTCAGATGGTCGGCCGAAACCTTTCCCGTGAGCCAGGCGCGGTCCATCGGATAAATATCCGGATCGAACACCGTCATGTAGAAATGCCACATGAGTATGGAAAGGGTGGCCAGGATGGCTTCGTAGTAGTGCACCGCGGTCGAAGCATCGGCCACCCATTTGGGGAAATGGCGCAGAGTGAAATTGTTGAACCAGAGCAGGAACCCCGAAAGCGCCATGATCACCGTGCCCCACATGAAAGCGACGTACTCAAGTTTTTCGGAGTAGTTGAATTTGCCGAATTGCGGCGGCTCGTTGGTGAGACCCAGGTTGTAGCGCGCCACGGCCCAGAGATCCTGGACGTCGCGCATCTTCGGAATCATGGCGCGAAGAATCGCGCGGTCGCGGCGTGAAAGAATCAGGTGCACGACGTGATAGACCAGCGACCCGATCAGGATCACCGCGGCAATGCGGTGCACGGTCCCGCGGAAGGCGAAATGACTCTCCCAGCGCAGAATCGGCTGTACCCACCAGGACTCGGGAAACTTCAGCGCGAAGCCCGTGATCACCAGCGTGGGAAAACTAATCACCACCAGCCAGTGCGCGACGCGGAAGTGCAGGCTCATCCGCTCGACTTCTTCGCCGGAGTGCGGGCGGCGCGCGCCGCGGATCATCTTGGCGATGAAGTCAATCGCGTTGTGCAGAATCATGAAGCCGAGCGTCAGCGGGATCAGCAGCAGGTAGGTCTGGCGGATGAACCGCACAACCTTGTGCTCCGACGCCGAAGCGGAGCGCACATGAACCGGCCCGATGGCAAAGCGCTCGCCCGCGCCGGCGTGGCACGCGCCGCAGGTCTTGGCGATATTCGCGGCGCTCACGGTGGACCGCGGATCGCTCGACGGCAGAATATTGTGCACGCCGTGGCACGAAGCACAATTGGCCACTACCTGCGAGCCAGACCGCAGAGCCAGCCCGTGGTAGCTGTCTGCGAAGGCCGGCACCTTATCGGCGGGCAGGTTGTAGCGGCTCATCAGCCGCTCGTCGCCGTGGCAGCGGCCGCAAGTCACGCTCGAGACGCGCGCGGGATTGACGAGTGATTGAGCTTCGCTAGGCGCGAGAATGGTGTGCTCACCGTGGCAATCGGTGCAGACCGGTGCTCCGGGAACGCCGCGCGCGACGGCCTGGCCGTGGATGCTCTGATCGTAAGCGGTCTTGATGGCAGAGTGGCATGTGCCGCAAGTTGCGGGCACGTTCCAATGATTGATTTTCGCTCGCGCGTCGCGTCCGGGAAGAATCAGATGGTTCGAATGGCAATCCGAGCAGGATGGCGCCGACGCATTTCCGGCCGCGAGCCCGCGGCCGTGAACGCTCAGCCGGTACGCTTCCACAGGCCGCGCGAACGGAATCTGATGGCGGCTGAGGAAATCCGGATTGGCATGGCAGGAAGCGCACGTGTCCGGCAGGCTTTTCTTCGCGACTTTAGAAGCAGGATCGCCGCCTGGAAGAATCTTGTGCACGGCGCCGTGGCACGAGGCGCAGGTCGGGCTGTCGGCGTCGCCATTCTTGCGCGCTTGGCCGTGCACGCTGGATTGAAACTCCTTGACCGCAGCGGCGTGACAGGTAGCGCAGAGTTGCGCCGAGGAAATCGAAGCGCGCGCGACCTCGTGCTGCTTGCCGTGGCACGCGGCGCAAGCCTGCGTGCCAAATACCGCGCCGTGAATGTTCTTCGGCACGTCCGCCGTGGCTCTCGCGTGGCAAGTCGCGCAGGTGACTTTCGCAATTTTCTTGGGGTGTGGATACTCCTTGATGTCCGAGTGGCAGGTATCGCAGGTGAAACTTCCGTGGACGCTGGCGGCATGTTTGGCGGGATCAACGTAAATATCGCGGCCCGCCCCGGATTTCATTCCCGGCTGTCCGTGGCACGCCAGGCAGGCTTCGTTCCTGGTCTGGGCAGCGGCCGTCACCGGCCGCGCGTGGGCCGCCAAACCGATTGCGAGTCCTGCTGTGACTACCAATCCCCAGCGCATGGGGAACCTTTCAGCGCGGCGCGTCAATTCCCTGCTCCGAGTGATTCGAACAGCCTCACTTCATTCCCAGGTCAGTCAAAATCTTGGGATTCGGATCCTCCATCGCGAGAATGTTGTGGCACGCCCCGCAGTCCTGCGTAATCGTCTTCCCATCGGCGCTGGTGTGGCTGCCATCATGGCAGCGAAAACAGCCGAGAAAATCTTCGTGGCCCAGATTATTGGGGTGAATGCCCCAGGAAACCTTCATATTCGGGAAGATATTGCGCAAATAGATTGCCGCCACCTGCTGCGCCGCAGTTTCTACGAGCGCGCGGTGCTCGTGATAGGTGTCGGGATAGCTGGTCTTGTAGAAATCCGTCAGAAACGAAACGATCCGCTGGTGGCCCGTCTCCCGGTCCGGATATTCCGTTCGCAGCGCCTCCACCGCTTTCTTCTTGATGTAAGGAAGCTCCGGGCTGATGCGGCCCTGCGACATCTCCTGATCCACGGCGCGCTCGGGCATCTGGAAAGCGTGCGTCGGGCGATTGTGGCAGTCCACGCAATCCATGGCGCGGTGCTCGCCCTTGGCGAGTTGCTCCGGCGTCACTTTCACCTCGGAGGAGTTGTAAACGACGGACTGACCGTTGTCATCCGTGTAGGTGACCTGCGGGATCACCTGACGGTGTTCGTCGGTGGAGACGTAGTGGATCCGCTCGCCCGCATCCAGATGCCGCCCATGGATTCCCACCGCGCCCTGCCAAGTGTGCCCTCCGATTTTCACCAACAGCACGGTGGTGAGCGGCGTGTTCTTCTCGTCGTCCGTGTATTTCGTGCGCACGACGAATTTGTCGCCGCTGAATTTCTGCGGCCAGTGGCAATGCTCGCAGGTCTCGCGCGCGGGGCGCAGATACTTCACCGGCGAAGGAATCGGCCGCGAATACGTCTTGAAAGTGACGGCGAACACCTGGCGCACGCCGGAGAGTTTCGAACGGACAAACCAAGGCGCGCCGGGCCCGATGTGGCACTCGATACAGGCCACGTGCTGGTGCGGCGAGTTCTGATACGCGGTGAATTCCGGCTCCATCACGGTGTGACACGTTTGTCCGCAGAACTGCACCGAATCCATGTATTCCACGCCGCGATAAGAGGCCGTCCCGAGGATGGCCACATTCGCGAAGGTGAGGAAGCCAACCCAGTACGTGGCCCGGCGCATCATGGGATGGCGCAGATCGATCTGCGGATAAATCGTCGGCAGTTCCCCGGACTTCAGCAGCGCGCGACGCCGCAGGAATGCGCCAATCGGAATCAGAACCAATCCCCCGACGAAGACGCCCGGCAGGATCAGGAAGATAACGATCCCGGTGTAGGGGTGCACGCTGCCCCCCGCCAGCACCTCGAACACCCAGAATCCGACCATGGTGATCGCGGAACTCGATGTGAGCACCGCGCCAATCAGACTCAGCTTGTTGTTTCCGAGGTATGCCGCAGGACGAACCAGACGGACGAGACGGGTCAGGAGATCCATGAGGTGAGAGACCGACGCTAGGAGACGTCACTCCTTTCCGGTGCAGAGTACTGTATCACTGCTGTCCACCGGCGGCCGGCGCTCTCTCGATATTCCGGATGAGCAGCCACAGTGTCAGCACCACAAACGCAATTACGACGAGGGAAAGCGCCAACCCCTTCCGGCGGAAAGCATATTCATCGAGCGCTTGCTTGCCCGCGATTCCCGCCTGCTGAGCCAGTTTCGTTCCGGCATCCGTGCCTTCGCGTACGCGCGCGGCAATCGCCGTATGCACATCCACGCGCGACTTAATCAGTTTCTCTCTGCCGTTCGACAGCGTCAGCCTTCCCTCGCCCACTTCCATGCCGGCCCTTTCCGCCCGCTCGAGAATCGCCGACGCAGCATTGAGCGCAGAATCGAGCTGCGTCAGATCTTGATGGATGCGATCGGCGGTTTGCCCGCCGGGATCGCCGGATGCATGGCAGGAGGCACAGAAAGAGTCCGGGCCGGTGCCCACGAGTGCATCGCTCGTGTGAACGATTTTGTGGTTGCTATGGCAGGTGATGCACACCGGCATCTTGGCTTCGGCCCAGGGCTTCTTGTGAGGACTCTCGTCGAAGAGGCGTTCCTGGAAGACGTGGCACGTGCCGCACACACGCTCCACAAAAGAAACTCCCGGCGGCGTGGCTCCATGGTTGCCGTGGCAGGTGACGCAGGTTGGCGCGGAGAGATCGCCCTTGGTGAGCGTCTGATAGTGCACGCTGCCTTTGTAGTCTTCCAACTGGCTGGTGGGAATTCCATACGGCTTCATGCGCTCCGCATCCGCGTGGCACCGCCCGCAAGTCACGGGGATCTGCAGCGGGTGCACGGTCGAAACGGCGCTCGAAGCCGGACGGATGGTATGCGTGCTATGGCAATCCACGCAAACGGCCACCTTCGTATCTCCGGCGCGCAATCGCTTGCCGTGGACGCTGGTCTCGTACTGAGTGAGTTGATCCGTGCGCAGCGAAGGATTGTACGCGCGCATGAAGGCGCCATCGGAATGGCAGCGCGCGCAAAGCTGCGGGATTTCAGTGCGCTTGGGGACGCCGCGGAAACCTTTGCGGGGATCCATCGATTTCTGCATGTCTTCTTCGCGCGGATCGCCGCCATGGCAGGCCGCACAAGAGAGTCCCTTGGAGGCGTGAATATCGCCCGGGAACTGCTGCGCGGGCACACCGAGGCGTCCTTCCAGAGCCTCATGACACTTGC
>JBGQGH010000042.1:0-23806 GCA_041497315.1 Terriglobia bacterium | reverse complement strand
CAAGAAGAGAAAGCCATCGCCAGCAAGCCCACCGAGAACACGCAGGCTTACGACTATTTCTTGCGCGGCCGCGGCTACGCGAGGCGCGAAACGCGCTCCGATCTGGAATTTGCCATGCAAATGTTTGATCTGGCCATCGTACTGGACCCCAGCTTCGCGCTCGCTCACGCCGGGATCGCCAACGCCTGCGCGACGGTGCACGAGTGGCATGAGCAGAGCCCTCGCTGGATTGAGAAAGGCCTGGCGGAGTGCGAACGCGCTCTGCAACTGGAACCGCTGCTGCCCGAAGCGTTGGTGGCTCGGGCCCGGATTCGTTATGTGCAGAAGAAATTCGACGAGGCGATTCAAGACGCTCTCAAGGCTATCGAGCGCAAAGCCGACTGCCCCAACGCATACAATGTGCTGGCTCGGGCCTACTTTTCCTCGGATCGGCTCAATGACGTCGCGGCGCTGGTGGATCGCGCCATCGAAGCCAACGGAGACGACTACAACGTCTACATCCCTCTCTTCAACGCCTTGGAGCGCCGCGGAGAAAAGGAGCGGGCGAGGAAACTCCGCCTCCGCCGCATGCAACTCGTAGAGCAGCACCTGCAGATGGTTCCCGAGGACGTGCGCGCACGGATTCTGCTGGCCACGAGCCAGGCATTTTTTGGAAATGAGGCGGACGCCATACGCGAGCTGAACATCGCCGTGGCCTTGCGTCCCAGCGATGCCAACATTCTCTACAACGCCGCCTGTGTGTACGGACTCTTTCAGAGAAAAGCGGAAGCGCTAGCCTACCTCAAGAAAGCACTGGCCGCGGGATACTCGAATCTGACCTGGGTGGCTCGGGATCCGGATCTCGTCTGCCTTAAAGGCGATCCTGAATTCGAGCGTATTCTCGCCTCAGCCTGACGCTGTCTACTTCCCGACCTCAATCTGCACAATGTCGCCGGCATACGGCTTTCCCTTGGCAGGCAGGAACTCTGCTTTCACGTTTCGCCCCTTGAGAGAAATGCATGGGTCGAAGTTTTTCGGGAGCTGCGCGGAGGCAGGGAACTCAATCTTTGAGTAATCCTCGGCGTGGAGACTAATTTTGTGGCCGTAGTAGTCGAGCGTTAGGTCAAGCGTCTTGCCTTTGCACGTGAGCACCGCCACGCGCCCTTCCGCTGGCGCGGTCTGCCTGCGCGGTTCCGGAGCGGGTGCCGGTTCCGGGCTAGGCGTGGCCGCGGGCTGAGACGTTGTGGCTGCCGGTGAATTTCCCGCAGCGGAAGATTCGCTTCCAGCGCTACCGGGCCGTCGATTCAGCTTTGGAGCTCCCTCGGTTCCCTCTGTCGCCTTTACCTGCGCAGCATGTTGCTCTTCAATCCGTTCTCGATATTGCTTCAATTCCTCCATGCGAGCCACGTAGGTTTGCATGCTCTGGAGCATCTGTGAAGCTGCAGCGCGATCCTGTGGCGTCTTGGCCGCTTCGAGCACGCGCTGCGTCAGTTTCTGCGCCTCGTCGTACTTGCCCTGGGCCATCAGGACGTTGGCCACCGCGAGATGATGAGTCAGCATGCCGGGTTCGAGTTGCGTGGCTTGCCTGGCCAGTGTCAAGGCTTCGTCCAGGTGTTCGTGACGCAGCACGTAGAACTGCGCGAGTGCGGAGAAGGCCGGCGCAAAATTGGGGTTTAACTCGATAGCCTTGCGTAACCCTTGTTCCGCGACGGCAATGCGGTCGCTCGTCGGGGCACCCTCCTGCGAGGCGAGGAACGCGTAGAAGTAATGCGCCAGAAAATTCTTGGAATCGAGTTGTACCGCCTCGCCGAACCACTTCAGCGCTTCCTCGCGGTTTCCCTGGCGGAACGCCAGCATTCCCATGCTCTCGTGGGGTCCCACCAGCTTTGGATCAAGCTGCATGGCTTCGGCGAGTGAAGCTTTGGCTTCCGCCGGCAGGTCCATGTGCACCTGGAAATCGCCGCGCACAGCCGCGGCCTCCGCAGGCGTCAGATCCCGGACCGTGAAAGCGGTGACGTCCACGCTGGTGGGCACCTTCAGGTGCACGTAGTAGAAACTCTCCTGTTCGGTGTAGCGTTCCAGTTTGAATTCAAAATCCTTGATCTTTCCAAAAAGTTTCTGGAAGGCTTCCTTCGGTTCCGTGCCCTGTTGCACCAGACTGATGTACTCCGCGAGGTCCTTCGTGTGGCCCGTTTTGTTGTCCAGCATCATGTAATGGACCAGCGCCCAGGACTCGGCATAGAAGACGCTGGCGGTATCGGCCTCGTTGTACTGGGGAGAGTTGTTGTCCACCTTCAAGAGCACATCCAGCGGGAGCAACTTCCGCTCTTGCAGCAATGCAAGATGCGCCTGGGATGGCCTTCCCAGGCCGACATCTTTGCTGCTAATCGAGGCATTGGCGTAGAACTCGGCCAAGCCCTCGTTCAGCCAGGTCGGAATGAAGGTGAAGTTCAAGTTGACGAGCAGGTGCACATACTCGTGGTAAACCACCTGGTAAGGGTTGTCGCCCTCTGTATCCAGCCGCAGCGTCACGTAGTGCTTGTCCTGGCCGGGCACGAAGTATCCGGTGGGATGGACGCTCCCCTTCTTGGCCCAGAATTGCGGCATCAAGAGCTTCAGCGTGCCCTCGTTCTTCGCCGCCACGATGATGAGCGGCTGTCCGGGGTCCACGCGCAGTTTCGGCAGAGCTTTCTGGAAAACCGCGCGAAAGATTTCAAACTGTTCGGCGATCCTCCGCGCTTCCTTTTCACTCGCATTACTGTTCACAACGAAGTGAGGGCTCTTGACCTCGATCCAGCGGTCGGTGGCGGGCCACACATCTCCCGCCAGAACAGTACTGAACAGAGTTGCCAGGAAAACCGCGCGAAGCAGGTGGGATGCCCGCGTCATGGTTCATCGTTAGCGGCTTGATGGGCGGATGTCAAGATCGAAAACTATAATCTAGGTGAATGGGGCTGGGAGCGGCTATGAAGCGGCGCTATTTAGGCCTGCTGGCGCCGGCCCCGGTGCTGAACCGGCTCATCTCGACGATGGCGCGATAGACGCGTCCCAGCCCGATGAGCAAGTCGCCGGAGTGGGCTTCGACGTCGAACGCCAGAAACTTTCCCAGCATGCCCGCGAAGCGCGCCCGCGCGCGCACCGTGACTCCCACCGGCGCGGCCTTCAGGTGGTCCACTTCGATCCGGGTGCCCACCGAAATCGATCCGGCCGGCAGAGCGGGCTGCACTGCTTTCGCGGCAGCAACCTCCATCATCCCAATCATTGCAGGCGTGGAGAGCACCGCAGGAAGGCGCGGATCGAAGGAGGTCAGGGTCCACTCCGCGGGAATGACTTTCTCGATGGTCGCTTCCAGGCCCGGCTCGAGCGGGATGGGTTGACCGGAAATCTCGCCGCTCAAGGCAGGGGCTCCGAACCGCCCGCCGGGCTGCTGGTCAGAGTTCGCGGCTTCACGAAGCTGGAAATCACTTCAGACATGGTCACGCCGAACTGGGCCCAGAGGCGGCGCTTCAAGCTGCGGTAGTCCTGCGCCCCGCTGAACACATCGGCCATCAAATCGCGGAACGTCGCGCTGCGCTCAACGAATTGGATCATGCGCGTGGCCACCGCGCCGCCCAGGAATCGTCCGCGATAAAAGCGCCGTGCCACGCGCGTGGCAAATTCGAGGTCGGCGGAAAAATCCGCCCGCACCAGGGTGGGATACTTTTCGGGGTGCCCCTCGGCCAGCAATTGCCCCAGCAAATCGCCCGAGCGCAACGCGTAGTAGAGCCCCTCGCCTGTGATGGGATCTACCCACGCGGCGGCATCGCCGATCAACGCCCAGTTGCGGCCCACCACGCGGCGCGCGCGCAGCGTCTGTGGTTGCGGCGAAGGCAGCACGTGGCTGTAAAACCGCGCGCCGGTGGCGTCGATCTTTTCCTCGCGCATGAAATCCTGGAGGTGCTGCCTCAATTCCTGGCTGGTGTGCCGCGCCATACTGCCGCAGATCCCGACCGAAAGATGGTCGCAGCGCGGGAACGACCACAAATAACCCTCAAAGTGCCGCAGAAATTTCACCTTGATGCTGTCCGCTTGGGTCGGGACGAAATACCCCAGCGTCATTTCGAGGTCTTCAGGCTTGAGGGGCCGCGTTCCGGGCAGCAGGGAATTGCGCGCGCCGGCGGCGATTACAACAAAGTCCGCGCTGTGCTCCGCGGTGCCGGTGACAAGCTGCGCGCGTTCGCCGCTCGTCTCCACCTTACTGACGCGCGAGCGGACCACGCGGCAGCCAGCCGCGGCAGCGCGGTCGAGCAGCAGGCCGTTGAGCACTACGCGGGAATAAATCACGATGGGATGATCGAGCTCCAGCCGCGCGCGATGCCCCTTGCTCGAAATCAGTTCGATAGTCTGGATGATTTTTTTCGGGTGCGGGCCGGTCAGCAGGAAGGGATAAGCCTGGATGGCCTTGTGAGTTAGTCCGCCGCCGCAGGGTTTTTCCCAGGCCAGGTGCTCGTCGAAAAGAGTAACGCGGAAGCCGGCCTGCGCCAGTCGCTCCCCGCAAACGGACCCTGAAGGTCCGCCACCTACGATGGCAATTTCCTTCATCCCTGCGATTGAGCCGTCCCGTACGGCAACTGCCATTGTAACGCGCCGAGGCCGGAACTGGTTACGCGAACCTCGGTGAAATGGCGCGCGTCAGGTAATGGGAAGCACGGCGGCGATAAACCAGGCACCCAGTATAGCACTGTAGAGCGCAGCGGCTGCGGCCGAGCCGGTCCGCCGGCGCACGGCATCGGCGCCGAAACGCTGTGCGAGTGCAAGAAGAGCCAGGAAAACTCCCATCAAAAGGATCAGGATGTGCGGCGTCAAGAAAACGAAGAGTGCCGCGACCATCGCCGCCCAAGTGACGAGGCGCAACGCGATGAACAACGCCCAACGCCGCAGTCCGGGGCCTTCCGGCGGGCCGAGCGCAAATTCCTCCGCCAGATAGAACGGGAAGCAAAACGCTACGAGGGGTAAAAAGCGCAGCCAGCGAGCGCTGTCCATCCACAGGTCCGTGACCTGCCAATTCAGCCACCCGCCAACCGTGAGGATGAAAAGCATCGATAGGGCGGCGGACAGGAGCAGCGGCCGGAAGGAGAAGGGGTTCGCCGTTCCGGTTCGCCAGGTGAAAAGCAGAAGCGCGCCTCCTGCAATCAGCTTGAATGACGCATAGTAGTCGCCGGTGAAAATGTGCAGGAACCTCAGTGGAAGCCAAAGCTGCAGAAGCAGGACGACGAGGATTGACACGATGCCCCATATCACCAGCGTGCTGCCGAGGCTCCTAGTTGCCTTGTCATTCGCGTAGGGTTTCCGCAAGGCAATTCCATAACTCAAAGTGTCGGCGGCAAATGGAAAAACCAGAAGCAGGCCCAGAAGGCCCAGCGCTGATCCGATGACAGGCAGCGCCGATCCGCGCCCTGCCTCGGGAGGCAAACCCAAACTGCTTCGCGCCCAGGCCACGCTGCGCCGCGCCACGCGCGGATCGAATACGAGGTTCGTGTGTGCATCTCCTGGCATGCGAATCAGCATCGCCGCGCGTTTTTCCGCGAAATCACCCGGATTATATCGTTCACCACCTGCGTCCCGCAGGAGGGCCTGGTCGGCCTCCAGAAGAACGGAAGGCTCAAGCTCGCCGGCGACAATGAGTAGATTGATCGGCATGCGATGCGGGGGCGCGTAGAGGATTCCATTGGGTCGCAGCCAGCCGACCTGCACCATCGGGGCAGGCGAAATCGCAATCGTCGCAGCAGTGGGGAACCGGTCGGCCAGCCGAAGGGCAATCGCGCCGCCCATCGAGTGACCCACCAGAACCGTGCGCTCGTAACGAAGCTCACCTTGGCGGAAAAGCGTGTCCACCGCTTCCGCGGCGCAGTCCTCCGCCCGGGCGAACGAGAACGGCTGCCTATTGTCGCCGTGCCCCGGCAAATCCAGGAGATACACGCGAAGTCCCGCGGCGGCGAAGTGTTGTCCCAAGGTCAGCATCAATTTGCGATTGGATGCGAGCCCGTGGAAAACAATCACCGAGCCATCGTCCGCCGACCGCTCGGGATTCAGAAGAGTAGTGGGAATCCGGCAGGTTGCGCCGGGAATCACGCGCGTCTGCATGGGCCCGCGGTGCGAGTGGATCATCCACGCGCCAATCCCCAATAACACGGCGCCAGCGAAGGCAAGGGGAATCGCGCTTCGCTTCATTGGCTGCACCTGAGATGCCGGCGCCACGCGTGATAGAATGGCGTTTTGACTGTGGAGCACTCGGTCGCACCAGATGGCCGCGGGGGCGCGAATTGGGTCGAGTCGTCTCGCAAAGCGAACTGATTCTCCGCGTGGCGGAAGAAAAACGCAACGGGCGCCGCGTGGTCTTCACCAATGGATGCTTCGACCTGCTCCATCCAGGCCACGTCGAGTGCCTGGAGAAAGCTCGCGCACTGGGCGACCTTTTGGTCGTGGGCGTGAATAGCGACGCGAGCGTGCGCGGGTTGAAAGGCGGCGACCGGCCGCTGGTGTTGCAGGACGACCGCGCACGCGTCGTCGCTGCGCTCGCGGCCGTGGACTATGTGACCATCTTCGACGAGCCTACGCCGCGCGAACTGATTGCCGCTGTTTTGCCGGACGTGTTGGCCAAGGGCGGCGACTGGGCACCGGACCAAATTGTCGGCCGTGAGGAAGTCGAAGCCGTCGGCGGCCGCGTGGTCTCCATCCCACTCGCGCCGGGATGTTCGACGACCAAACTCATCGAACGCATCCGCAACGCAGGCAAACGACAGGTCAGCGGTTAGGCAGAATGCTTCTTCCCTCGGTCGCAGAGCTCCTGGGGCGGGCCACGCGCCACGCCGCTCTCGAGGAGTCTCTCGACACTCTGCGCCGCGGCTCTTCCGCAGCGCGTCTCGCCGGATTGTCTGATCCCGCCAAGGCGCTCGTCGCGGCGCACTGCGCGGCGGCATTGCATCGCCCCGTATATCTGGTGGTGGCATCAAACCAGCGCGCGGAAGCGCTGCTCGAGCCGGTGCGCTTCTTCTTCGGCGCGCTCACCTCGAAACCTTCGACCGCGGTGGGAATCCTGCCCGCGCTCGACGTCCTCCCCTGGCAAGGCCTCGCGCCGCACTCGCAAATCCTCGAAATCCGCGCCGCGACGCTCTGGCGGCTCGCCACCGGGCAGGCGCAGGTCGTCATCGTGCCCGTGGCCGCAGCGCTGATGCGCATGCGCGATCCGGAATTTTACCGCGGGCTTGCCAGGACACTCGTTCGCGACCAGGACGTGCCTCTGGAAGAATTGACCGCGCACTTGGTCAGCGTGGGCTACGAACGCCACGAGATGGTGGAGATGCCCGGGCAGTTCGCCGTCCGCGGCGGAATTCTGGACGTCTTCCCGCCTGAGGCGGTGCGCCCCGTCCGCCTGGAATTGTTCGGCGACACGGTGGAGTCACTTCGCGAGTTTGACGCGGACACACAGCGTTCCATTGGACCGCTTGAACGCGTGAGCCTTCCGCCGCTCACCGAGTTTCCGCGCCGCGAGGAGTCTCCCTCGGGTGGCGATCCGACGGAGTCCGAGGAAGACGCTCCGCCCGAAACTGTTTTCACCCCGGGCTGGGAATTTATGCCCCGCCGATGGAAAGGCGCGATGGCTTCGCTCGCCTCGCTCTGCGATTCACCTATCTTGCTGCTCGAGGAGCCGGACGCGCTCGATGAGGCGGCAACGACATTTCAGGCGTCGCTAGAGGAAGCCTACTCGCGCGCCGCGCAGGAATTTGAGGACGAAGCCGCTCCTCCTGCGACCTATTTCCTGTCTTCGGACGACTGGACGCGCGAAGCCGCTCGCCTGCCGCGCCTCCTGATCGAACATCTTGCGCTTGAGCGCGGCGGCCCTGACGAACCGCCGTTCCGAATCCTGCCGACGCAACCCACCACGCGATATCACGGCAATGTTCCTGCCTTCATGGCCGAGGTGCGGGGACGCATCGCCGCCGGCGATCAGGTACTGGTCACGGCGGGCACGACGGGCGAACTCGAACGTCTGGCGGATCTGTGCCATGAATACGAGTTGGTCTATCGCCTGGGAGAACTGGACGAACACGTAACCACCGCGCGTCTTGCCGAAGATTCAACGGCGGGCAGCGTTTCGGCAATCGTCCTGGTGCGCGCGCCGATCGCCGAAGGCGTCGTTTTTCCCGAGAGCCGTTTAGTGATTTACGGCACCGGCGATCTTTTTGAGACCGCGCCTCCCACGACGCATCCGAAATCGCGCGCCAAGACCGCCGGTTTCTTCAGCGATTTTTCGGAATTGAAACCGGGCAATTACGTCGTCCACATGGATCACGGCATCGGCCAGTTCGAGGGTTTGCGCCAACTCGAGTCCGGCGGAGCGCGCGGCGAATTCATGCTCCTGCACTACGCCGAGGACGCGCGCCTCTACGTGCCGCTCGAGCGGTTGGACCTGGTGCAGAGTTACCGCTCGCTCGGCGACGCCGTGCCCCAACTCGATCGGTTGGGCGGCACCGGCTGGGTCGCCCGCAAAGCGCGTGTGCGACGCACGCTCGCAGACATGGCGGATCGCCTGCTCGCTCTCTACGCGGAGCGCAAGACCGTAGAGGGCTTCGCCTTTTCGCGCGATACGCCGTGGCAGAAGGAGTTCGAGGATGCCTTCGAGTTTGAAGAAACGCCTGATCAGGCGACGGCCATCACGGACGTCAAGCGCGACATGGAGCGCACCACGCCGATGGACCGGCTGCTCTGTGGCGACGTCGGTTACGGGAAAACGGAAGTGGCCATGCGCGCTGCCTTCAAGGCCGTGTCGGACTCGAAGCAAGTCGCCGTCCTCGCTCCAACGACCGTCCTCGCGTTCCAGCACTACGACACTTTTCGCCGGCGTTTCGCGGCTTTCCCCATGCGCATCGAGATGCTCAGCCGGTTCCGGACTCCCCGCGAACAAAAGGCCGTACTCGCCGCGCTGGAGGCGGGGCAGGCTGACGTAGTCATCGGCACGCATCGCCTGATCTCCCGGGACGTCAAATTCCACGCTCTCGGCCTCCTGGTCGTGGACGAAGAACAGCGTTTCGGCGTCGCCCACAAGGAGCGCATCAAGGAAATGCGCAAGAATGTGGACGTCCTGACGCTTTCCGCGACCCCCATCCCGCGGACTCTCCACATGTCGCTGGTGGGATTGCGGGACATGTCCGTCATCGAATCGCCGCCCAAGGACCGCTTGGCCATCCAAACCGTGGTCGCGCACTTCAGTGAGTCCATCGTGCGCCGCGCTATCGAAGAAGAGCTGGCGCGGGATGGGCAGGTTTTTTTCGTGCACAACCGCGTCGAGTCAATCTACTCCCTGGCCACTCTGCTGCAGAAACTGGTGCCACGCGCGCGAGTGGTGGTGGGCCACGGCCAGATGGGAGAAAAGGAACTCGAATCCGTGATGCTCAAATTCGTGCGCGGCGAATCCGATATCCTTGTCGCCACGACAATCATCGAAAACGGGCTCGACATCCCACGCGCCAACACCATCCTCATCAATCGCGCCGATCGCCTGGGCCTCTCCGAGCTTTACCAGCTCCGCGGCCGCGTGGGCCGCTCGAACCAGCGCGCGTACGCCTATCTGCTGGTGCCGCCGGAAGGCTCCCTCACCCCCATCGCCAAGCGGCGCTTGGCTGCGCTCAAGGAGTTCAGCGAACTGGGCGCGGGCTTCCGCATCGCGGCGCTCGATCTCGAACTGCGCGGCGCGGGGAACATGCTCGGCCGCGAGCAGCACGGCCATATTGAGGCCATCGGATTCGATCTCTACTGCCAGATGCTGGAGCGCGCCGTCGCCGAGCGCAAAGGCGAAGACACGCGGCCCGAATTGCGCACCACAATCAACCTGGGGTTGGATATCCGCATCCCACAGGAGTACATCCCCAGCGAGAATCTGCGCCTGTGGACGTACAAGCGCATCGCGGGAATTTCAAGCGAAGATCAGCGCGAAGAGGTACAGCGCGAGCTGGTGGACCGGTTCGGACAACTCCCGGCCGCAGTGGGGCACTTGCTCGACTACGGATTACTCAAGGCGCTTTCGGAAAAATTGCTGGTGGCCTCGGTCGAGCGTCAGGGACGGCGCGTGGCGGTCAAGTTCCACACGCAAACGCCGGTTCGGCCGGAGCGCGTGGTGCACGTCGTGAAGCGACAGAAGGGGATGCGGCTTGATCCCAGCGGCGTGATGTGGATCGAACTAGACCACGGCCGCGGAAATCTGGCTCAAGAGATCAGAAACGTGTTGCTCCAACTACAATCATAGGCATAGAATTGCTTGCACAGTGAGGAAACAATGAAGCGAGCCTCCCTTTTTCTCTCGATCTTCTTCATTTCCGTGGGTTTGGCGGCGCAGACGCAGAGCCAGGGCCAGGCGCAGAATCCGCCCGCCTCTCCGAAGCAGAGCAAGCCTCAGACTACGCCCCCGGCAAAAAGCCCGGCCCCGGCGAAGACTCCGGCCCCGCCCCGAGTTCGCGGCCAGAGCCAGGTGATCGAGGAGATCGTTGCTCGCGTGAACAACGAAATCATCACCACGTCCGAACTCGAACGTTCCCGGGAGCAGTTACGGGAAGAAGTTCGGCAGGATTGCGCGAAGTGCCCGCCGGAAGAGCTCGCTGCCAAATCCGCTGAAAAAGAAAAAGATTTGCTTCGCGACTTGATTGATCAGTCTCTGCTCGCCCAGCGTGGGAAGGATATGGGGATCAGCGTGGAGACCCAGGTCATAAAGCGCCTGGACGAGGTCCGCGTGCAGAATGGCCTTGAAAGCATGGAGGAGCTCCAGAAGAAAGTGGAGGAGCAGGGGACGAGTTTTGAAGATTTCAAGAACAATATCCGTAACAACCTGCTGACCCAGGAAGTGATCCGCCGCGCAGTCCAAGGTGACATCCTGATTGATCGCACCGAAGTCCAGAAGTATTACGACGCCCATAAGGAGGAATTCAAGCGGCCGGACATGGTTTACCTGCGCGAGATTTTTGTGAGCACTGATAAGAAGACGGACGAAGAGCGCCCCGAACTCGAAAAGAAGGCCAAGTCTCTACTCGACCGCGTGAGGAAAGGCGAGGACTTCGGAGAACTCGCCAAGCATTTCTCCGATGGCCAGACCGCCAAGCAGGGTGGGGAGCTCGGCGGGTTTGAGCGCGGCCAGCTCGATCCCAAGATTGAAGCCATCGTTTTCAAGCTCAATCGCAACGACATGACCGACGTCATCGAGACGAAGAACGGCTTCATGATTCTGCAGGTTGAGATGCGCTACGAAGCGGGCATGCAGCCATTGGACAAGGTGGAAGGCGAAATCATGAACCGCCTGTATATGGAAAAAACCGGGCCGGCCCTGCGGACCTACTTGAAAAAGCTTCGTGAAGAGAGCTTTCTTTATGTTAAGCCGGGTTTCGTGGACTCCGCCGCCGTCGCCTCGAACACCTCTATTGAGGAAGTGCCGGCTTCGGCGGATGACCCGAAAGCAGGCAAGGGCAAGAAAAGGTCCATCATTCCCTTTAAGGGCAAAGGGAAAAAGTCGGGATCATGAAGCCCGTTTACGTCGTGGATCTGGCGGCGGATCAGACTGTCACCTCCTTCTTCCTCGTCTGTGAGAAGGAGATCCGCTCCACCCGAGAAGGCAAGCCCTTCCTCCGTTTGGAACTGGGCGACCGCACCGGCAGCGTCGAAGCCCGCATGTGGGATCACTTCGAGGACTCCGCCGGCCAGATTTCGCGGGACGACTTCGTCAAAGTCCAGGCCCGGGTTGAAATCTATCGCAATAAGACTCAACTGACTGTGGACCGCATTCGCCGCGCCGAGCCGGGCGAAGTGGATCCCGCAGATTTTTTCCCGCATACCGCCGAAGACGTCGAAAAACTTTACGCCCTGCTCCGCGAACATGCCGCAGCCGTAACCAATCCCTGGCTCAACCGGCTGCTGCGCAGCGTCGTCGAAGATCCGGAACTTGTGCCGCTTTTGAAGCGCGCGCCTGCGGCGAAGAGCATGCATCACGCCTATCTCGGCGGCCTGCTCGAGCATGTAGTCAGCCTCTGCGGACTCTGCCGCGCCGTCGCCGCGCGCTATCCCGAGATTGACGCCGATCTGCTTCTCGCCGGAGCGATTCTGCACGATATCGGCAAGACGCGCGAACTCGGCTACGAGCGCTCCTTTAACTACACGACGGAGGGCCAGCTCCTCGGCCACATCGCCATCGAGCTCGAAATGGTTTCAAAAAAGATTGACACGATCGAGGGGTTTCCCCCGCCACTGAAGGCGCTGGTGCAGCACCTGCTCCTCAGCCACCACGGACAATACGAATTCGGTTCACCCAAACTGCCGATGTTCCGCGAAGCGCTGGTGCTGCACTTTCTCGACGATTTGGACTCGAAACTCGGCGCCATGCGCGCGGCGTATGCTGCCGAGGGTGGCGAAGACGGCTGGACGGCATGGAACGCCGCGCTCGAACGCCGCCTGCTGCGCGCGGAGGAGTATCTGAAAGGGGAGACGCCCAACGCGAGTGCCGCGCAACAACTCACATTCGAGGCCAGCGGCGGCTCCACGAAAGGGAACAGCTAGGCATGGCCGTGGCGATGCCCATTCCGCCCGGGCAGGGCCCGCGCAGATCCATTCTCGATCTGGCGCCGCTCGAGCTGCACTGCATGAACGCCTTGTGGTTGCTGCGTGAGGGAACGGTGCGGGAAATTCAAAACGAGATGGCGCCGGCCTGGCCGCGGGCCTACACCACGATCATGACCATCATGGACCGTCTCGCGCGGAAGGGCATCGTCACCCGCTTCAAACAGGGCCGCGCCTATCTCTATCGTCCCAATCTTTCGGCGGAGGAAGCTCGCGGCCACGCAATCGAGCAAGTCGTCGAAGGATTCTTCGATGGTTCGAGAGAAGCGCTTGCAGCGCACCTTTCCGGAGCGCGCGAACTCCCGCGTCGAACCGGGCCGCATGTTGTGGCGCCGCCATTGCCACGCGCTGCGCAGCCAGCCGCGCGTCCCGAGCGCGAGAAAACACCGGAGCCTGCGACTGAGCTGGTTGAACAAGCGCAGGAAGGCCCCGCGGCGCCCGCGCCCAAACTCGACCCGACATTGCTGTAGGCTGTCATGCTGCGCGCTTCTCTCACAATTCGCGACCAAGTCATCCGTCCGGCGACGGTCCTCGCTCCCATGGCCGGAGTCACCGACACGGTTTTCCGCCGCGTCATCCGCGCGCTGGGCGGGTGCGGCCTGATCATGACGGAATTCACCAGCGCCGAAGGCGTCACCCGCAACGCCGCGCGCACGCTCCACTACCTCCACTTCGAGCCCGACGAGCACCCCATCACCGCGCAGCTCTTCGGCGCAAATCCCGAGTCCATGGCCTCGGCCGCAGCGCTGGTCGAGGAACTCGGCTTTGACATCGTGGACATCAATCTTGGCTGTCCGGCGAAAAAAGTCGTGAAGTGCGGGGGCTCCGGCCTTCTGCGCGACTTGAAACTGCTCGAGACGATTCTCCGCGGCGTTCGCGCCGCGGTGCGAATTCCCCTGACCATCAAGATCCGCGCCGGGTGGGACGAAAACAACATCGTCGCCACCGAGGTCGCGCGCATGGCCGAGGGAATCGGCGTCGAAGCCATCGCCGTTCACCCGCGCACGCGCATGCAGGGCCTCGCCGGCCGCGCGGACTGGACCATTATTCGTGCAGTGAAGGAAGCGGTGCGCATTCCGGTCCTCGGCAACGGCGACATCGAGACTCCCGCTGACGCCGCACGGATGGTGAGCGAAACCGGCTGCGACGCTGTGATGATCGGGCGTGCCGCCGCGACGAATCCGTGGATCTTCCGCCAAATCGAGCAGGGGGCCGCCACCGGCCGCTTCGATGAGCCCTCCGAGACCGACCGCTATCGTTTGCTCTCCGGTTATTTCCGCATGCTAGTGGACGCCGGCATGCCAGACGCCATCGGTAAGATGAAGCAGTTTGCCTGTTGGTTCACCCACGGCGTGCGCAACGGCAGCGGCCTGCGCCGCGAAGTGCACTCCTCGCGCACGCCTGCGGAAGTCCTCGAGCGTGTGGACGCGTTTTTTGCGAACGCCGTCGCGGCCGGAGGCGCGTCGTGACGGGCTCCGGTGGCGCCAAGGCGATGCTCGAACGGCGACGCGAGCGCCGCGTCGAAGTCCAGCTCACGTTGAAGATTCGAGGTACCGACACCGACGGCATCGGCTTCGAGGAAACCACGAAGACAGAAAATGTTTGCCGGGGCGGCTTGTCTTTCGCGACCCAGCGGCGCATCGTTCCGGGCGCGGACCTGGAGATTTCGATTCCCGTTCCTCCGCGGGGTAACGAGTCCCCCGGCGAATTCACCACGCGTGGCCGGGTGGTTGCCGTCGTCCTGGCCCAGGATCAGAGGCAGAGACGCGTCGGCGTGGAGTTTACCGGCCCACGGTTCAACCGATTGTTCGCTTCCGAAGAGGCTTCCTGAGGCGGTGCTCGAGGATTCAACCCGGCGAAATCGCTGATTCATCTAACAACTGTAGCCCTTTCGCACGCCTTCAGCGCCGTTCCACGAGAAGTTGTTTGTAGGCCTCTCGCTTGGAGAGTCCGCGTTCGCGCGCTGCTTGCTTGAGCGCGGCCTTGTGATCTCCGTTTTGCTCCTGCATGATCTGCGCCACTCGATCCGTCAGAGAAACATTCATCTCGGCAGGTGCTGTCATTCCCGGCGCCCCGGGCCCGACGACGAGCGTGATCTCACCGCGCGCGGGTTTCTTGCGGACGTAATCGAGCAGCTCAGGCAAATGTCCGCGAAGAAACTCCTCGTGCAGCTTGGTCACTTCGCGGGCGATCACTGCCGGTCGCGCGCCGAGAATCTCCGAAGCGTCCGAGAGTGTCTCCTCGATGCGGTGCGGCGCCTCGTAGAAAACGAGCGTTCGAGACTCTGTCGCAAGCGCCGTCAATGCCTTCCGCCGCTCGCCCGCGCGTGCGGGCAGAAATCCTAAGAAGAGAAACTCTTCCGTCGGCAGGCCGGAGGCGGCCAGCGCCGCCACGAGTGCGGATGGTCCGGGGACCGGCACCACCGGGATGTGGTGCCGCACGCAAAGGTTGACGAGGCGGTGGCCGGGGTCGGAGATGACGGGCATGCCCGCATCGCTGACGAGCGCCACTTTGGCGCCCTGTTCCAATTCAATAATCAGCTCGGGCGCGCGAGTAAATTCATTGTGCTCGTGATAGCTGACTAGGCGCTTGCTCAGGCCGTAGTGGCGGAGCAGCTTTTGTGTCTCGCGCGTGTCCTCGCACGCGATCAGGTCCACATCCTTCAAAATCCGCAAGGCGCGAAACGTGATGTCTTCCAGGTTTCCGATCGGCGTGCCGACCAGGAAGAGGCATCCCGTCTCCGAATCTACGGCGACAGTGCGGCGTTTGCGCATGGTGAATCAGTCTAGCACGCCCGCCGATGCGGGGCGCGTCCACGCATGGTAAACTCAATCCTCGAATTCAAAGGGTCAGGGGAGACATCGACTTGCCTTTGTACGAATACGAGTGTGCCAACTGCGGCACGCGTACAGAAAAGATTGAGAAGTTTTCCGGCGCGCATTTGAAGAAATGCCCGAAGTGTGGCGGCAAAGTGAGGCAATTGGTGAGCGCGCCGGCGGTACAGTTCAAAGGCTCGGGCTGGTACGTCACCGACTACGGACGGAAGACCGCCGGCAGCGACCACGCCAAAGCGGAGACAGCGGAGGCGAAGGAATCGAAGGACGCCAAAGAGTCAAAGGAAAAGAAGGAAACCCCGAAGGAAACGCCGAAGGAAACCCCGAAGGAAACCAAGAAGACTGCTGCGTCGAAGGAAAAATAACCGCTAGAGTTTCAGCGTTCGCAGGTACGCACGGAAGTTTTCGCCGAGTTCCGGATTTCGCAGCGCCATTTCCACGGTCGCTTGCAGGAAACCGAGTTTGTCCCCCGCGTCGTAGGAAGTGCCTTCATAAATGTAGGCCCACAGGCCTTTTTCTTCTGCCAGCATGCGCAGCGCGTCGGTGAGCTGGATTTCGCCGCCGCGGCCGGGTTTGGTGCGCGCGAGGCAGTCGAAAATTTCCGGCGGCAGGACGTATCGTCCCGTGACCGCGTAATTCGAGGGCGCTTCGGCCGGCTTGGGCTTTTCCACGAGGTTGCGGATGCGCAGCAGGCGCTCACCCCATTGCGATTTCGGAACCGCCTCGGCATCCACCACGCCGTAGAGATGCGTCTTCTCGCGCGGAACTTCTTCGACTGCGATCGCGCCGATGCCCGTGGCTTCGTACACATCCATCAACTGCCGCGTCGCCGGGCGCGGATCGGGAATGATGACGTCGCCGAGCAGAACCGCAAAAGGTTCTGGGCCGACCAGGTCGCGCGCCGCCAGGACCGCGTGGCCCAGGCCGAGAGGCTCTTTCTGGCGCGTGTAGCTGAACGTGACCATGTTGCTGATTGCGCGGACCAGATCGGCCAAATCTTTTTTGCCCCGCTCTTCCAGGTATTGCTCCAACGCTGGTGAAGAATCGAAGTGATCTTCAATCGCGTTTTTTCCGCGGCCGGTGATGATGATGATGTTCTCGATCCCGGAGGCCACGCACTCCTCGACCACGTACTGGATCAGCGGCTTGTCAACGACCGGCAGCATCTCCTTGGGCTGCGCCTTGGTGGCGGGCAGGAAACGAGTGCCCAGCCCCGCGGCGGGCAGCACGGCCTTGCGAACGCGTTGAACGGGTGCCGTCATTTGCGGATGCAAGATATGCGGCCCGGACGCCAACTGTCAATGGATCGCCGAGACGCTTGTGCCTAGAAGAATGTGCCTCGTGAGTGTGTGCTAACATTTGAGTGGCGGCGGCCCCGGTGCTCTGCGCCGCGACGGAAATGCCGATGGCTACGCGAATCCTGGGAATCGAATCCTCCTGCGACGAGACCGCCGCGGCCGTCGTCGTGGACGGCCGCGAAATCCTATCCAATGTCGTCGCTTCGCAGGTGGACATTCACCGCAAATACGGCGGAGTTGTGCCGGAACTGGCCTCGCGCGAGCACTTGCGCCAGATTGTGCCCGTGGTGCGCGAAGCGCTCGAACAGGCCGGGCTCGCCCTGCACGATGTGGATGCCGTCGGTGTGACGTCCGGGCCGGGCCTGGTCGGGTCGCTGCTAGTCGGCATCACCTACGGCAAGGTGCTGGCTCTCTCCCTCGGCAAACCGCTCATCGCTGTGAATCACCTCGAAGGCCACGTCCACGCAGTCCTGCTCGAAGCGCAGCTTGCGGCACGCCAGCCCGAATGGCCGGCGATTTGTCTCATCGTCTCCGGCGGGCACACGCTCCTCTACGAAGGTCGTCCGAAAGAGAATTCATCGAACGGGGCAGGGCAAGCCCTTCAGTATCGCCGGATTGGCGGCACGCGCGACGACGCCGCGGGCGAAGCCTACGACAAGGTTGCGAAACTCCTGGCGCTTGGATATCCCGGCGGGCCCATCCTCGACCAACTCGCGAATCCGCCGGAGGGAGAACCTCGCGGGAATCTGAAAGCCATTCGCTTTTCCTCGGCGAAGATGAAGGGCAAGCCCTACGATTTCAGTTTCAGCGGGATCAAAACCGCCGTCCTCTATCACATCCGCGCGCATCCGGAGCTGGAACCTGAGATCGAAGCGCGGCGCCAGGCGCTCGCGCGCGGCGAGCGCAAAGCGGGCCAGTTGCGTCGGCTCTGTAGCCTCCAGACGCTTGATCTCGTCGCCAGTTTTCAGTCCGCCGTGGTGGAAGATTTGGTCGGCCGCACGCTCGCCGCAGCGCAGGAATCGGCGGCGCGCTCGGTTCTGGTTTCCGGCGGAGTCGCGGCCAACAGTTGGCTGCGTCAGCGGTTTGCTCAGGAAGCGGCCCGGCGGAGCCTGGGATTGTTTTTTCCGAGCCCGGCGCTTTCCACAGACAACGCCGCAATGATCGCCGCCGCGGCTTATCCGAAATGGAGGGCGGGTGAGCGCGCGGACGCCTCGCTCAATGCCGATCCGAATTTGCGATTGGGCTGAAGCGGCGGGCTATTGGTCCGCGTTCCAGATGTCCTGATAGGCCTTCCAGGAACCATCCTTCTGGTGTTTCCACACACAGACGTATTTCCCCTTCATGGCGAAGGGCTTGCCCTGTTCGTCGTAGGCACTCAGGATAAAAGCGCCGGTTTCCACGGCCAGATCGCCGGAGGCTGCGGCCTCCACGCTGCTCGCGGTCAAGTCCAATCGAAAACCGGACAGGGCAAATTCATCTACCCACACGCGCCGCCGCTGCTCGGGCGTCGTGGCAGCCGCGGCACCGGGCGGATAAACAGTGGCATCGGGAGCGTAGTAGGAGAGCGTCTTCTCGATGTCTTTTGCGTTGATGGCCAGCATCCAGTTCAGGGAGAGCGTGCGGACGTCGCTGGCGAGCTCGGAAGGCGAGACCGTCGCGGGTGTCTGCGGCTGCGTACATGCCGATAAAAAGGCCAGGAGAAGTAACGCCATCAGTATCGCGCAACGGCGCACCAGCGACATCAGCGTGATCCTCCGGAGGGCGGCGAAGGCACAATGCATCGAAGCTGAAAGGTCTGTCAAGCCATGCGTTGCGTGAGTTGTTGTAGAATGCGCGCACATGCGCATCGCCATTGATACGGGTGGCACGTTTACGGACTGCATTTTTCTCCGCCACGGGCGCCTCGAACTCCTAAAAGTTCCCTCGACGCCCCGCGATCCTTCTCAGGCTATCTCCGACGCACTGGTCCGATTGCTGCCAAGATCGAAGGAGCCGCTCGACGAGCTGGACCTCACCTGCGGCACGACCGTGGGCACGAATGCGCTGCTCGAGCACCGCGGTGGCCGCGTGGCTCTGGTGACGACGGCGGGCTTCGAGGACGTCATCGCCATCGGGCGGCAAGCGCGGCCGCGACTCTACGACTTTTTTGTGGAGAAGGCCGAGCCGCTGGCGCCGCGCGAACGGCGTTTCGGGTTTCACGAGCGCGTAGATTACGCCGGTCGCGCTTTGCTGAATCCAACGAGCTCCGAACTCGTCCGCGTCGTTCGTCAGGTCGCGCGCAGCCGCCCCGACGCGGTGGCCGTCTGCCTGCTCTTCTCCTTCGCCAATCCCACGCATGAGCGCGCGCTTGCAAAAGCCTTGCGCGCGGCCGGTATGGCCGTCAGCGTCTCTCACGAAATCCTTCCGGAGTTCCGCGAGTTCGAGCGCACGGCCACAACTGTTGTGAACGCGTATCTCGTGCCGGTCATGAGCCGCTTTCTCGCGGACATCGAGCGGCATGCTGCGCGCGCGCGAGGGGTTCACCCCGGCACCAAAGTGCAAGTCCGCATCATGCAATCGAGCGGAGGAATCGTGCGCGCGGGCGTCGCCTCGCGCGAGCCCGTGCGCACCATCCTCTCGGGGCCAGCCGGTGGGATTCTCGGCGCGCAGTATGTCGCGCAACGTGCCGGATTCGATCGCGTCATCACGTTGGATATGGGCGGTACCTCGACGGACGTGGCTCTCCTTGAGGGCGCTCTGCGGACGACGAATGAATCCCAGGTTGCCGATTTGCCCGTGGCCGTGCCCATGCTCGATATCCAAACCGTCGGCGCGGGCGGCGGCTCGCTGGCCCGGTTCGATCGCGCGGGCGCCTTGCGAGTTGGCCCGGAAAGCGCTGGAGCGGATCCCGGCCCCATCTGCTACGGCCGCGGCGAGCGCCCCACGGTCACCGATGCCCACTTGTTCCTGGGACGCATCGGGGCGGAAGGTTTTCTCGGTGGCGAATTCAAGCTCGACGAGCAGCGCGCGCGTAAATGGATGGCGAAGTCTGCCGGTCCGATGCGTTCCATCGAGAAGTTCGCGCAAGGTATCGTGGACGTGGCCAACGCCGTCATGGAAAAAGCGATTCGCGTGATCTCCGTCGAGAGAGGCTACGACCCGCGAGACTACGCGCTGGTCGCCTTCGGCGGCGCGGGCGGATTGCACGCCTGCGAACTGGCTGCCGCTCTGGAAATGCCGCGCGTTCTGATCCCCAAGTTTCCAGGAGGACTTTCCGCGCTCGGCATTTTGCGCGCTGACGTGGCCAAGGACCTCTCGCAGACCGTGCGCTTGGCCGTCGAAAATCGACACGCACTTCGAGCACCGCTTGCGCAGGCCTTTGCGCGACTGGAGCGGCAAGCCTTGCGCGAAATGTCCGGGGAAGGTTTTGCAAGCAGAAGCGTGCGGATTGAACGTTGTTTGGACATGCGCTATTCGGGCCAGGCTTATGAACTGGTCGTGCCGGCGGGCGGAGATTTCATCGGCGCATTTCACCGCGCGCACGAGCGCCGCTATGGCTACGCCGATCCCTCTCGGCAAACCGAAATCGTGAACGTACGCATCCGCGCCATTGGCGCGACACCGAAACCGGAATTGCCGCGCGAGCGGCGATCGCGCACAAGCGTCACGAGCGCGATCGTCAACTTTCGCCCCGGAATCTTCAGTGGGCGAGCGTACAGAACGCCGGTTTATGATCGCGCGAAGCTCGGCGCCGGCCACCGCTTCCGCGGCCCCGCGATCGTCACTGAATACAGCGCCACGACAGTTCTTCCACCGGGTTGGATGGGCCGCGTGGACATCTTCGGGAATTTGATTCTTACGCCGGACGGAGAGAAGCGAGCGAGGAACTGATGCCCAAGCGAGCAAAGACGAAGAAGGGCATTCCCGGGGAATTCGACCCTACGCGCCTCGAAATCTTCAAGAATCTTTATCACTCTGTGGCCGAAGAGATGGGCGCGGCGCTGCGTCGGGTGGCGTTCTCGCCGAATATCAAGGAACGCCGGGATTACTCCTGTGCCGTCTTCAACGCCGCGGGCAAAGTTCTTGCCATGGGCGACCACATGCCCGTGCACCTCGGCTCGATGCCCATGTCCGTCGCAGCAGCCATCGCCGCCCTGAAGCTCGCGCCCGGCGACGTTGCGCTTCTCAACGATCCGTACGCCGGCGGCACGCACCTTCCCGATCTGACCATGGTGATGCCGGTCTATCTGACCGGCGGGCGCGCGCCGATGTTCTTCGTCGCCAACCGCGCTCATCACGCCGATGTCGGCGGCGCGCAGGCCGGCTCGATGGGACTCGCGCAGGAAGTGTTTCAGGAAGGCCTGCGCATTCCGCCGGTAAAGATTCTTTCCGGCGGAAAAGTCTGCCGCGACATTCTCGAAATGCTTCTCGCCAACGTGCGCACGCCGCGCGAGCGTGAAGGCGACCTCACCGCGCAGATCGGCGCGTGCCGCATCGGTGAGCGGCGTCTGGCGGAGATCGTCGCGAAGTACGGCCGCCGCGAAGTCGAAGCCTACGGCCGACATTTGCTCGAATACTCTGCCCGAATGACGCGGGCCGTCCTGCGCGGAATTCCAGACGGCACCTATCGCGGCGAGGACTGCCTCGACGACGACGGCATCGGTCCCGGCCCTCTTCCCATCCGGGTGACGATTCGGATTCGAGGCGAGCGCGCTGAAGTGGACTTCACGGGCTCGGCGCCACAATGCGCCGGCAGCGTGAATGCCGTCGCCGCCATCGCCGAATCCGCGGTGTACTACGTCTTTCGCTGCCTGCTCGACGAGCAGGTGCCCGCTACCTCCGGCCTTCTCGAGCCGATCCGCGTCATCGCTCCCGAAGGCACCATCGTCAACGCGCGTCCCCCTGCCGCGGTTGCAGGAGGCAACGTCGAGACCTCTCAGCGCATGGTGGACACGCTCTTGCGCGCGTTGTCTCGCGCCATCCCTGCGCGCATTCCCGCCGCCAGCCAGGGTACCATGAACAACTTCACCCTCGGCGGCGCCGATCCGCGATTCGGCGGCGCCCCATTCGCCTATTACGAAACCACCGCCGGCGGGATGGGTGCGCGGCCCGGCAAGGACGGCATCAGCGGCATTCACACGCACATGACGAATTCGCTGAATACGCCCATTGAAGTCCTCGAGCATGCTTACCCGGTGCGCGTACGGCGTTACGGCTTGCGTCGCGGCTCCGGCGGCGCGGGAGAATTCCGCGGCGGGGAAGGAATCATCAAAGAGATCGAGCTCCTCACTCCGGCACAGGTGGGCTTTCTCTGTGACCGGCGCAAATTTGGCCCCTATGGTCTGTTCGGCGGCAAATCCGGCGCACCCGGCAAGAATCAGCTCATCGTGAAGGGCAAGACGCGCATGCTCCCGTCCAAGTGCTCGTTCTACGCAGACGCGGGAGCGGTCTTGCGCCTGGAGACACCCGGTGGGGGCGGCTGGGGCAAACCCTCTCGGCGCAGGAAGCTCTGCAAATAAAAAAGGCCTGCCTCCGTTCGGAAGGCAGGCCTCCGTGCGTGAATTCAAGCCTGTGAATCTGAGGGGTGAGTGGCGCGAGCCTAGACTTCCACTCTCTCCGTCGCTTCGGGCATCTGCAGCTTGGCCTTGGCCAGCGATTTCACCACCGCGACTTCGATGTGCTGCTCGCTGGTGTTGCGGGCCGTGGCCATTTCGCTGACCAGGAGAAACTTCGCGCGCTCCAGCATCTTCTTCTCGCGGAACGACAGCGGTTTCGTACGGCTGAGGGCCACGAGGCTCTTCAGCACGGCCGCCACTTCGATCAACGAGCCGGTGCGCATGCGCTCGGAGTTTTCCTTGAAGCGGTGCTTCCAGTCGTGGTGGGAGTTGTACTTGCCTGTTTCGAGATAGCTGAGGACTTTCGATGTTTCTCCGGAACGTACGACGGGGCGCAGGCCGACGGTGATCGCATTGGTGGCCGGTACCATCACTTTCAAGCCGGTCGAAGCAATGCGCAGCATGTAGTATCTTTCGGTCCTACCCTCCAATACGCCGAAGCTGATCTGCTCGATGATGCCGACACCGTGGTTCGGATAGACGACTTTGTCGCCAATCTTGTAATCCATGTCTTGGATTCCCCCCTGGTGGAAAGCAATTTCATTCTAGGCCCGTGGGGAATCCGTGTCAAGATATTCCTTCTAAAATCAGCCAGTTAGGGAGAATTTCCTTGCGGGATTGGAACTCGAATTGCAGTACCCTTTCGCGCCGGCCGCAGCGGCAGAAGTCCCACGGTTCAGCTAGAATGAACGCGTCATGCTGATCTTAGCGCTGGATACGAGCACCGCGGTTGGTAGTCTGGCGATTGTTGAGGATCTCAGAGTCATCCGGGAGGCTCCACTCGCCGGAGAAGACCCCTATTCCTCGCGACTCTTCCGCCATTTGGACTCGCTTTTGGCTGAAGCAAATCTGGAATTGCAGGCCTTCGATTTGTTCGCCGTTGCGGCCGGGCCCGGCTCCTTTACAGGCCTACGGGTCGGCCTGACCGCGGCCAAGGGGTGGGCCGAAGTGTTTGGCAAACCCATCGCGGCGGTGAACGCTCTTGAGGCCGTCGCGGCGCAATCGAAAAGCGCGGGAGGACTCATCGCGCCGTTTTTGGATGCACGCCGAGGTGAGGTTTACGGAGGACTGTACGAGCGGCGCGGGGAACAACTAGAGAGCCTGAGCGAGACTGTCGTGATGTCGCCCACCGAGTACCTGGCCTGGCTGCGCGACGAAGCGGGCGTCCGCGATACAACTCTCGCAAGTCCTACGCCGAATGTGCTCGCCGCGTATCTCACAAGTACCGCAGATCGCACAATCGAGATCGAAGTCGTGAGCGCCGCTCTCGCGCCGGTGATCGGGAAGTTGGGCTACGCGAAGGCGCAGCGCGGGAAACTCGCCGACGCGCTGACTCTGGATGCCGATTACGTGCGCCGCAGCGACGCTGAAGTGCTGTGGAAGACTTCCGCATGAGTGAAGGGGACACCGAAAAGGACTATCAAGTGCGAGACATGCAGCAGACGGACGGAGAGGCCGCACATAACCT